>NZ_JBIARH010000038.1:0-68480 GCF_042889785.1 Streptomyces sp. NPDC002476 | reverse complement strand
ACCGCATACGCACCGAAGGCATCGAGAAGAACACCCACGACAACCCCTTCGGAGCCGTCCTCTCCTTCCGCGGCACCGTCACCGACACCACCGTCCGCCACGCGCTCTCCGGCACGGTCGTCGAACTCACCGACACCTTCCCGGTCCCCGACGCCAAGGCGTTCGAGGCCGGCCAGTGGTGGGCGGTCCAGGTCGCCCCGGTCGCGGGCGGCGGCCGTGACGAGCGCGAGCTGCAGAAGCTCGTGGAGATCACCGAGATCGTCGACGCGACGCACGTCCGGATCGGCTACCTGAACGGCTGGGAGCTGGCGAAGGGCCGCGAACTCACCTGGACCCGGGTCGAACCCGTGCGGAACGCACACGTCCGCAACATGGTCTTCGAGGGGGCCGGTGCCGACGAGTACACCGGTTCCCACCCCGTCAGCTTCGAGTACGCCGTCGGCTGCGACGTCTCCGGGATCCACGCCACCGGCACCTTCTGGCCGGTGATCATGCGGCGCTGGTGCACCCGGTTCCGTACCGAGAACTGCTCGCTGAAGAACCCGCCCACCGTCGAGTACGGCGGCGCGGGCTACCTCACCCAGCAGATCTACTGCCTCTACGGGCACATCGCCGACTGCACGACCAGCAACGTGCGCCACCTCAACGACCTCACCGCGTCCGCGTACTGCACGGTCGTCAACTGCCACGGCGACGGCGACGACGCGGGCGGCAACCCGTTCACCACCCACGGCCAGTACGAGCACGACCTGCTCTTCGACGGCAACTCGGGCCTGATGGACATCGCCAACTCCGGGGCCCAATGGGGGATCTCCGCCAAGCGGATCACGGTGCGCCGGCACGTCTGCTCCTGGTTCACCGCCAACACCAAGATCACCGACCTGACCCTCGAGGACGTCACCGTGATCGCCCGCCCCACCTTCGACCAGGCGGGCACCCTCACCGTGAACGCCGACGGCGCGCAGGTGCGCGGCTGCACCGCCAGGACCTTCGCCGTCGCCCAGCGCTCCGCCCGCTCCACCCGGCCCACCACCGTCAGCGACTGCTCCTTCGAGCCGCCCGCGGGCGCCGTCCTCGTCCAGACCCCGGTCACCGCGCCCGTCCACTTCGTGCGCTGCGTCTTCAAGGGGGTCGACGGCGCGATCCTGCGCGGTGCCGGTCCCGTCCACTTCACCGACTGCACCGTCACCGGTGCCGAGGACGCCGCCCCGCTCTCGGTCGGCTCCGCCGCGCTGCACATCGACGGCGGCCGGTACGAGAACACCGGCATCGAGCTCAGTGCCGTGCGCGACCAGCGGATCGGCGTCACCGGCGGCGCCCGGTTCAGCGGCACCAACAAGGCGCGGGCACTGCTCGGCCGGGCGTCCGGACCGGGCACCGTGACCTGGGACCTCAACGGGTTCGCCGGCGCCGCCTCCGGATCCGGCACCGCCCATGTGCGCATAGCCGACGGCGCCAACCACTACGCGGCGACCGGCGTCCGCTTCACCGGCGGCACCCTCCACCTGGCCCCGGACGCCCTGGTCTCCGCCCTGCACACCGCCTGCGTGGAGGACGGCACGAAACGCACCGCGATGCCCGCGAACGGCGACGCGACGCACACGGACGGGAACGTGATCCTGTGACCGCCCACGTCCGCACCACGACCCCGGCAGACGAACCGGCGCTGGCCGCCCTGTGGGAGCGCTGCTTCGACGCCCCGCACCTTCCCCGCCTGCACGCCCTCGACCCCGACCGCCACCGGCACACCTTCGTCGCGCAGAACGACCCGGACGGCGGGATCGACGCCGTCGTGGTCTACGTGCCGAGGCGGATCCGCGACGCGCACGGCGTGCCGCGGCGGGTGGGCGGCATCGGCAGCGTCGCCACCCGCCCCGAGGCCCGCGGGCAGGGGCTGGTGCGGCGGCTGCTGGTGGCGGCGGAACGCGTCATGACGGCCGAGGGGTGCGACTGGTCCCTGCTGTTCACCGGGACACCGGGCGTCTACCGGGGCTCCGGGTGGCGGGAGTTCGCCAGTGCGTACACCGAGGGGACGCTCGCGCCCTCGCCGGATCCCGGGACCTTCCGGATCCGCGCCGCCGCCGAACGGGACGCCCCGGCGGTGGCCGCCCTGCACGACGCGTACAACTCGACCCGGCCGCTCAGCGCGGTGCGGACCCCGCACGACTGGGCAGTGAGGGTGCCTGCCTGGTACGGCCCGCTCGAAGGCTCGCTCGTGGCGGAGGACCCCGGTTCGGGGCAGGTCGTCGGCTGGATCGTGGCCCGTCACGAGACGGAGCGCGTGGACGTCCACGAGTTCGCGGGCGCGCCCGGGTGCCTGGGCGCGCTGCTCGCCGCCGTCGGCGAACGGGGCCGGGCCGCCGGGCTGGACCGGGCCAGGATCCGGCTTCCCGACGGGCCGGTGCTCCGGGCGGCCCTGCCGGCCCTGCTGGCGGACGTCCGGAGGGTGACGGAACACGTGGGCATGGCGCGCCCGCTGCACGCCGCCGAGGAGTCGGTGCGGGCCACCGTCACCGCGCCGGGCGCGGTCCACTGGTTCGGCGACTGCTTCTGAGGACCACCCACGCACGGGGCGCCGCCGTGTCGCGGCGCCCTCTGCCGTTGCGTTGTCCTGGGCCGTCGCGGTGCCACGGGCCGGAGGGGCCGACCGGGCCCGCTCACCGCTCGCGCCGGTCGCGGTGCGCGGCGACGCGCACGCGGGTGCCGCACCGCGATGAGCAGTAGCGCTGCGGCGAGCGGCGGCCGGTGTCGATGAAATAGCGCCGGCATCCGGGCGCCGCGCACCGCCCCCAGGCGCAGTACCCGCGCTCGCCGAGCCAGAGCGCGAGGGCGAGGGCGGTGGTGGACAGGAGCCAGTGGGCCGGGGCCGCGTCGTGGGGCGCCCGGGCGTGGAGCGACCACGGGCGTCCGGGCAGGCGGACCAGACGGGGCCGGGCGGGGTGGCGGTCGAGCAGCGAGTTGATGGCCTCGGCCGCCTCGTCCACGTCGTCCAGGTCCAGGATCCGGATCAGCGGCGCGGTGGCGTCGCACAGCTCGCGGGCGGTGTCCTCGGTGAGCGCGAGGGGCGGTCCGCCATGCCGCTCCAGTACGCCCCGCAGCGCGGCCGCGTCCGCCGGGGCGCCCTCCACGACCGTGTTGACCAGGTCGGCCAGGAAGTACAGACCCCGTGGATTGTCGTCGCTGGGGATGCCGCCGCTCATCGCCTCTCCTTCGTTTCCCTCGCTGCGTGCCGTCGGACGTCCCATGGTAACGTCAAAAACGAAATTAGACGTTACCTGGTCGGCCGGTCGTACGGAGAAAGGTCGCGCACATGCGGAGGGTCATGTCCGTTCCGTCGAACGTGTCCGTACTGGTCGTCGGGGGTGGCCCGGTCGGCCTGACCGTGTCGGCCCTGCTGTCCGGTCACGGGGTCGACCACCTGCTGGTCGAGGCCCGTGCGGGCACCTCCACCCATCCGAAGGCGCGCGGTCTGGCGGCCCGTTCCATGGAGATCTTCCGGCGGATGGGCCTGGAGCCCGCCGTCCGCGAGGCCGGTCTTCCCCCGTCCCAGGTGTTCTTCTACCGCGGTCGCGACCTCGTGGATCCGGACTTCGTCCGTACCGGCCCGGCGCACCGGACCGCCGAGGACGAGCACGAGCACACCCCTTCACCGGGCCTGATCTGCTCCCAGGACGTCCTGGAGCCCCTGTTGCTGCGGCACGCCCGCGACCTGGCCGGCTCGCGCGTCCGGTTCGCCACGCGGCTGCTGTCGCTGGCCGACGACGGCCGCGGGGTGGACGCCGTCGTCGAGGACACCACGACCGGGGCCCGGCACTCCGTGCGCGCGGGCTGGGTCGTCGGCTGCGACGGTGCCGCGAGCACCGTGCGCCGCGAGGCGGGGATCGCGATGGAGGGCCCCACCGGTCTGGGGCGGTACCTCAGCGTCCGCTTCGAGGCGCCCCTGGGCGAGGTCGTGGCCGACCGGGCGAGCGCCTCCTACTTCCTCACGGTGCCGGGGCGCGGGGGCTTCATGGCCGTCGACAACGACCGGGAGTGGATCTACCAGTATCCCCTGGAACCGGGGGCGGAGCGGTCGGACGGCCTCTCCGATCCCGGGCACCTGGCGGGGCTCGTCCGTACCGCCGCCGGTGTCCCGGACCTGGACGTGACCGTGCGGGACACGATGACCTGGCGGATGGACGCGCGGCTCGCCGCCGCCTACCGCGTCTCGCGCGTGCTCCTCGTCGGCGACGCGGCCCACGCGATCCCCCCGACGGGCGGGCACGGGATGAACACCGGCATCGGGGACGCGGACAACCTCGCCTGGAAGCTCGCGGCCGTCGTCGCCGGACACGCCGGCGACGCCCTGCTCGACACCTACGGGGCCGAACGCCGGCCGGTCGCCCGCCGGGTCATCGACATCTCCACCGCCAACGCCCGTGACCGCGCCGGATACCGCATCGACGACGAACTCCTCCTGACCGCCGACTACCGCTCCACCGCGGTCGTCCCCGACCCCGGCACCGGGGCGGGCGGTCGCACCGCGCTCGACGCCACGGGCCTCCACCCCGACTGCGCCCCCGGAAAGCGCCTGCCGCACGTGCGTCTCGTCGGCGGTTCCCCGGACACCACCTCCACCCTCGACCTCGTCGGCCCCGGCTTCACCCTCCTCACGGGGACGGACAGCCCGGACCGGCGCCGGGAGGCCGACACCCTGCGCGGGGCGGGGATCCCGGTCGAGGCCCGCGCGCTGTGCGACGGCGCGCGGCGAGAGGCCGTCCCCGGCGGGTGGGCGCGGACCGGCGGGGCCACGGGGCCGGACGATGCCCTCCTCGTACGCCCCGACGGGCATGTCGCCTGGCGCGCCTCCGGCTTCTCCCGCGGCGCCCTCGCCGAGGTCCTGCGCCGCGTCCTGTCCGTCACATGAGAACCGCCCCCGGTCCGGCCGAGGCGGGCCGGACCGGGGGCGGTTCCGGACGGTGGCCGTCCGGAAGGTACCCAGGAGTTCCAGGGCGTGTTTCGAAAGTAGCGTCGTCCGCCCGAAGGGCGGGGCCCGCGGCGTCCGGTGCGGTGCGTCGCAAGGCGGAGGGTCGTCCACGTACTGGGCGTACGTGGACGATCCCGACGACGGGGCGAGGCGCCGTGCCAGGCGTCGCAGGCCGAACGGGACTTTCGAAACACGCCCCAGTGCCGCGGCAGGCAACGTTTGCCCGTCAAGGAGCGGCGTGGGGCGCGTGCTCTCGGTGTGCCGGCCGGAAGTCCTTGTACTGGACGTACTTGGGCTTTCGGCTGGTGCAGCGAGAGTGCGTGCCCGATGTCGCGACGGGGCAAACGTTGCCTGATGCGGCACTAGTGCCGGTCACGGCACTAGGACTTCTCCTTCGCGCCCGCCTCGTCGTACGCCGACGTGCCCGAGTCCAGGAGGGGTTCCTGCGTCTTGAGATGGGCCGGGGCGAAGGCCCGCAGCACGTGGTAGCCGGTGATGACCACGATCGTGCCCAGGGCGATGCCGCTGAGCTCGAAGTTGTCGGTGATCTTCAGGCTGACCCCGCCGACGCCGATGATGATGCCCGCCGCGGCCGGGACCAGGTTCAGCGGATTGCGCAGATCGACCTTGGCATGCAGCCAGATCTGGGCACCGAGCAGGCCGATCATGCCGTACAGGATGACGGTGATACCGCCGAGCACACCGCCGGGGATGGCGGCGACGACCGCGCCGAACTTGGGGCAGAGGCCGAACAGCAGGGCGAAGCAGGCGGCCGCCCAGTACGCGGCGGTCGAGTAGACCCGGGTCGCCGCCATGACGCCGATGTTCTCCGAGTACGTGGTGTTCGGCGGGCCGCCCACCGCCGTCGACAGCATCGACGCGGCGCCGTCGGCGGCGATCGCGGTGCCCAGCTTGTCGTCCAGCGAGGACCCCGTCATCTCGCCGACGGCCTTCACGTGCCCGGCGTTCTCGGCGATGAGCGCGATGACCACCGGCAGGGCGACCAGGATCGCCGACCACTCGAAGCTCGGCGCGTGGACGGACGGGAGGCCGATCCAGTCGGCCTTGGAGACGCCCGACAGGTCGAGCCGCCAGTGGTCGACGGCCTCGGCGCCGCCCACGGGGGAGTGGATCTTGCCGAAGACCCGGTCGAGGCCCCAGGACAGCACGTACCCGAAGACCAGGCCCAGGAAGATCGCGATCCGGGACAGGAAGCCGCGCAGACACACCACGGCCAGCCCGGTGAACAGCATCACCAGCAGCGCCGTCCACTGGTCCTGGGGCCAGTACGTCGACGCGGTCACCGGCGCCAGGTTGAAGCCGATGAGCATGACCACGGCGCCGGTGACCACCGGCGGCATCGCGGCGTGGATGATCCGCGCGCCGAACCGCTGCACCGCGAGGCCCACGAGGAAGAGGGCCACGCCGACCACGAAGACCGCGCCGGTGACCACGGCGCTGCTGCCGCCGCTCGCCCGGATCGTCGCCGCGACGCCGACGAAGGAGAGCGAGCAGCCGAGGTAGCTGGGCACCCGGCCGCGCGTGGCCAGCAGGAAGATGGCGGTCGCGACACCCGACATCATGATCGCCAGGTTCGGGTCGAGACCCATGAGCACCGGGGCGACGAAGGACGCGCCGAACATCGCGACCACGTGCTGGGCGCCGAGCCCGAACGTACGGGGCCAGGAGAGCCGTTCGTCCGGCCGGACCACGGCCCCCGGCGCGGGCGTTCTCCCGTCGCCGTGCAAGGTCCAGCGCACGCCGAGGCTCATGGTCGCTCCCTGTGTGTAGGTGCGGAGCCCAGTACCTCGCCCGGCATGGCGCACATCCGCAGAATCGAAACAGCGCCATGGTAATGCCGGATCACGGCGGTTCGTTTCCGGGGCGTACCGCTGTGACCTGCGCCGCGGCCCGCGGACGCATCCGGGCGGTCCCGTCCGCGGGCCGTGCCCGGCGCCGCCGCACCCTCGGGCCCCGCCGTCGAACCGCCGCGAGGTCCCGTCGTCGAAGCGCCGTCGCTCGGCCGGAAGCCGGACCGTGCCGCGTCCGGGGCGGACGGCTCACGGACGCGGCTCGGCCGCCGCCGTCTCCGGAGCCTCGGCGCCGCCGGCCCGAACCGTCCCGCGGTCGCCCGCCCGCAGCACCCCGGCACCCACCACCAGACCGAACGTCAGCACCGTGACCAGGCCGAACGACACGACCAGAGAGGTCGCCTCGGCCAGAGAGCCGATCGCGGACGGCGCGATCAGCCCCGAGGTGTACGTGACGGTGGCCACGCCCGCGATCGCCTGGCTCGGGTTCGGGCCACTGCGCCCGGCCGCCGCGAACGCCAGCGGGACCACGACCGCGACCCCGAGACCCAGCAGCCCGAAGCCGCACATGGCCGCCACCGCACTCGGCGACGTGACCACGAGCACCCCGCCGACCGTGGCGAGGGCGCCGCTCACCCGGACGGTCCGGACCGCCCCGAAACGGTCGACGACCTTGTCGCCGGCGATCCGTGCCACCGCCATGGTGAGCGCGAACGCCGTGGTGGACGCGGCGGCGAGCCCGGCGGAGGTGTCCATGACGTCCCGCAGGTACACCGCCGACCAGTCCAGGGCGGCCCCCTCCGCGAACACCGCGCAGAACCCCACCGCCCCGATGATCAGAGCGGACTTCGGCGGCAGCGTGAAGCGCGGCGGGGGCTCCTCGTCCGGCGCGTTGCGCAGGTCCAGCACCCCCTGGCAGGCGAACAGCCCGAGCACGGTGAGGACGAGCGCGGCGACGGCGTGGTGCAGCCGGGCGTCGGTGCCCAGGTGCGCGGCCACGGTGCCCGCCGCCGAACCGGTCAGGGCCCCCACGCTCCACAGTCCGTGCAGCCCGGACATGATCGACTTGCCCAGACGGTTCTCCACCTCGACCCCGAGGGCGTTCATCGCCACGTCCGACATGCCGGCCGAGGCCCCGTACACCAGCAGCGCCGCGCACAGCGTCAGCAGGCCGGGGGCCAGCGACGGCAGGATCAGGGCCAGCGTCCACAGGGCCAGCAGTCCGCGCAGCGCGGCCCTGGCGCCGAACCGATGGCTGATCGCGCTCGCCAGCGGCATGGCGAGCGAGGCGCCGATCGCGGGAAAGGCGAGGGCGAGACCGAGCTGTCCGGCGCTGACGCCGGCATGCTCCTGGATCCACGGGACCCGGGTGGCGAAACTGCCGGTCACCGCGCCGTGCACGGCGAAGACGGCGGCGATGGCGATCCTGGCCCGCTTCACCCGTTCCGTACCGGGGGCCGTCCCCGTCGGACCTGCCGCCCCCGAGGACCCGGCCGTCCCGGTGGAACCGGCCGTCCCTGTGGAATCCGTCGTCATCGGATCTCCTTCGTGGATACCCCCGGCTCCAGCCGGCGGGAGGAAATGAAACCCCCGCGGAGCGGGGCAGGGAGCGGGAGTTCGCCCCCCAGGTCGAAAGTCCGTGCTCTGACGCGCGAACAGATCGGTTCCGAGGCCACTTGTGTCCTGACGCCTTTGACGCGCCCGCTCCACGGCGGGCGGCGAGGCCGCCTTGGGGCGCTGACCCGTTGGTTCGGTCTTCAGTTGTTGCTCTGTCAGTTTGTGGGGGTGCTGTGAATCGCGTGAAGCGGGCGTTCAAGTACCGCTTCTTTCCGGCCGATGCGCAGGCGGCGGAGCTGTCGCGCACGTTCGGATGCGTGCGCAAGGTCTGCAACATGGCGCTCACGGCCCGCACGGAGGCTTGGGTGCGGCAGGAGCGGGTCAACTGCGACGCCACCTCGGCGATGCTGACGGCGTGGAAGAAGACCGAGGAACTGGCGTTCCTCAACCATGCCTCCTCCGTGCCGCTCCAGCAGTGCCTTCGGCACTTGCGGACGGCGTTCACCAACTTCTTCCGCAAGCGGGCGAAGTACCCGCGCTTCAAGTCGAAGAAGAAGCCCCGCAGGTCCGCCGAGTGCGAGGACCCCGGCGTCCAGCCGCTCCCCGCAGGCGGCGACGCCGTGGGCATCGATGTCGGCCTGGACCACCTGCTGACCCTCTCCACCGGGGAGAAGATCGCCAATCCCCGCATCACCACTTTCCGCACGGCGTGGGCGCCGCCGTCGTGCTGGACGGGAAGCTCCGGCACGGGGCCTCCGGCGGCGCGGGCGAGATCGGCTTCCTGCCGGTGCCCGGCGCGGTCGGCGTCCCGTCGGCCGTCAGCTGCGACGGCGGCTTCCACTCGCTGGTGGGTTCCGCCCGGTCGCCTCGGCGCTCGATAGGTCTGGACCTTTGGGTTCTCGGGGGTGTGTGACGGCTCGGTCGCCCGTGGCGGCGGGGCCCGGCCCTGCACGGTCCTGTGAGCCACTCCACAGCGCTCACCCGCATGGCCGATATCCCGGCGTGGCACACTGACCCTGTACCAGTAGCAGCGCACTCCGGGGTCGGTGCAATTCCGAACCGGCGGTTACAGTCCGCGACCCGTCCGCAGCCAGCGGCCGGTTGACCAGGTGAAATTCCTGGACCGACGGTTAAAGTCCGGATGGGAGGCAGTGCGCGGCGGGCCGTATCACGGGTACGCCGCCGTCGGCGGACGGTCCTCGGGCAACCGAGCCGTCCGTGTTCTCGGCATTCGGCGTCCCGCTTTCGCGTTCCCGCTTCTTCTGTCGTCGTCGACAGACCCCGGAGTCCGTGCCCGAAGAGGCAGGAGGACCCGGTGGACACCGCAGCCGACACCACCGCCATGCGCCGCGCGATCTCGCTCGCGGCCCGCGGTCTCGGCTCCACCAGCCCCAACCCCGTCGTCGGCTGCGTCGTCCTCGACGCGGAGGGCCGCCCCGCCGGCGAGGGATACCACCGGCGTGCCGGCGGACCACATGCCGAGGTCCACGCCCTGCGCGCCGCGGGCGACCGGGCCCGGGGCGGCACCGCCTACGTCACCCTCGAACCCTGCAACCACACCGGCCGCACCGGCCCCTGCGCCCGGGCGCTCGTCGAGGCCGGGATCGGCCGCGTCGTCTACGCGGTCGCCGACCCGACCCCACAGGCCACCGGCGGCGCCGACACCCTGCGCGCGGCCGGGGTCGCGGTCGGGCGGGGACTGCTCGCGGACGAGGCCGAGGCGGGCAACGCGGCCTGGCTGACCTCGATGCGCCTCGGCCGCCCGTACGTCCTGTGGAAGTACGCGGCGACCCTCGACGGCCGGATCGCCGCCGCCGACGGCACCAGCCGGTGGATCACCTCGCCCGGGTCCCGCGCCGACGTCCACCGGTTGCGCGCCGAGGCCGACGCGGTCGTGGTCGGCTCCGGAACCGCCCGCACCGACGACCCCCATCTCGCGGTGCGGGGCGTCGAGGGCGCCGTACAGCCCCTGCGGGTGGTCGTGGACACCGGCGCCACCGCCGTGCGCCCCGGCGCCCGCGTCCTCGACGACGCCGCGCCCACCCTCGTCGCCGTCGCCGAGGACGCCGACGCCCGCCACCTCCCCGAGGAGGCCGTGCTGCGGCTGCCGCGTGCCGCCACCGGCCCCGGCCTCGCCGTTCCCGCCCTGCTCGACGCCCTGCACGCGCGCGGCGTCCGCTCCGTGCTCCTCGAAGGCGGCCCGACCCTGGCCGGGGCCTTCGTCGCCGCGGGAGCCGTCGACAAGGTCGTCGGCTATCTCGCCCCCGTTCTCCTCGGCGCCGGCCCCGCGGCCCTCGCCGACGCCGGAATCCCCACCATCTCAGAGGCGTTGCGCCTCGATGTGACCGAGGCCGTCCGCATCGGTCCCGATCTGCGCGTCACCGCCGTCCCCCGAGCCGCCCGGAAGGAAGACTGAATGTTCACCGGAATCGTCGAAGAACTGGGTGAGGTCACCGCCGTCGAGAAGCTCGGCGACGCCTCCCGCTTCCGACTGCGCGGTCCGCTGGTCACCGAGGGCGCCAAGCACGGCGACTCCATCGCCGTCAACGGCGTCTGCCTCACCGTCGTCGACCTCGGCGACGGCGAGTTCACCGCCGACGTGATGGCCGAGACCCTGAACCGGTCCGCTCTCGGCGCCCTGGAGGCGGGCTCCCGGGTCAACCTGGAACGCCCCATGGCGGTCGGCGGCAGGCTCGGCGGCCACATCGTCCAGGGCCATGTCGACGGCACCGGTCGCATCGTCGAGCGGAAGGCGTCCGAGCACTGGGACATCGTGAAGATCTCCCTTCCCGCCCACCTGACGCGCTACGTGGTGGAGAAGGGATCGATCACCGTCGACGGCGTCAGCCTGACCGTCGTGGACGCCGGATCCGACTACTTCACCATCAGCCTCATCCCCACCACCCTCGCCCTGACCACGCTCGGCATCAAGGAGCCGGGCGACCCGGTCAACCTGGAGGTGGACGTCATCGCGAAGTACGTCGAGCGGCTGCTCGCCGCCACCGCGTCCGAGCCCGAGGAGCCGGTGAAGTGACCGCGCTGAACTGGCTGAACTCGGAGGCGTTCACCGCCTTCGGCCAGCACATCATCTGGTCCGACCTGATCGGCAACACGGTCGGACTGCTCGCGCTGGCCCTGGGCTGGCTCCGGTCCGTCTGGACCTGGCCCGCCCAGCTCCTGTCCGGTGTCGTGCTGGTGGCCGCCAACGTCTCCGTGCACCAGGCCGGCAGCGTCGGCAAACAGGTCGTCGTCATCGCCGTGGCGGTCTGGGGCTGGCAGCAGTGGAACCGCGGCAGGCGGCGGGCGCAGGACGGCTCGATCGCCGTCCGGTTCGCCACCTGGCGCGAGCGCGGTCTGCTGCTGGGCGGGGCGGCACTCGGCACGCTCGTGGTCGGCGGCCTGTTCACCGCCTTCCCTTCGCTGTCCTGGAGTCCGTGGGCGGACGCGTACATCTTCGCCGGCACGCTCGTGGCGATGTTCGCCCAGGCCCGGGGCATGGTCGAATTCTGGTTCGCCTGGCTCCTGGTCGACCTGGTCGGTGTCCCGCTGAACTTCCACAGCGGCCTCGCCTTCTCCGGCCTCATCTACGTCGTGTACGGCGCCCTGGTCCTGTGGGGCATGCGCGACTGGTGGCTGCGTTCCCGTACCCCCGCCCTGGAAGGAGCGACGGCATGACCGCCCAGCCCGCCTGGCTGCACCGGGAGGACGAGAGCGCGACCGAGGATCTCGCGCTCGACCCCGTCGAGCAGGCCATCCGCGACATCGCCGCCGGACGCCCCGTCGTGGTCGTCGACGACGAGGACCGCGAGAACGAGGGCGACCTCGTCGTCGCCGCCGAGAAGGCCACCCCCGAGATCGTCGCTTTCATGATGAGCGAGTGCCGCGGCCTGATCTGCGCCCCCATGGAACACGCCGAGCTGGAACGGCTCGCCCTGCCGCAGATGGTCGACCACAACACCGAGTCGATGCGCACCGCGTTCACCGTCTCCGTCGACGCCTCGGCCGCCCACGGCGTGACCACCGGCATCTGTGCCGCCGACCGGGCCACCACGCTGCGCATGCTCGCCTCCGGCGAGGCGGGCCCCGGCGACTTCGTGCGGCCCGGCCACGTCTTCCCGCTCCGCGCCCGCTCCGGCGGCGTCCTGGTCCGCAACGGCCACACCGAGGCCGCCGTCGACCTCGCCCGGCTCGCCGGACTGCGCCCCGCCGGGGCCATCGTCGAGATCGCCGCCGAGGACGGCACGATGCTGCGCCTGCCGCAGCTGGTCCCGTTCGCCCGCAAGCACGGCCTGACGATCATCTCCATCGAGGACCTGATCGCCTATCGCCGCACCTCGGAGCCGACCGTGCGCCGCGAGGCCGAGGTACGGCTGCCGACCGGCTTCGGCCCGTTCACCGCGTACGGCTACCGCTCCACGGCCGACGGCGTCGAGCACGTCGCCCTCGTCCACGGCGACCTGGGGGACGGCGACGACGTCCTCGTCCGCGTCCACTCCGAGTGCCTGACCGGCGACATCTTCCAGTCGCAGCGCTGCGACTGCGGACCCCAGCTGCACGCCTCCATGCGCCGCATCACCGAGGAGGGCCGCGGCGTCGTCGTCTACCTGCGCGGCCACGAGGGCCGGGGCATCGGCCTGCTGTCCAAGCTGCGCGCCTACGAACTCCAGGAACGCGGCATCGACACCCTCGACGCCAACCTGGAACTCGGCCTGCCCGCCGACGCCCGCGACTACGCCGCCGGAGCCCAGATCCTCAAGGACCTCGGCGTCCGCAGCCTGCGGCTGATGACCAACAACCCCGACAAGACGGCCGCGATCCTGCGGCACGGCCTGACCGTCACCGGCCGAGAGCCGATGCCCGTCAAGGCCGGTGAGCACAACCTGCGCTATCTGCGCACCAAGCGCGACCGCATGGGGCACGACCTGCCCTGGCTCGACGCCGCCACGGCGTCGACCTGCGCCAACCAGTGACCGCAACGAACAGCACCACCGCAACGACCAGCACACCGAACGACCGGCAGGAGAGAACATGAGCGGCAAGGGCGCACCCGAACTGACCGTACGCAACTGCGGTGACCTGCGCGTGGCGGTCGTCGCCGCGCAGTGGCACGAGAAGGTCATGGACGGACTCGTCGACGGTGCCCTGCGCGCCCTGCACGAGCTGGGCATCGACGAACCGACCCTGCTCCGGGTCCCCGGCAGCTTCGAGCTCCCCGTGGTCGCCAAGGTCCTCGCCGGGCGCGGCTACGACGCGGTCGTCGCCCTGGGCGTGATCATCCGCGGCGGGACCCCCCACTTCGAGTACGTGTCCCAGGGCGTCACCCACGGCCTCACCCAGGTGGCCGTCGACACCGGCGTCCCGGTCGGCTTCGGCGTGCTCACCTGCGACACCGAGGAACAGGCGCTCGACCGGGCCGGACTGGAGGGATCCAACGAGGACAAGGGGCACGAAGCGGTCACCGCGGCCGTCGCCACCGCCACCACACTGCGCACCGTCAGCGAGCCCTGGCGCTGATCGAGGGGGTCGGACCCCGTAGGCTAAGGACCATCATGGCGAACAAAACCTTTGAAGAGCTCTTCGCCGAGCTCCAGCTCAAGGCCGCCAACGGCGACCCCTCCACCTCCCGCACCGCCGAGCTGGTGGACAAGGGCGTCCATGCCATCGGCAAGAAGGTCGTCGAGGAGGCCGCCGAGGTCTGGATGGCCGCCGAGCACGAGAGCAAGGACGCCGCCGCCGAGGAGATCTCCCAGCTCCTGTACCACGTGCAGGTGATGATGGTCGCCCGCGGGATCTCCCTCGACGACGTCTACGCCCACCTCTGAGCACGAGCGGGGCACCGCCCCGCACCCCCGCATCCCGCACATCCGCATACTCCGGACAAGACCCCTCCTCGCAAAGGAAACCAGACCTCATGCTGCGCATCGCCGTCCCCAACAAGGGATCACTCTCCGGGCCTGCGATGGCGATGCTCCATGAGGCCGGCTACCAGCAGCGCAAGGAGTCCAAGGAACTCGTCCTCGTCGACCCCGAGAACCAGGTCGAGTTCTTCTACCTGCGGCCCCGCGACATCGCGATCTATGTCAGCTCCGGCCGTCTCGACATCGGTATCACCGGCCGCGACCTGCTGCTGGACTCGGGCGCCGACGCCGAGGAGATCCTCCAGCTCGGCTTCGCCCGCTCCACCTTCCGCTACGCCACCAAGCCCGGCATCGCCGAGGGCCCGCAGGACTTCGACGGCAAGACGGTCGCCACCTCCTACGAGGGCATCGTCGCCAAGCACCTCGCCGACATCGGCGTCAACGCCTCCGTCGTCCACCTCGACGGCGCGGTCGAGACCGCCATCGAGCTCGGAGTCGCCCAGGTCGTCGCCGACGTCGTGGAGACCGGCACCAGCCTGCGCAACGCCGGACTCGAAGTGATCGGCGAGCCGATCATGACGTCGGAGGCCGTCGTCATCCGCCGCACCGGAGCCCCGGCCGACGACCCCAAGGTCCAGCAGTTCCTCCGCCGCCTCCAGGGCGTCCTGGTCGCCCGCAGCTACGTGATGATGGACTACGACTGCCGCGTCGAGCACCTGGAGCGCGCGGTCGCCCTCACCCCGGGCCTGGAGTCGCCGACCATCTCCCCGCTCCACCACGAGGGCTGGGTCGCCGTCCGCTCCATGGTCGCCGCCCGCGAGGCCCAGCGGATCATGGACGACCTGTACGCCCTCGGCGCCCGTGCCATCCTCACCACCGCCATCCACGCCTGCCGCCTCTGACGGCCGGGCCACCACCCGGAGACGCAGAACGCCATGTCCGCCCCCGTGTCCGAACTCCCCGCACTCCCGGTCACCTTCCGGCCGACCCGCACCCGGGTGGTCCTGCTGACCGTGGGGGCGGCGATGTTCGTCGTCATCACCGTCGTCGCCCTGACCCTCGAACAGATGAGCCCGGGGGAGCGTTCCAGCTTCGTCTTCACTGCGCTGCTGTTCTTCGGCGTGCTCGCGCTCCTCAGCCGCCCGAAGGTCGTCGCGGACGCGAGCGGTGTGACCGTGGTCAACCTCACCCGGACGCGCCGGCTGTCCTGGCCGGAGATCCTCCGCGTCAACCTCCGCCCCGGCGACCCCTGGGTCTTCCTGGACCTGAGCGACGGGACCAGCATGCCCGCGCTCGGCATCCAGCCGGGGATCGGCCGGCAGCAGGCCATCCGGGACGCCCGCGCGCTCCGCGCCCTCGCCGAGCGGCACGGCACCGGTACCGGTACGGACAACGGCTGATCCCTCCCGGCAGGGGCCGTTCCCGACGACGACCCGGGGGCCGATCGGGAGCGGGGCTCGCGATCGGCCCCCGGGTCGTTACTCTGGAGAGGCGGCGCCCCGGTGCGCCCCGCCCCGCACGAACGGTCCCCGAGACCGGCGGGGCTTTTCCTGCGACCCGAGGAGTGACTCCTTCCAGCAATGGACGGATCGTCCGGTAGTACCTGCGCCGCCCCCTCCCAGGAGGCGGCGGCATGACCATCCCCCTGCTGCTTCTGAGCGCGGCATTCCTGCTCATCCTCGCCAACGGCTTCTTCGTGGCGGCCGAATTCGGGCTCGTCACGGTGGAGCGGCCGGACGCCGAGCGCGCCGCGGCCGAGGGCGACCGACGGGCCCGCTCCGTCGTCCGGGCCCTGCGCGAACTCTCCTTCCAGCTCTCCGGCACCCAGCTCGGCATCACCATCACCTCACTGGTCGTGGGCATGCTTGCCGAACCGGCCCTGGCCCAGCTGCTGGACGGCCCCCTCACCGCGATGGGCCTGCCCGAGGGCGCCGTGTCCGGCATCGGTGTGGTGACCGGGATGCTGCTCGCCTCCGCCGTCCAGATGGTGATCGGCGAACTCGTGCCCAAGAACTGGGCGGTCTCCCGGCCGCTCCAGGTCGCCCGGTTCGTCGCCGGCCCCCAGCATCGCTTCTCCGCCGCGTTCCGGCCGGTGATCAGTCTGCTGAACACGGTCGCCAACCGGCTGGTACGCCTTCTGGGCGTCGAACCCACCGACGAGCTGGCCTCCGCCCGCACCCCCGGCGAACTGGTCTCCCTGGCCCGTCACTCCGCCGAGGCCGGCACCCTCGAACAGGACACCGCCGACCTGTTCGTACGGACCCTGTCGCTCGCCGGACTCACCGCGCAGCACGTCATGACCCCGCGGGTCAGGGTCAGCGCCCTCCAGACGTCGGCGACCGCCCAGGACGTCCTCAACCTGACCAGGGCCACCGGCCTGTCCCGCTTCCCGGTGTACCGGGAGCGCATCGACGAGGTCGTCGGCATGGTCCACCTCAAGGACGCCCTCGCCGTTCCCGCCCAGGAGCGGCTGCGCACCCCGGCCGGCCGGATCGCCGTCCCGCCGCTGCTGGTCCCCGTGACCCTGCCCGTCGAGCAGCTGCTCCAGCGGCTCCGCAAGGAGCAGCCGATAGCCGTCGTGGTCGACGAGTACGGCGGCACCGCCGGGGTCGTCACCCTGGAGGACATCATCGAGGAGCTCGTCGGCGAGGTCAGGGACGAGCACGATGCCGAGGGCGCCGACCGGCCCGAGCTGGCCCCCGCCGTGCCCGAGGACGGCCGCCCCGCCTGGGACGCCGAGGGCAGCTGCCGGGTCCTGACCCTGCGCCGGATAGGCCTCGACGTGCCCGACGGCCCCTACGAGACCGTCGCCGGACTCGTCGCCGACCTGCTGGGGCGCATCCCGGCCCCCGGCGACCGCGCCGAACTGCCCGGCTGGCGGATCTCTGTCCGCCAGGTCGGCCACTACCGTGCCGAGAAGGTCCGCTTCGTGCGCTTGGCGGATCCCGTCGGCCCCGACGGCGCCCCGGTGGACCGGCCGGTCCTGGAGGCCGCGCGATGAGCCTGGTCCCCCTGCTGTTCGCCGGTCTCCTCGTGCTGGCGAACGGCTTCTTCGTGGGCGCCGAGTTCGCCCTCGTCTCCGTACGGCGCAGCCAGATCGAACCCCTCGCCGCGGCCGGTTCGGGCCGCGCCCGTCAGGTGCTGTACGGCCTGGAGAATCTTCCGCAGATGATGGCCGCCGCCCAGTTCGGCATCACCGTCTGCTCCCTGACCCTCGGCGCCGTCGCCGAACCGACCGTCGCCCGTCTGCTGGAGCCGGTCTTCGAGGCGGTCCGGCTCCCCGAGGGACTCGTCCACCCGCTCGGCTACGTCCTGGCCCTCGCCTCCGTGGTCTTTCTCCACCTCGTCATCGGCGAGATGGTCCCGAAGAACCTCGCCATGGCGGCACCGGAGAAGACCGCGCTGTGGTTCAGCCCCGGTCTCGTGGGCTTCGCCCGCCTATGCCGCCCGGTCACCTCGGCGCTGGGCGCCTGCTCCCGGCTGGTGCTGCGGATCTTCGGCGTCGAACCGAAGGACGAGATCGAGGCGGTCTTCACCAGCGAACAGCTCAACCGGCTGGTCGAGGACTCCGGTCAGGCCGGTCTCCTGGAGCCCGAGGCACAGGAGCGGCTGGGGGACGCACTGGAGCTCGGCCGCAGGCCCGTCACCGATGTGCTGCTGAAGCGGGCGTCCCTGGTCATGGTGGACCCGTCCGTCACCCCGCGCCGGATCGAGGAGCTGACCGTGCGGACCGGCTTCTCGCGCTTCCCCGTGTGCGCGGAGGGCGGCGGCGCGTTCATGGGCTATCTGCACGTCAAGGACGTGCTGGACCTGGAGGACGTCGACCGGGCCGTCCCCCAGCACATCTGGCGCCCGATGGCGACCGTACGGGCCGAGCTGCCCCTCGACGACGCGCTGACCGTGATGCGGCGCGCCGCGACGCATCTGGCCCAGGTCGCCGACGCCTCCGGTCGGGTCCTCGGCCTCGTCGCCATGGAGGACGTGCTGGAGATGCTGGTCGGTGAGGTGCGCGACCCGGCCCACCGGATCTCGGTGCCGCGCCGGGCGGCGGAGACCACGACCGGTTACGGCGAACTCACCGCGTCGGTCCGCTGACCGGACCCGCCCGCGAACGCCGGAGGGGCCGGTCGTCCCGGCCTCTCCGGCCTCTCCGGTCCGCGGGGCCTCCGGTGCCCGGCTCGTCAGCCGGGCGTCCTCACGGCGTCGGCGGCTCCTGCGGCCCCCGCTCCACCGGCCCCCGGCCGGACAGCACCTCGCCGTACGCCTGCATCAGATCGGGCAGCCGCAGCGTCGCCAGATCGTCCCGGCCCGGCGCCGTCGGGTACGCGGAGAGCCGCAGATCGCGGTAGGCACAGCTCTTCTCGTACAGGGTGCGCAGGAACCGCCCGTTGCCCAGTTCGTCGATCCAGCCCTGACCCACCACGTGCGTGCTGATCGAGCGCAGCTCCTCCAGCGCCTCCTCGTCCCACACGTCGCCGTTCTCCGCGGCCAGTACCTCACCGATCGAGGTGAGCTCGGCGGGCCGGTAGCTGGGGAAGTCCACCCGGGTGGTGAAACGCGAGGAGAGCCCCGGATTGGCGGCCAGCAGACGGTCCATGCCCTCCGGATAGCCCGCGAGGATGACGACGAGATGGTCCCGGTTGTCCTCGGCCCGCTTCAGGAGGACCTGGAGGGCCTCGTCGCCGTAGGCGTCCCCCTTGCTGTAGCCGGTGTTCGAGAGGCTGTACGCCTCGTCGACGAAGAGCACCCCGCCCAGGGCCGAGTCGATCAGCTCGTTCGCCTTGACCGCGGTCTGCCCGAGGAACTCGCCGACCAGGTCCGCCCGTTGGGCCTCGACCAGATGGTCGCCGCCGAGCAGGCCGAGCGCGTAGAAGACCCGGCCCAGGATGCGGGCCACCGTGGTCTTGCCGGTGCCGGACGGGCCCGAGAAGACGAAATGGCGCTTCGGCGGCTGCACCGGCAGCCCCTGGCCCGCCCGCAGCCGCGCCATGTTCAGCTGCGCGGACAACGCATTCACCTGGCGTTTGACGGGGTCCAGGCCGACCATCCGCTCCAGCTGGGCCAGCGCCTCGGCGAGCAGCACCGGGTCGCTGGGACCGGCCGGGAAGGGGAACGACGCCGATCCGGACACCGGGGCCCGGTGCCGCGCCCCGCCGGACGGCGGGGGCACCCCGAGACCGCCGAGCCCGGGGACGTCGTCGCCCGGCCACGGCTCCCGGGCGTCCACCAGGCCGCTGCCGGGTACCGCGTCCGGGTCCGGCTGGGGGTCGGCCGCGGTGTCCGTGCCCGGCCCGGCCAGGGACACCGCGGTGATGCCGGCCGCCTCGTCCGGGCCGTCGAGACCGTCGTAGTCCGCGATGGCGGCGAGCCGGGCCGAGGTGTCCATGAACGCCGGGTCGATCCGGTGCACCGCCCGGTACAGCGGCAGGGCGGCGGCGCTGCGGCCCGTTCCCTCGTGCGCCCGGGCCAGCCAGTAGCGCAGCTCCTTGCGCTGCGGCTGCTCGCTGCGGCAGCGCATCAGCGCGGTGGCGAGCAGCGGCTCGGCCTGTCCGTACATCTCCAGCCGCACCCGCGCCATCCCGCCGAACAGCCCCGCCTCGATGCCGAGCACCGGGTCGTCGATCAGCTGTTCGGTGTGGCGCACGAGCTGGTCCCAGTCCTTGACCAGGTAGGCGCGGCAGGCGTGAAGGAAGCGCACCTGCGGATCCGTGTCCACCGGCGGCAGGTCGGCCAGGGCGCGGTCCAGTTCGGCGACGTGCCGTCCGTCCAGCCAGTGCGAGGCGTGCGCGAGGAGCAGGTCGCGCGGGCTCTCCAGCACCG
Organism: Streptomyces sp. NPDC002476; assembly: GCF_042889785.1. Taxonomy (NCBI): domain Bacteria; kingdom Bacillati; phylum Actinomycetota; class Actinomycetes; order Kitasatosporales; family Streptomycetaceae; genus Streptomyces; species Streptomyces sp. NPDC002476. The sequence goes on along the minus strand of NZ_JBIARH010000038.1, from coordinate 48,468 downwards.
GCTGCACCCACCAGCCCAGCCAGTACCACGAATTGAGGGTGCGCCGATGGCGGGTGCGCTGCTCGCCGAAGCGTTCACGGTGCCGGTACATGCGCAGCAGCGCCGTCGTGGTGTCGACCCTCAGCGCGTGGAGCCCCAGCCAGCCGTCCGCCATGCCGGGGTCGCTGCGCACCGCCGCTCTGAACTCCTCCTCGGCCTGGGGATAGGCGCCCATCGTGTAGGCGTCCACGCCGCGCAGCCAGGCCAGGTCGGCGGGGGTCTGTGCGCCCTGTGTGCCGATGTCCATCTGGTCCCCCACAAACCGTGCCCCCAGGATGTCCCGCAGCGCGACCCGCCCGCCGAGGCGCGCCGAACCACTGTGCCGCGAGCGGGAATTGACCGCACCGAGAGGCATCGTACCTGCGCGGGGAGTACTCGAATAAGAGGTCGCGCGCATAGGTGGGGCGGCGCCGCGTGCCGAAGGGAGGCCGTGACCGAGGGTGAACGGAGTGCGCGGGGCCGTGGGGGAGAGGGTGCGCGTGAGCAGAACGAAGCCCCCGATCACGGGGGAACAACCGGGGGCTTCGTGTCTGTGAGGGCTTCGAAAAGCCGCACATTGAGAACGTAAGACCTGTACCGCCCTCCGGTCAAGCCGAGTTGGGGCCATCCGGGCCGATTTCTCAGCAGTTGATACGGGGGTGCCCTGCTCACCGTCCGTGACTCAGTGGCTCGCCCCCCGCCGCCGGGCGAGGGCCCTCCGCCCACGCGTAGCCCACCGGCAACTGCCGTATCAGCGTGTCCGCGTGGGGGCGCGAGGGATCGGCCGAGAAGTGCCCCTCCTCGGCGGCCGTCCACCCGTCCCAGAAGGCGGACAGTGCGGGCCCGTCCCGGCGCCGGCCCCGCGCCCAGGACTCCGCGGCGGGCAGGTCCATCCACAGCAGCCGTGCCAGGTGCGGGCGCAGCGCGCGGCGCCCCGCGCCGACGCCCTCGATGAGGACCACCGGCGCGGGGTCCAGGGCGCGCGGCGCCCCGAACGTCCGGGCGGTCCAGTCGTACGGCGCGTAATGGGCGCGCTCCCCGCGCGACAGCGGCTCGATCACCTGCTCCCGCAGCCTGTCCGTCCAGGTGAACAAGGACGTGTGGGTGGCCAGGTCGTCGAGGCGCAGCACCGGGGCGTCACCGAGTGCTGCGGCCAGACGGGTCGCGAAGGTGCTCTTCCCCGATCCCGCGTGACCGTCCACGGCGACCAGTCGTACCGGTCCGCAGGACGGTGCCAGGGCGCGCAGCCGCGCGGCGGGGGCCGAGAGGTCGTTCATGGGTTCCAGCCTACGAGCCGGTCCGGGGCGTTCGCCGGGCGAGCCCCGGCCCGCCGCAGGTCATGTCAGTGGTCCAGACCAATATTGGTGGCTCGGCGGGGTGTCGCAAGCCTGCCGGATCCGGCCGCGAACCGCGATAGTTGGCGCACTGTCGCACACCCGCAACCGCATTCCGCCCACGAGTTCACGACCGGGGGTCTCGCCCATGAACAGACCGACCTCGCGCAGGACCGTGCTGACCGCCGCAATCGCGGTGGCCGCCGCCGGTACGGTGCCTTCCGCCGCCTCCGCGCACGCCGCCACCGCTTCGTCCACCGCTGCCTCGGCCCCCTCGGCGGCCGCTTCTTCCGTGGACAACCACTCCTGGCACACGTACACCGACTGGCGCGGCGGCTTCCGCGCCGGTACCCGAGCCGTCGCGGGACGCCGCTCCGGTCTGGTGATCGGCCGCCCCGAGGGGCGCACCGACTACACCGACCCGCACAGCGGGCGGACCTCCGCCTGGGAGTACGCGACCTGGACCTCGCCGCTCCACCGGTCGGCCGTCCCGGCGACCGAGGTGATCGCCTCCTGGAACGCGCACACCCCCGAGGGCACCTGGATCCAGATCGAGCTCCAGGGCCGCTACTCGGACGGCACCTGGACCCCGTGGTACGTGATGGGCCGGTGGGCCTCCGGCGACGGCGACATCCGCAGGACCTCCGTCGACGACCAGGGCGACGGCAGAAGTTCCGTCTGGACCGACACCTTCTCGGTGGACGACCCGGCGAGCGGGCTGCGGCTGGCCGCCCACCGCATGCGGCTGACCCTCCACCGCGCCCCGGGCACTCGCCGCACGCCCACCGTGTGGCGGCTCGGCACCATGGCGTCCGACGTCCCGGACCGCTTCACCGTGCCCGCCAGCGTTCCCGGTCTCGTCGGGGAACTGCCGGTGCCGCGCTACTCGCAGAACATCCACGCGGGGCAGTACCCGGAGTACGACAACGGCGGCGAGGCGTGGTGCAGCCCCACGTCCTCGCAGATGATCATCGAGTACTGGGGCCGCCGTCCCACCGCCGAGGATCTCGCCTGGGTCGAGCCCGGTCTGGCCGACCCACAGGTCTGCCACGCCGCCCGGTTCACGTACGACTACCAATACGAGGGCTGCGGCAACTGGCCGTTCAACGCCGCCTACGCCGCGACCTACGACGACATGGGCGCCGCGGTGACCAGGCTCGGTTCGCTCACGGACGTGGAGACCCTGATCCGGGTGGGCATCCCGGTCATCACGTCGCAGTCCTTCCTCAGGGAGGAACTGACCGGCGCCGGATACGGGACGTCCGGCCATCTGATGACCGTGATCGGGTTCACCGCGGACGGCGACGTGATCGCCAACGACCCGGCCTCTCCGGACAATGAGGCGGTCCGCCGGGTCTACCGGCGCCGCGAATGGGAGAACATCTGGCTGCGCACCAAGCGCTACGACGCGAACGGCAAGGTCAGGAGCGGTACGGGCGGGGTCTGCTACCTGTACTGGCCTGCTAAGCCAGCACCGAGTCAGCACCGCGCACTGCGCTCGCTCGGCCTGCTGTGAGCATGTACGGTCCCACGGCCGTCTCCACGACCTGACGGCACCGCTCCTGGCCGTCCTGCGTGAGGTGGCCGTACCGGTCCACCGTGACCTTGATCGAACGATGTCCGGGCCGACGAGGCACCTCGCGGATGGGCAGACCGCTCGTCGGGGTCACGGTGGTCCACTTGTGCCGCATGTGGTGCGGATCGTATTCAGGCGGACCGGGCCGCCGGATGGCGCGATCCCACGACTCGCACGGGAGACCGGGAGAGGCCCGAGGGAAACGGCGCTACGACGTACCCCAGCACCTCGCACCAAAAACGAGCGACGCGCTCAGGTTCCGCGCAGTCGAAGGTGCCCGCGTTCACCCACTGGCCTCGGTGGTTCACCTGGTTGATCGTGAAGCTGTCGTACTTGGTCGTACGGTCGTTGGCGTTCACGAGCACGTGGTACGTGGTGGGGTGCCCGCCCACGTACAGGACGTTGCCGCTGTTCGGGACGTACACGGAGATCTGGCAGGTACGGGCCTTGGTGCCGGGATTCCACCACCACTTGACGCGGTTCTGCATGTCGGTGCTCGTGTCGCCGGACATAGGGACGGAGTCGTAGCTCCCGTTGCATCCGTCGCCCGTCCAGCCGCCGGAGGACCGGGCGTACCAGCCGTTGCTGCCGTCGGTGTAGAAGTTGTCCCGCTGGTGCCGCGCAGCTCCTGGTCCCAGGTGTCGGCGACCCCGTCGACCGACCGGTCGGCGGGGTACGCCTTCTCGTGGTCGGCGTACGAGTCGCCGATCGCGCACTTGTCTGCGGTGACGTTGCCGAAGGCGTAGTTGATGGGGGTGAGTTTGTCGGCCGAGCCCGAGGTCTCGATGTTCTTGACGTGGTAATTGCGCTGGCAGACACCCCAGTTGGTGAAGTAGCCGACCACCTTGTCGCTCGTCGGCGGGGGCGGTGCCGGTCACGCCCAGGAGGGCGGCGCCGAGGGCCGTGGTGCAGGCGGCCGCGGTGAAGGCCCGTACGCGGGCCGGGCGCGGTGCTGTCCGGACATCTTGTCTCCTCGTGGGGGAGGGAACGTGGTGGGGGAGTCCGGCCCTTCCATGAACTTGGCATGGACGCGGAAATGCCGGCCCGACTGAAACCGTAGAGGGACTAGACCGGTTGGGTTAATGGTTCGGACCAATTTCCCTGATCATTCCGGCTGCCGCCGAGTCGCCCGCCGACCCCGTGACGGATATCGTCCGATCGGGCATACTCAAGCCGCCACAGCCGCTGGCCAGCAGCTCTCGTAATCCGGGGGCCGGCATCGGTTGGGTGGCAGTGCTCTTCCGGGCGCTGTCCGAAAGCCCCCGGCGGTGCCGCCCACACCCCGCGCGCGACCGCCGCCACGCCCGACAGGGAGGAGAGCGCATCATGTCCGACCGTGCCCCGTTCTCGGTGGAACGCCGTCTGCCGACCGAGGAGGCCGGGCAACTGCTCGCCCTCGTCCGTGACATCGCCCAGCGGGAGATCGCGCCGCGGGCGGCCGAGGAGGAGGAAGCGGGCCGGTTCCCGCGCGAGGTCTTCACCCTCCTCTCCGAGTCCGGACTGCTCGGACTGCCCTACGACTCCGGCCACGGCGGCGGCGACCAGCCCTACGAGGTCTACCTCCAGGTCCTGGAGGAGCTCGCGGCGGCCCGGCTCACCGTCGGCCTCGGCGTCAGCGTCCACTCCCTCGCCTGCCACGCGCTCGCCGGATACGGCACCGAGGAGCAGCAAGACGCGCACCTCCCGGCGATGCTGGGCGGGGGCCTGCTGGGGGCCTACTGCCTCTCCGAGCCCGCCTCCGGATCCGACGCCGCCTCGCTGCGCACCAAGGCCGTGCGGGACGGCGACGACTGGGTCGTCACCGGCACCAAGGCGTGGATCACCCACGGCGGGATCGCGGACTTCTACACGGTCCTGGCGCGCACCGGCGGCGAGGGGGCCCGCGGCATCACCGCCTTCCTGGTGCCCGGCGACGCCGAGGGGCTGAACGCCGCCGCGCCGGAGAAGAAGATGGGCATGAAGGGCTCGCCCACCGCCCAGCTGAACTTCGACGGCGTACGGATCCCCGACGCGCGCCGCATCGGCGACGAGGGCCAGGGCTTCGCGATCGCCCTGTCCGCGCTGGACTCCGGACGCCTGGGCATCGCCGCCTGCGCGATCGGTGTCGCACAGGCGGCCCTGACCGAGGCCGTCTCCTACGCCACCGGGCGCCGGCAGTTCGGCCGCCCCATCGCGGACTTCCAGGGCCTGCGCTTCATGCTCGCCGACATGGCCACCCGCATCGAGGCGGGCCGGGCGCTGTATCTGGAGGCGGCCCGGCTGCGCGACGAGGGCAAGCCGTTCTCGCGCCAGGCGGCGATGGCCAAGCTGTTCTGCACGGACGCGGCGATGCAGGTCACCACCGACGCGGTCCAGGTCCTCGGCGGCTACGGCTACACCGCCGACTTCCCCGTGGAGCGGCTGATGCGCGAGGCCAAGGTGCTCCAGATCGTCGAGGGCACCAACCAGATCCAGCGGATGGTCATCGCCCGCCATCTCGCGGGTCCCGAGACCCGCTGAGCCGAGGCGGGCGCTGCGGCCACACGGGCGTCGTCATGATCCGGTTCCACTCCTGGTCCCGATGGCCCGGCAGGGTCCGCCCGTGCCGCTCCCAATGACGTAGCAGGGCCCGGAAGATGGGCGGATCGGCCGAGTGCGGCGGCGTCCGGGACGCCGGCCGCGCACCGGGCTGCGGAACCGATTCCTCGGAGGCGGGGACGGTGAGACGGCGACGACCGGTACCGGCCGTTGTGTGCGGCGGGGTCATGCCCGGCCAACGGCGAGGGGCGGGACCGAGTCACCGTCCCAGCGATTCGAGAGCCCGTTCGCCCCTTCCCCGGGCGGTTTCTCCAGGGGCCGTTCCCCGGGGCGGCGGTTCCTCGGGCGGGGCGCCGCCGGACCGCGGCGTCGTGCGGTTCCCGGCCTCGGGCCGGACGCGCACCCACCGGGCGGACGGGCCCGGACGGTCACCGGGCCGTACCGCGGGGCGCGGGGGCCGGCTCAGGCGGCCTCGCGCCGCATCCGCGGCGCCCGCATCGGGCGCGAGCCGGGACCGCCGGCGTGGGAGAAGGGCTGCATCCTCCAGTCGAGCCCCTGAGGGAGCGTCAACAGCAGTCCGCCGTCCTGCTCCTGGGGATCGGGCGACTCGTCCGCGGGCCGCGTCCGGGAGACCGCGCGGCCCGTTCCGGAGCAGACCTGCAGGACGAACGGGTTCCACGGAGTCGGGCACAGCGCGTGCTCCGGCAGCACGTCCTCGTCCGCCAGCAGCGCGATCGGCTGCGCGCAGTCCGGGCAGATCACCCGGTACATCTCGAACATGTCGTACGGATCGGCGACCGCGTCGTCGTCCGGATCGACGGAATCCGGTTCGAAGCGTTCGGTGAGCTTCAAGCTCTGCATGGGAATTTCCCCCTCGGGTGGGCCCGGTCCGGCGCCGTGGCCTGGACCACAGCAAGCACTTCCCGTCGTGCGTCGGCCGTAACCGCGAGGTGGCGCGCTACCCAGCCGTAATCCTGTGGCGTTCGTCACATGCCGGGCGCAGATGTCACTCCGGGGCCCTCGTCGCTGTTCCTGGAGGCGCCCGGGCAATAGGTTGACCGCATGGAGGAGCTGGACCGACAGATCGTTGAGCTGCTCGTCAAGGACGGGCGGATGAGCTACACCGACCTGGGCAAGGCCACGGGCCTGTCCACATCGGCCGTTCATCAGCGCGTCCGCAGACTGGAGCAGCGCGGAGTGATCCGGGGCTACGCCGCGGTCGTCGACCCGGAGGCGGTGGGTCTGCCGCTCACCGCGTTCATCTCGGTGAAACCCTTCGACCCGAGCGCGCCGGACGACATCGCCGAGCGGCTCGCCGACGTCCCCGAACTGGAGGCGTGCCACAGCGTCGCGGGCGACGAGAACTACATCCTCAAGGTGCGGGTCGCGGCGCCCCTGGAGCTGGAGCACCTGCTCACCCGGATCCGTTCGCTGGCCGGCGTCTCCACCCGTACCACCGTCGTCCTGTCCACGCCGTACGAGGCCCGGCCCCCGAAGATCTGAGAACCTGTCGGGTGATCTTCGACCGGAAGGCGGATGCGGCAGGGTGCGTGCGGTTCCGAGGCGGCGGGATGTCCTCGTGGGGGAGCCGCACGGGCGTTTCGTCGACGCCGGAAGCGTGCGTGCCCGGGGCGTGGCCGCCCGGCCGGAGGTCGCCCGACAGACTCCGAGGGGGTCGCGGACAGGACGGCCGCGGACAGGCGCGAGACTGGTCCCATGACCGAGAGCACCGCCCACCAGAGCGAACACCGCACCGTGCTGCTGCGCGGTGGAGACGTCCACAGCCCCGCCGACCCCTTCGCCACCGCCATGGTCGTCGAACGCGGCCATGTCGCCTGGGTGGGTTCGGAAGGGGCCGCGGACGCCTTCGCGAGTGGCGTCGACGAGGTGATCGACCTCGACGGCGCCCTGGTCACCCCCGCGTTCACCGACGCCCATGTGCACACCACCGCGACCGGTCTGGCGCTCACGGGGCTCGACCTCTCCGCCGCCCGGACCCTCGACGAGGCACTCGGTCTGCTGCGCGCGTACGCGGCCGCGCATCCCGCAGACCGGGTCGTCCTCGGCCATGGCTGGGACGCCACGCGCTGGCCGGAGCAGCGCCCCCCGTCGCGCGCCGAACTCGACGCCGCCGCGGGCGGACGGGCGGTCTACCTGCCCCGCGTCGACGTGCACTCCGCGGTCGTCACGACCGCCCTGCTGGACCTGGTCCCCGGCGTCACCGGGCTGACCGGCTACCACCCCGACGCCCCGCTCACCGACGCCGCCCACCACGCGGTGCGCGCCGCGGCCCACGGGGCAGTCTCCCCGCGCCAGCGCGCCGACGCCCAGCGGGCCGCCCTGCACCGCGCCGCCTCCCTGGGCATCGGCAGCATCCACGAGTGCGGCGGCCCCGACATCTCCGACGAGGAGGACTTCACCGGACTGCTGAGGCTCGCGGCCGAGGAGAGCGGCCCGCGGGTCTTCGGCTACTGGGCCGAGGAGGTCGCCGACGAGAAGGACGCCCGCCGCGTCAGGGAACTCGGCGCGGTCGGCGCGGCGGGGGACCTGTTCGCCGACGGCTCGCTCGGCTCGCACACCGCCTGCCTGCACGAGCCGTACGCCGACGGCCCGTCCGGGCACACGGGCACCGCCCATCTCGACGCGGCTCGGATCGCCGCCCACGTCACGGCCTGCACCGAGGCCGGACTCCAGGCCGGTTTCCACGCCATCGGCGACGCGGCGGTCTCCGCCGTGGTGGAGGGCGTCCGGGCCGCCTCCGAGAAGCTCGGCCTCGCCCGGATCCGGGCCGCCCGGCACCGGGTCGAGCACGCCGAGATGCTCACCCCCGAGACCGTCGCCGCCTTCGCGGAACTCGGCCTGACCGCCTCGGTGCAGCCCGCCTTCGACGCCGTCTGGGGCGGGGAGGACGGCATGTACGCGCGGCGGCTGGGTGCCGAGCGGGCCAGGACCCTCAACCCGTACGCGGCGCTCCTGCGGGCCGGTGTGCCACTGGCGTTCGGCTCGGACAGCCCGGTGACCCCGCTGGACCCCTGGGGGACCGTACGGGCCGCCGCCTTCCACCGCACTCCCGAGCACCGGATCTCCGTGCGCGCGGGCTTCACCGCCCACACCCGGGGCGGCTGGAGGGCCGTCGGCCGCGACGACGCGGGCACGCTCGTGCCCGGCGCCCCGGCCGACTACGCGGTCTGGCGCACCGGCGGCCTCGTGGTCCAGGCGCCGGACGACCGGGTCGCCCGCTGGTCGACCGATCCCAGGTCGGGCACCCCCGGACTGCCGGATCTCACCCCGGGCGCCGAACTCCCGGTCTGCCTGCGGACGGTTGTCTTCGGACAAACGGTCTACGTACGACCGAACGAGTGACGCACGGACATTTCGCACCGTCGATCGAGGGTTCCGATGTTCCGCCACGACCTGCGGATCTCCGCCACTGACCAGGCAGGTTCCATGAATGTCGCAGGTCAGATGGGTATTGACAGAACGCGCCCACCGGCCGGTAGGTTCTGCCGGGTCCACCACAGGACGCCCGACCGGTCGAACCTCCACGCAGTCGTCGAACGCCGCTGGGTCACGGGGTGGTGTGCCGTACCGGCGCGCCACCACTGACAGCCAGGTTCAGCGCCCGCGCCTCGGTGGCGAGGGAAGGCATCGCCGGACGGGGGTGCGACCCGGGTGGGGCCCGGACGTTCAGTAGACAACGGCTCTCGGTCGACCCGCAGCCAGCGGGTCCCAGGCCGGCCCGAAGGGCGCCGGGCCCCCATCCGTAGTCTCCTCGCGCGGTCGCGCCCGTCTCCTGGTCCCGTCCGTGCTTTTCTGTCCGCACTTCCCCGCTTCTGTCCTCCGCGGGTGCCCGACCGTGTCGGCGTACGGCCCCCGGACGCTGGATAAGGTGTGCATCTGCGTACGGACTGAAGGGGCAGTAAGTGAACGACGGCGGTCAGAGGCGATACGGCCCGCTCGGCAGAACCTTGGTGATCATTCCGACCTACAACGAGGCCGGGAACATCGAGCCGATCGTCAGCCGGGTGCGCGCCGCCGTGCCGGAGGCCGACATCCTGGTCGCCGACGACAACAGCCCCGACGGCACCGGTAAGGTCGCCGACGAGATCGCCGCCGAGGACGAGCAGGTCCGGGTGCTGCACCGCGAGGGCAAGGAAGGACTGGGCGCCGCCTATCTCGCGGGCTTCCGCTGGGGCATGGAGCGCGGCTACGGCGTGCTCGTGGAGATGGACGCCGACGGTTCCCACCAGCCCGAGGAACTGCCCCGGCTGCTCACCGCGCTCAAGGGCGCCGATCTGGTGCTCGGCTCCCGCTGGGTGCCGGGCGGCCGAGTGGTCAACTGGCCGAAGTCCCGCGAGATGATCTCGCGCGGAGGCAGCACCTACTCCCGGATCCTCCTCGGTCTGCGGACCAGGGACGTCACGGGCGGCTACCGGGCCTTCCGCGCCGAGACCCTGAAGGGCATCGGCCTGGACCGGGTCGCCTCCCAGGGCTACTGCTTCCAGGTCGACCTGGCCCGTCGCGCCGTCGAGGCCGGCTACCACGTCGTCGAGGTCCCGATCACGTTCGTGGACCGGGAGATCGGCGACTCGAAGATGAGTCGCGACATCCTTGTCGAGGCGCTGTGGCGGGTCACCTCCTGGGGTGTCGCCACCCGCACGAACCGGGCCCTCGGCCGCAAGGCCGTCTGAGCCGGGGCGGGGCGGCCGGATCAGGCCGCCCCGCCCCGGCGACCGGCCGCGACTCACCCCCCTACGCCGTTCGGATGCGCGTACGGGCACACTGGGGACCATGACGACCGGTACAGGCACACCGCCCCCGACCGCACCGAGGCGTTCACGCGCCCGCACCTTCGTCCCGCTCGCCGTCGCCGCCTGGGCGGTGCTGGAGATCTGGCTGCTCACCGTCGTGGCCGACGCGGCCGGCGGGTTCACCGTGCTGCTGCTCCTGGTGGCGGGGCTCGTCCTCGGGGCGGCGGTGGTGAAGCGGGCCGGCCGCCGGGCCTTCCGCAATCTCACCGAGACCCTCCAGCGGATGCCGGGGCAGCCCGGCGCCGACACCACCGGGCGGACGGCCCCCGCGGGCGGTGGGGGCAACGGCTTCCTGATGCTCGGCGGATTGCTGCTGATGGTCCCGGGGCCGGTCTCCGACGTGGCGGGGCTCCTGCTGCTGGTGCCGCGGGTCCGCTCGATGCTCGGGCGATACGCCGAGCGCTCGCTGGAACGCCGGATGCGCGCCGCATCCCCCGGCAGCATCTCCGACGCCTTTCAGCAGGCCCGGATTCACCGGCCGGACGGAAAGATCGTGCAGGGTGAGGTCGTCCGCCACGACGACGCGCCGCGGCCGGGCTCCCGCACCGACGACGGCCCCCGGCCGCCGCTGACCCCCTGATCCCGCACGGGTCGGCGCCGGTTCCTTTGGCCCGGCCCGTTCACGGACGGCCCCTGTCGCGGCCGTTCCCGTGCCCGGACGCGACAGAGCCGCGGGCCGTGGTGCACACACCGGGTGTGCCACGGCCCGCGGCTCTGTCGTACTGCGGTGCCCTACGGTCAGGCGGACTTCCGGCTGTCCCGCGGGTGCACGGCGATGTTCATGGCTCCGGAGCGCAGAACCGCCAGTCTCTCGGCCAGCACCTCTTCCAGCTCCTCGCGCGTGCGCCGCTCCATGAGCATGTCCCAGTGCGTGCGCGCGGGCTTGCCCTTCTTCTCCTCGGGGCCATCCCCGTCCACCAGGAGCGCCATGGCGCCGCACGCCTTGCACTCCCACTCAGGCGGAATCTCCGCCTCTACCGAGAAGGGCATCTCGAATCGATGTCCGTTCTGGCATGCGTACTCCACCGCCTGGCGCGGGGCCAGATCGATGCCGCGGTCCGTCTCGTAGCTGGTAACCACGAGCCGCGTGCCGCGGAGAGCTCGCTCACTCATGAATCGTGCCTCCCGGGCTTGTCGCCCACAGGACAGGTGTCGCTGTCGTCGTCATCCGGTCAACGTCCGGTCGGCGGTAAAGATTCCCGTTGCCGGTCATGCGTCGCCCGTCGTGCCGCTGCTTCTTCAGGGTTGGGGTACCCACCAATGCCCGGTTTGTCACATCTGGCGGAAGTTGTCACCCAACGGTTTTGCTTCTTCCACTCGCAGTAACGGTCCTCCGGGCAGGCCAAAGGCGTACACTACCGGCCTTTCACTTCAACGTCTAAATCCGTTCCGGGACAGGGTTCCCCGCAGCCGCCACAGCCCGGCGAATCGGCACCCTCGCGAGCAGTACGGAACCGATCACGAAAAAGATCACCAGTGACATGATCGCATCTCGATAGCTTCCGGTCAGCTGATATGCAAGACCGAACACCAGCGGCCCCAGCCAGCTCAGTCCGCGGTCGCTCATCTCGTACGCGGAGAAGTACTCGGCCTCCTTGCCCTCAGGCACCAGATGCGAGAAGAGGGAGCGCGACAGCGCCTGGCTGCCGCCGAGCACCATGCCGATCGCCGAGGCCAGCACGTAGAAGAAGAGCGGCGCGTCCGCGGGCAGGACGTAGCCGGCGAGAAGGATCAGGGTCCAGACGACGAGCGAGCCGAGGATCGTACGCTTCGCGCCGTAACGCCGCGCCAGCCGGCCCATCCCCAGCGCCCCCGCCACCGCGAGCACCTGGACCAGCAGCACGGCCGTGATCAGCGTCGTCTGGTCGAGCCCCAGCTCCTCGGAGCCGTACACCGACGCCTGGGAGATCACCGTCTGCACGCCGTCGTTGTAGACCAGGTACGCCAGCAGGAAGGAGAGCGTCAGCGGATGGCGGCGCATGTCGCGCAGCGTCGCGGCCAGCTGCCGCCACCCCGGGCCGGCCGCGCCCGCGCCCGGTCCGGCGCCACTCCGGGGCGTCCGGCGGTCGCGCAGCCGCCGCAGCGGGACCAGGGTGAAGACGCCCCACCAGACACCGGCCGATGCGAGGCAGATCCGTACCGCGTCGGACTCGGAGAGCCCGAACGAGTCGTGGGCCGTGTACAGCACCAGGTCGAGGACGAGGACGAACGCCCCCGAGGTGTAGCCGAACGCCCAGCCGCGCGAGGAGACGGCGTCCCGTTCGTCCGGTTCGGAGATCTGCGGCAGGTAGGCGTTGTAGAGGACCATCGACACCGAGAACGCCGCGTTCGCCACGATGAGCAGGAACGCGCCCAGCAGATAGCGGTGGCCCTCCAGGAAGAACATGCCGGTCGTGGCGGCGGCCCCCACGTAGGCGGCGGCCGCGAGCAGCGGCTTCTTGCGGCCCGTGCGGTCCGCCGCGGCGCCCGCGACCGGCATCGCGATCACCGCGACCACGACGGACACCGAGACCGTGTAGGCGAAGAGCGATCCGGCGCGCACCGGTATGCCGAGCGGGTGCACGAAACCGTCGGCGTCGGCCGCCGCCTTCGCCACCGACGTCAGGTACGGGCCGAGGAACACCGTCAGGACGCTCGTCGAATAGACGGAACAGGCGAAGTCGTAGAAATACCAGCCGCGTTGTTCGCGTACGCGGTCCGCGGCGGCGTCGTCGCGCCCCGACGCGCGTTCCACCGGCCCGGTGGTGTCCGTGGCTTCGGTGCTCAAGCCGTTCCCCCTCGTCTCTCCCCGTGAGCCGCGCGCACGAGGGGCGTCAGACCCAGGCCCCGCGGTCGCTCAGCACCGTGCGCAGCGTCTCGATGTGATCGGTCATGATGCCATCCACGCCGAGATCGAGGAGCGCGGTCATCCGCTCGGGCTCGTTCACCGTCCACACGTGCACCTGGAGCCCGCGGGCGTGGGCCTCGCGCACGAAGCGCCGGTCGACGACCCTGATCCCGTTCTGGCTCTCCGGCACCTGCGCGCACACCGCGCCGGAGCGCAGCGCCGCCGGGATGCCGAGGGAGCGCAGCCGCAGGCCCAGCACCCCGCGCACGCCGTAGGACGTGGCCAGCCGGGGACCCGCGAGACGGTGGGCCCGGGCCACCCGCGCCTCGGAGAACGAACCCACGCACACCCGGTCCCAGGAGTTCGTCCGGCGGATCAGCTCGACCAGCGGGACCAGCGCGGATTCGGCCTTGATGTCGACGTTCCAGCGCGCCTGCGGAAACGTCTCCAGCAACTCCTCGAACAGCGGCAGCGGCTCGCGCCCGGCCACCCTGGCCCGCCGCACCTCGCTCCACGGCAGCCCGGCGATCCGGCCCCGGCCGTCCGTGGCCCGGTCCAGGGTCGTGTCGTGGAAGGCCACCAGCCGGCCGTCCGCCGTGGTGTGCACATCGGTCTCGAAGTAGCGGTACCCGGCGTCGGCGGCGCGGCGGAACGCGGCCGCGGTGTTCTCGATCCCGTCGGCGGCGCCGCCCCGATGGGCGAAGGGGATCGTCGCGGGGTGGTCCAGGTAGGGATGGCGTACGGAGGTCACCGCGGCAGTATGGCCCGTCCCGGTGTCCGGCCGGTGACACGGGTCCCGCGGCCGGGCGACCCGGCCGCGACGGACCGGCCGCGGGCGGGCACCGACGCCTCCCCGCCCCCCGGTCCGTCCCTGCCCGTCCTTCCGTCCTCGCCCGCCGGCCCGTCGGCCCCGGCCGCGGGCCCGCTCCCGGGCGTGCCCCCGTCGGCCGGCTCCCCGCCGACCGCGAAGAGGCGGAGGAAGAACTGGGCGAGCGGGCCGATGGCGAGGGCGTAGACGACGGTGCCGACACCGAGGGAACCGCCCAGCACGAAACCGGTCACCACCACCGCGACCTCGATCAGGGTGCGCACCAGCCGGATCGAGCGGCCGGTGCGCCGGTGCAGACCGGTCATGAGCCCGTCGCGCGGACCCGGGCCGAACCGCGCCGCTATGTACAGGCCGGTCGCGACGCCGTTGAGCACCACCCCCGCGGCCATCAGCGCGATCCGGGCCGCGACGCCGTGCACGGAGGGCACGAGCGCGAGCGTGCCGTCCATGGCGATGCCGATGACGAAGACGTTGGAGACGGTGCCGAGACCGGGGCGCTGCCTGATCGGTATCCACAGCAGCAGCACGACGGCGCCGACGACGATCGACACGACCCCGATGGAGAGCCCGCTGCGCTCCGAGAGCCCCTGGTGCAGCACCCCCCACGGTTCGAGACCGAGACCGGCGCGGACCAGGAGCGCCGAACTCGCCCCGTACAGCGCGAGACCGACGTAGAGCTGGACCAGCCTTCGGGCGAGGTGCGCCCCGCGAGGGACGGAGGTGACGGACAAGGGTGCCCCCTGGAGTGGTGGGAGTGGATTGCCGCATGTCACTCTGTGGCAGGGGTTCGGCCGCCAACTATGGCCAATCCGAGGAAGGTGGACTGATTTCCATGGCGCAATGGACTTCGGCGGTCGGCGCGGCACAGCTCGCCCGGCAGCTCCAGGCCCAGCACACCCGGCCCACCGGACCGGGCGCGCGCAAGCCGCCCGCGTACCGCGCGCTGGCCGACGGGGTGCGGCTGCTCGTGCTGGAGGGCCGGGTGCCGGTGGCTGCCCGGCTCCCCGCCGAACGCGAACTGGCGCTCGCCCTGTCCGTCAGCCGGACCACTGTCGCCGCCGCGTACGAGGCGCTGCGCACCGAGGGGTTCCTGGAATCCCGTCGCGGGGCCGGCAGCTGGACCGCCGTGCCGGCCGGCAACCCGCTGCCCGCCCGCGGTCTGGAACCGCTGCCCCCGGAATCGCTCGGCTCGATGATCGACCTGGGCTGCGCCTCGCTGCCCGCCCCCGAGCCGTGGCTGACCCGCGCGGTCCAGGGCGCCCTGGAGGAGCTGCCGCCGTACGCCCACACCCACGGCGACTACCCGGCCGGCCTGCCCGCGCTGCGGCAGATGATCGCCGACCGCTACACCGGTCTCGGCGTCCCGACCATGCCCGAGCAGATCATGGTCACCACCGGGGCGATGGGCGCGATCGACGCCATCTGCCATCTCTTCGCGGGACGCGGGGAACGGATCGCGGTGGAGTCCCCGAGCTACGCCAACATCCTGCAACTGATGCGGGAGGCGGGCGCCCGGCTGGTACCGGTGGCGATGGAGGAGGGGCTCGGCGGCTGGGACATGAACCGCTGGCGGCAGGTGCTGCGCGAGGCCGCGCCGCGCCTCGCCTACGTCGTCGCCGACTTCCACAACCCCACCGGCGCGCTGGCCGACGAGGACCGGCGCCGCGCCCTGGTGGACGCGGCCCGTTCCGCCGGCACGGTCCTGGTCGTCGACGAGACCATGAACGAGCTGTACCTCGACCCGGACGTACGGATGCCGCGCCGGGTGTGCGCCTTCGATCCGGCGGGCTCCACCGTGCTCACCGTCGGATCGGCGAGCAAGGCGTTCTGGGCCGGCATGCGGATCGGCTGGGTGCGCGCCGCACCGGACGTGATCCGCAGCCTGGTGGCCGCCCGTGCCTACGCGGACATGGGCACCCCCGTCCTGGAGCAGCTGGCCGTCAACTGGCTGATGCGCACGGGCGGCTGGGAGCAGGCGGTGGGGCTGCGGCGCGAACAGGCGCGGGAGAACCGGGACTCGCTCGTCGCCGCGGTCCGCCGGGAGCTGCCCGACTGGGAGTTCTCGGTGCCGGGCGGCGGGCTGACCCTGTGGGTGCGCACCGGTGGGCTTTCCGGCTCCCGGCTGGCGGTGGCCGGGGAAAGGGTCGGGGTGCGCGTGCCGTCCGGGCCCCGGTTCGGGGTCGACGGCGCCTTCGAGGGGTATGTGCGGCTGCCGTTCACGGTGTCGGGTCCGGTCGCGGACGAGGCGGCGGTGCGGCTGGCGGCTGCGGCGCGCCTGGTCGGCTCGGGGGCGGCCGGGGAGACCGAGACGCCGCGGACGTTCGTGGCCTGAGGGCCGGGGCAGGGGGCGGCCCCATGCGGGCGGGCCCGTCGCCGCCGCCCGTCGGTCCACGCCGCGGCGCCGCTCAGCCACGTGCCTTCGCGCCGTCGTCGGCCAGGGCGGCGGTCGGGCCGGACGGTGCCGCCGGGTCCGGGACGGCCGCTGCGACGAGCGGGGCCGTGTCGATCGGGACGGCCGTACCGGCGGGCTCCGCGACGGCCGCTCCGGCGGGTTCGGCCGCCTCCCGCAGGGCGGGCAGCAGCCCGAGGACCGCCTGCCGCTGGCTCTCGCCGGTCGCCTCGTCGTACGGATCGGGCGTGGCCGGGACCTGGAGGCGCAGCACCGGGCCGGTGCCCAGGCGTGCGTACCCCCGGCCGGGCGGGACGTCCGGTGCCGGGGTGGTGTGCGGCTCCGCGCCCAGCACCGACGCGATCTGGTCGCGGGAGCAGCGGCCGAGCACGACGCGGGCCCGGGTGTGGGTCCGTACCGTCTCGCCGAGGCCGTCCAGGTCGTCGAACTGGTCGGCCAGGACCACCGTGACGTTGGCCGCCCTGCCGTGCCGCAGCGGCAACTGGAGCAGGTCCCGGGGGTCGGGCCGGCCGTCGGTGGCCGTCAGATGTCCGAGGACGCCCGGCCGGTCCAGCAGGATCCAGAGCGGACGCCGGACGTCGTCGGGCACGGGGTGGCCGGCCTGCCGGGCGCGGTTCGCGGTGATCAGCCGCCGCTCGGTCTCGTTGGCCGCCCACTCCAGGGTCGTCAGGGCGCCCGCCGGGCCGCATTCCACGGCCAGTACGCCGTCGCGGCCGGTCAGGCAGGCGTACTCGCCCGTTCCGTTGCCCTCGACGACCAGGACGTCGCCGTGCTGGAGCGCCTGGAGCGCGACGGAGCGCAGCAGGGTCGTGACGCCGCTGCCGGGCTGCCCGACGACGAGCAGGTGCGGTTCGGTGGAACGGGCGCCGGTCCGCCAGACGACCGGGGGCGCGTCCCTGGTGGTGTCCCCGTCGGTCACGGGGACCGTGCGCGGGACCGCGTCGCCGTCGGTGAACCCCAGCACCGTCTCCCCCGGCGCGGTGACGAAGCGCTGGGCGCCGATGGTGGTGGGCAGGGCGTCGAGCACGCTCATCACGAGCTGGTTGCCCTCCTCGTCCCAGTCGAAGCGGTACTCGCGTCCGCGTCCCGACTTGGCGTGCAGCAGTTCCTCGATCCGGGCGCGGGCGGCGGCCTCGCCATCGGTGAAGTAGGCGGGGTACGAGATCCGCAGCCGTGTCGGCCGGCCGTCGCCGTCGAACGCGTGGTCCCTGAGGACCTTCCGCCAGTCGCCGCCGTGCGCGTAGAGGGGGGCGGGGTCGTCGGCCACGGAGAAGTGCGGCACGAGCGCCTCGTACAGGGAACGCAGCCGTGCGGTCTCCGTCTCGTCCGGCCCGGTCCGCACGGGTGTCCGCTCCCGCCCCGCCCAGGCGGCGGCGCCCATCACCGAGACCAGGGCGATGACGGATCCGTACGGGAGGACCGCGAGCCCGAACACGCAGGCCGCGACGGTGAACAGCACGGGACCGCGCTTGTCCTTGGGTGTCGAGGCCCACCTGCGCCGGGCGGCGCCGACCAGCAGCCGCAGACCGCGGGTGACCGTGATCAGCGGCTGGAGGACGTCCGTGGCGTTGTCGGTGGCCGTGCGCGCGAACTCGCGGCCGCGGGTGAGCGAGACGCTGCCGCTGCTGAGGATGCGGGGGAGTGGTCGCCGGGCCACGTCGGTCTCCTGAGCCTGAGGGGGGTGGAAGCGGTCGAGGAGGGTCAGAACTTGATCCCGCCCAGGAGGCTGGCGAGGCTCGCGCCCCCCGCGGTGATGCTCGGTGCGATGGCGGTGCCCGCCAGATAGAAGCCGAACAGGGCGGTGACGAGGGCGTGCGACGCCTTGAGACCGTCCTTCCTGAAGAAGAGGAAGACGATGATGCCGAGAATGACGACGCCTGACATGGACAGGACCATGGGAGCTCTCCTGGTTCGGTGGGACGGTCACCATGAGTCCTTCCAGATTCACCGGAAGTATCTATGTGATGAAAGTCGCATTCGGGTGAAAAGTCAGTATTTTCACCCGAATGGCCGACCCTGGGGTGTGGCCGGGGTGTCCGTGCCCGGGACCGCCGGGACGCGCTCACCGGGCGTCGCCGGCACCCGCCCGCCGCCCGGGCCCCCGGCGCCGCGCGCCGTCCGTCCGGGCGGGGCCGCGGGCGCGGGGGAGAGACCCGTGTGGCCCATGTGTTCCGGGGTATGTGCGGGGGCGGGATCACACCCTCGCGCACGGGTCGGGCCATCCGCCCGCACGGGCAGTACTCTGTCGGTTCACTCGTGCGCCCCCGGTGCACACCACAGCAGGTCAACAGCGGTGCAGGCGGTTCATGGAAGGCGGTCCGAACGATGAGCGAAACCCCCGATCCCGAGGTGATCGAGCTGGCGACGAAGGTGTTCGGCCTGGCCCGCCGGGGCGAGACCGACGCCCTCGCCGCCTACGTCGACGCGGGTGTGCCCGCCGACCTCACCAACGACCGGGGCGATTCGCTGCTGATGCTCGCCGCCTACCACGGACACGCCGCCGCGGTCACCGCCCTCGTCCGGCGCGGCGCCGACCCGGACCGGGCCAACGACCGCGGTCAGACGCCACTCGCGGGAGCCGTCTTCAAGGGCGAGAACGAGGTGATCGAGGCGCTGCTCGCGGCAGGGGCCGATCCGACCGCCGGGACCCCCTCCGCCGTGGACACCGCGCGCATGTTCGGCAAGTCCGACCTGCTGGAACTCTTCGGCACCCGCTGACGGGGTACGCCGTAAATGTGGTCGCGGTGGCGAAATGGCTGGGTCATCATGACGTCGCGGGCCCGCTCAGGGCCGACGACGAGAGGCAGAGGAAGATGCTCTACACCAAGCGGAAGACGGCGGTCGGACGATCATGTTGCTGCGCGGCGTAGTGCCCCATCAGGCACTTGGAACTGCACAGTCCCGGTTGCGTCGACAGCTTGATGTGAGGCCCTCCCATGTTTGATCCGTTCATAGCGCCGAGCGGCACCCTGCTCGGCCTGCTGCAGAGAGGCCGTGGCGACGGCACACTCCACGCGCTCGCCGCGCCGCGCCCCGAGGCCCTGACGGCTCTCAACCACTGCGTCCTGAGCGACCCCCGCCACGACTGGCAGGTGGAGAACCGCTCCCTCTACTACGCACGTCTGTACCTCGACCTCGACGGCGGTGTCGAGGAGATCGAGCGGCACCTGCGCGACCCCGAGGACCACCTCGACACCGACGACGCGCGCACCGGGCTGGCCCTCGCCGTGCTCGGCCACCTCGCCTCGTACGGACGCGACGACGCCCTGGCCCTGCTCCGGCGCTACGCCGCGACCGGCGCCAACTGGGCCTGGGCGCTCGACGAGCTCGCGCTGCGCGACGACGACGCGGGGCTCCGCGCCCTGGCCGAACCCGTGCTCGGCCGCTTCCCGGCCACCGAGGAGGGCGACGCCGAGCTGGCCGCCGCCGTACGCGACGCCTTCGAGCCGCGCCCCTGGCGGCTGTGGGCGGACGACCCGCGCGACGAGATCGGTGCCAGAATCAGGGCCGCCTCGGAACGGGGCTCCTTCGACCGCTGGCAGCGCCAGCTGCGGCCCGGCGGACCTCGCCCCGGCTGGAGCGTCCGCGCCGTCCTCGACTGGGCCCAGCAGGGACTCGAACGCGGCAGCTCGCTGCACATTCCGGCCGCCCGCTGCCTCACCGCCGTCGCCGGACCCGAGGACCGCCCCACGATCCTCGACGCCGCAGCCGGTGGCCCGGAGGCCGCCCGCTGCGCCGCCCTGCACCACCTGGCCGAGGCCGCCGACCCGGCCGCCCTCGACCTGATCGAACGCGCCGCCGACGACCCCTCGCGCACCGTCGCCGACGCGGCCGTCGCTGCCTTCGAGCGGATGTGCGGCGGCGCGGCCGTGGAACGCGCCAGGGGCTGGGCCCGCCGACCGGACGCCCTGGGCGCGTCCGCGGCCGGAGTCCTCGCCTGCCGTGGCGGGGCGCAGGACGCGCCCCTGGTCCTCGGCGCGCTCCGGGAGGCGGTCCGGGGCGAGGGCCCGGACGCCCCGCGCCTGTGGACCCTCGTCGACGGCGTCGGCCGACTGGGCATCGCCTGCGCCGCACCCGTACTGCGCCACGTCTACCGCGAGACGTCGTCCTCGCACCTGCGCGGCCGGGCGGCCCGCGCCCTGGCCGCCACCGACCCCTCCTTCGCCACCGGATTCGCCGTCGAATGCCTGTGGGACTGCGAGGAGACCACCCGCGAACTCGCCGCGCTGCACGCCGAGACCGGCGACCTCAGAGTCGCCGAGCGGCTGCGCAGGCTCGCCGCCGACCCGGCCGAGGAGGCCGAGGTGCAGACGGCGGTACGCAGCAGGATCGGCCCCGACACCCCCACGGCCTGACCCGGACGGCCGCCACCGCCCGTACCGAGGACCCTCCGCACCGCGCGGGGCGGGTGCCCCGGTACGGGCGCCGCGCCGTACGGCCTGCCGCGCCGCCCTGTCCGCCGCCCGCGCCGCGCGCCAGTATGGGGGGATGACCGGACGCTGGGACTTCTGGATCGACCGTGGCGGAACGTTCACCGACGTCGTGGCCCGCGACCCCGACGGGCGCCTGGTCACCCGCAAACTGCTCTCCCACGACCCGGACCGCTACCGCGACGCCGCCGTGGCCGGAATCCGGGCCATCCTGGGTCTCGGCCCCACCGACCCGGTCCCCGCCGACCGGGTCGGCACGGTCCGGATGGGCACCACGGTCGCCACCAACGCCCTGCTGGAGCGGCGCGGCGAGCCGACCGTCCTCGTCATCACGCGCGGCTTCCGGGACGCCCTGCGCATCGCGTACCAGAACCGCCCCCGGCTCTTCGACCGCCGCATCCTGCTGCCCGAGGCCGTGTACGACCGGGTGATCGAGGTCCCCGAACGCATCGACGCCCGCGGCCGCGTCGTGACACCGCTGGACCGGGCCGCGGTGGCCGAGCGGCTGCGCGCCGCCCGCGCCGACGGACTGCGCAGCGCGGCCGTCGTCCTGATGCACGGCTACCGCCACCCCGAACACGAGAACGCCGTGGCCGCCGCGGCCCGCGCCGCGGGCTTCACCCAGGTCAGCTGCTCGCACGAGGTGAGCCCGCTGATCAAACTCGTACCGCGCGGCGACACCACCGTCGTCGACGCCTACCTCTCACCCGTCCTGCGCCGCTACGTCGACGGCAT
The DNA here is from genome assembly GCF_042889785.1 of Streptomyces sp. NPDC002476. NCBI lineage: Bacteria > Bacillati > Actinomycetota > Actinomycetes > Kitasatosporales > Streptomycetaceae > Streptomyces > Streptomyces sp. NPDC002476. The sequence continues at coordinate 26,981 of NZ_JBIARH010000038.1, read as the reverse complement.
CGCCGCCGAACTCCCCGGCATCCGGCTGATGTTCATGCAGTCCAACGGCGGGCTGCGGGAGGCCTCCCACTTCCGGGGGAAGGACGCGGTGCTCTCCGGACCCGCCGGTGGCGTGGTCGGCATGGCCCGTACCTCCGAACAGGCCGGACACGAACGGGTCATCGGCTTCGACATGGGCGGCACCTCCACCGACGTGTCGCACTACGCCGGCGAGTTCGAACGCGAACTCGGCACCCGGGTCGCCGGAGTGCGCATGCGCGCCCCCATGATGAACATCCACACCGTCGCGGCCGGCGGCGGCTCGATCCTGCACTTCGACGGCCGGCGCCAACGCGTCGGCCCCGACTCGGCGGGCGCCGCCCCCGGCCCCGCCTGCTACCGGCGCGGCGGGCCGCTGACCGTCACCGACGCCAACGTGATGCTCGGCCGGATCCAGCCCGCGCACTTCCCGGCCGTCTTCGGACCCGACGGCGACCTCCCGCTCGACGCGGACCTCGTCCGCGGGCGCTTCGAAGCCCTTGCCGAGGAGGTGGCGCACGCCACCTCGACGCGGCCCACGGCCGCCGAGGTCGCCGCCGGGTACCTGGAGATCGCCGTGCTCAGCATGGCGAACGCGGTCAAGAAGATCTCCGTGGAGCGCGGCCACGACATCACCCGCTACGCCCTGACCGGGTTCGGCGGCGCCGGGGGCCAGCACGTCTGCGCCGTCGCCGACGCCCTGGGCGTCGACACGGTCCTCGTACCGCCGCTGGCCGGGGTGCTGTCGGCGTACGGCATCGGCCTCGCCGACGCCACCGCGATGCGCGAACAGTCCGTCGAGGCGGAACTCGACGAGGACACCCGCACCGAGGCCGGCGCGCTCTGCGACGCCCTCGCCCGGCGCACCCGTGCCGAACTGCGCGCCGACGGCATCCCCGACGACGCGATCGGCACCCGCGCCCGGGTGTTCCTGCGCTACGCCGGCACGGACGCGAGTCTGCCCGTCGATCTGGACGACGTCCCCGCCATGACCGAGGCGTTCACCGCCCGGCACCGCGCACGCTACGGGTTCACCATGGACAAGCCCCTCGTCGTCGAGGCGGTGTCGGTCGAGGCGACCGGAACGTCGGGCCGGCACCGCCCCCGCCCGGCCGGACGCGCCGCCCGCCCGGGAGAGCCACCGCGGCCGTACGACACCGTACGGATGTTCGCCGAGGGCCGGTGGCAGGACACCCCGCTCCACCGGCGCGAGGACCTGCGCACCGGTGACACCGTCACCGGCCCCGCCGTCGTCGCCGAGGCGGACGCCACCACCGTCGTCGACCCCGGCTGGCGGGCCGTCCTCGCCGGTACCGGCCATCTGCTGCTGACCCGGGCACGCCCGCGCCCGGACCGTACGGCCGTCGGGACCCGCGTCGACCCCGTGATGCTGGAGATTTTCAACAACCTCTTCATGTCGATCGCCGAACAGATGGGCGTGCGCCTGGAGAACACCGCTCACTCCGTCAACATCAAGGAACGGCTCGACTTCTCCTGCGCGCTCTTCGACGCGGACGGCGACCTGATCGCCAACGCCCCGCACATCCCCGTCCACCTCGGCTCCATGGGGGAGTCCATCAAGGAGGTGCTGCGCCGCAACACGGACACGATGCGGCCCGGTGACGTGTACGCCATCAACGACCCGTACCACGGCGGCACGCACCTGCCCGACGTGACCGTGGTGACGCCCGTGTTCGACGAGACCGGAACCGACGGCCCCGAACTCCGCTTCCTGGTCGCCTCGCGCGGCCACCACGCCGAGATCGGCGGCATCACCCCCGGCTCCATGCCCGCCTTCAGCCGCACGGTCGACGAGGAGGGCGTGCTGTTCGACAACTGGCTGCTGGTGCGCGACGGCCGGTTCCGCGAGACGGAGACGCGCGAACTGCTCACCACCGCCGCTCACCCCTCCCGCGACCCGGACACCAACCTCGCCGACCTCCGCGCCCAGATCGCCGCGAACGAGAAGGGCATCGCGGAACTGCGGCGCATGGTCGAGCGGTTCGGGCCCGGGACCGTCGCCGCGTACATGCGGCACGTGAAGGACAACGCCGAGGAGTCCGTCCGCCGGATCATCGCCGGACTGCGCGACGGCCACTACCGGTACGAGACCGACAACGGGGCGGTCATCGAGGTCGCCCTCACCGTGGACCGGGCCGCCCGCAGCGCCGTCGTCGACTTCACCGGCACCTCGCCCCAGCAGCCGGGGAACTTCAACGCCCCGAGATCCGTGGTCATGGCCGCGGTCCTGTACGTCTTCAGGACCCTGGTCGCCGAGGACATCCCGCTCAACAGCGGCTGCCTCGAACCCCTGGAGGTCAGGATCCCGGAGGGGTCCATGCTGGCCCCCGTCCACCCGGCGGCCACCGTCGCGGGGAACGTGGAGACCTCCCAGGCCGTCACCGGCGCCCTGTACGCGGCCCTCGGCGTCCAGGCCGAGGGCTCGGGCACCATGAACAACCTCACCTTCGGCAACGAACGCGTGCAGTACTACGAGACCGTGGCCAGCGGCTCCGGCGCCGGTGAGGACTTCGACGGCGCCGACGCCGTCCAGACCCACATGACCAACTCCCGCCTCACCGACCCCGAGATCCTCGAATGGCGCTACCCCGTGCTGCTGGAGGACTTCCGGGTGCGCGACGGCAGCGGCGGCCGGGGACGCCGGCACGGCGGCAACGGCGTGGTACGGCGCATCCGCTTCCTCGAACCCGTCACCGTGGCCCTGCTGTCCGGCCACCGCAGGGTCCCGCCGTACGGCATGGCCGGAGGCGAACCCGGCGCCCTGGGCGAACAGCACGTCGAGCGCGCGGACGGCCGGACGGTCACCCCGCTGCGCGGCTGCGACACGGCGGAGCTGGAACGCGGTGACGTCCTGGTGATCCGTACGCCGGGCGGCGGCGGCTACGGCACGCCGGGACCGCGTCCCGACGCTCCCACGGGCCGCACCCGCCCCGAGGACCGCGAACGGCGCGGCGACGGACCGCCCCGGGACCGGCCCTGACACCACCGGCGTCCGCCGCGCGGAGGACGGGGCGCGCCTGCGTCGTTTCGACCGTTGTCGGTACGAGGACCTAATCTGTGCACCGTGACTTCGCCTGCCAACACGGACAACGCCGCGTCCCGGCCCGGCGCGGGGCCGCGGCCCGCCCCGGGTCCGGCCGCCGACGAGGGGCTCGCGCGGCGGCTGCGGGCACTCGCCTGCACGGCGCCGCTGCACGACCTCGACGCGCGCAAGGCGAATTTGGCCGGCGAGTACACGGTCTACGCGATGGCGGAGATCGCGCTCGCCGCGATCGACCTCGTCACCCTCAACATGGACTTCGACACGGGCGCCGACCACGACCAGATAGTGGCCAGGCTCCTTCCCCGCATTGCCGCCCAGGCCCCCGGCCGCCCGGCCGCCGAGCACGAGCGGGTCGCCCGCTGGGTGCTGGAGAACCTGATCAACGTCGGCAGCGTCGACCGCGGATTCCGCGCCGTGTACGGCACGTTCGGGGCCGACGGCCTGTACGTCCGCCGCGACTACGACTTCAAACTCATCGAGGAGGTTCCCGGGCACGGCGGCACCGTCTACCTCCGCACCACGGACGAAGCGGTCAACGTCCTGGTCGGAGCCCTCGACACGGACGTCACCAGCGCCCAGATCGCCGCCGAGGTGAAGCTGGAGGTCCTCATCAGCCGCGGCCGTCTCGCCGACGCCCAGCTCGCCGCCGAACAGGCCCGCTACCGCACCGTGCAGTACGCGGAGACCCTCCGCAAGACGCTGGAGGCGACCCGGCGCAACGTCCGCGCGGTCGACTGGCTCAACGCCGTCCCCGACATGATCGCCGAGGCGCTCGACCACGTCGCCGACCGCTACCGCCACGAGAACGCGATCCTCACCAACATCCGCCGCGCGCGCGACGAGGCCGAGGACCCCGAGCACAAGCGCCGCGCGGCCGAACTCGTCGACATAGTCAAGGACTGCATCCGCCGTCACACCCAGCTCCAGTCCCGCCTCCTGGAGGCCGGACCGCTGTTCCGCGCCGAGCAGGACCGGCAGGCGTTCGCCACACCCGCCGCCCGCACCGGCCTCGATCTGTACGGCCAGCTGGTCGCGCCGTTGCTGCCGCTCCCCGTCGAACGGGCCATCAGGGTCACGGACGCGTTCTTCGCCCACGGCACCGGGCTGCGCACACCCGTGGCGGTCCGGGTGGACGATCTCGTCGGGATGCTGCTCACCCCGCCCCAGGAGCGGGAGCACCTGGGCGCCGAGATGCCGGAACCCGACCTGATCACCACCCCGGACGACAGCAGGTTCAGCGAGGAACAGCTCGCGAGCGCCATGGAACTCCTCGACCTGGAGCACGACGCGCCGCGCCGGCTGTCCGGTCTCCTCGCGGAGGCCCGGCGCCGCGACCCCGATCTGCCCTACCTGGTCGCCCTGCTCGCGGTGCACGCCGCGAGCCCGCCCGTCGGCACCGCCTACCGGCAGGGCGAGGAACGCCTGTTGTTCTCCGTCGACGACGGCACACCGCTGGACGACCAGGAGTTCGGCGGCGCGGACCTGATAGTGGGTACGGCCCTCCTCGACGCGGCCGGAATGGCCGCGGACCGCTCGGAGGCGTCATGACCGGCGCCCCGTGCGCACCGGAGGGGACGGCGACGGCCCGCCCCGGGCGCACCGGCCGCGTACCCCGCCGCCCCGACGCCGCCCGGCCCCGGGGAAAGGCGTACGCCCCGGCCGTGCACCCCGCGCCGGGCGCAGTACCGACCGCAGCGGACGCGACCCGCCCGCCGGCCGGACGGGCTCCGGGCGCACGGACCGCACCGCCCCGGGCGGACGCCGCGAGACCCGGCGCCGCCCGACCCGTACCGAAGAGTCACCAGAGTCACCGCAACGAGGAGCGACCGTCGTGAGCGACCACCACGCACAGCACGCCGACGCGTGGACCGAGCCGACCGCCGCGTACGCCGCCGAGAGCACGGCCCCGGCCGCACCGGCCGCCCCCGCGCCCGCCTCCCTCACCCCGGCCGACGCGGCCGACGCGGCTCGGCTCGTCGCCTTCGGCCTGCAGCCCAAGCTGCTGCCCGCCCGCGACCTCGCCTACGCCGACCTCCTCCGCCGCTACCGGGAGGAGCCAGGCTTCGCCCGCCTCGCCGACGCCGTCGCGACCGGCCTCGGCCTCGTCGTGCTGGAGGTGTCCCCGCGCGCCGGAATGGCCGTCACCGCCGGTGAGGACTCCGTCTTCGCCGTCCGCATGGGCGACTACGCCCGCCGCGCCTCGTCCGACTCCGCCGACCGCTTCCTGCACGGGCTCGCCCACCTCGCCGTCGCGGCGATGGCCTTCCCCCGTCCCGAGGACCTCGCCGACGACGTGTACATCGGCCGGATCACCGTCAACGGTGTCGACGCGTTCGTCCGCCAGGCGTGCCGCCGCCTGGAGGAACGCGCCGAGGAGCACGGCGACAACACGGACCCGGCCACCGACGCCCCCGGACTGGAGGCGGCCTGGCGGATCTATGCCCGGCGCAGCGCCACCGGAGCCACCAAGGACGCCCGGAGACTGGCCGGCTCCACGACCGGCATCGTCGGCAAGGCGGTCGCCTTCCTCACCGATTCCGGATTCCTCCAGCGCACGGGCGACGACGCCGGAGGCGCCTTCCGCACCACCGCCCGCTACCAGCTCCAGGTCCGCGACATGGCCGGCGGCGCCGCCATGGCCGAGCTCCTGGAACTCGGCGTCGTACCGGTCACCGACGGAACGGCGACGCTGCTGCCGCCGCCCGACGGGGACGACCTGGAGCTGGCCGCCGACGCCGGACTGCCCTTCCACGCCTGACCGGCACACGCCGCCACCGGTACGCACCGTCGGCCCTGCCGCCGCCGGACGTCCCCGCCCGTTCCCCGAAACCTCGTTTTCTCCCGATATCCCCTCCCGCTCCCTGAACGACGAGAGTCCGCCGAAATGTACGAGCTGTCCCGGATCCGCCTCTACTCCATCGGGCCGGCCGGCGCGCGCTACGCCGACACCGTGCTCGACCTGCGCGGAGTGGGCGATCCCGTGCCCGACCCCGCCCCGGCCCAGGCGGAGTTCTTCGAGGAGGAGCCGGTCGGCCCGCCGCGCCGACCAGCCCCCGCCGGGGTGCTGTTCCTGGAGAACGGCGGCGGCAAGTCGGTGCTGCTGAAGCTGATCTTCTCGGTGATGCTGCCCGGCCACCGCAACACCCTCGGCGGCGCCAGCTCCGGTGTACTGCGCAAGTTCCTGCTCGCCGACGACTGCGGCCATGTCGCCCTCGAATGGCAGCACACCCTCACCGGCGAATGCGTGGTGGTCGGCAAGGTCAGCGAGTGGCGCGGGCGCCAGGTCTCCAACGACCCGCGGAAATTCGCCGAGGCCTGGTACTCCTTCCGCCCCGGCCCCGGCCTCAGCCTGGACTCCCTGCCGGTCGCCGAGTCCACCACCGTGCACCGCCCCGCCGAGGGCGCCTCCGGCGCGAAGGGCCGAAGGCGCACGATGAAGGGCTTCCGCGACGCCCTGACGGAGGCGGGCAAGTTCTACCAGCACCTCGACGTGCACTGGGAGGAGATCCACGACCGCTGGAACGAACACCTCGGGGACCTCGGCCTGGACCCGGAACTCTTCCGCTACCAGCGCGAGATGAACGCCGACGAGGGCGAGGCGGCGGGACTCTTCGCCGTCAAGAAGGATTCCGACTTCACCGACCTGCTGCTGCGGGCCGTCACCGACGCCCGGGACACGGACGGCCTCGCCGACCTGGTGAGCGGCTTCGGCAACAAGCTCGGCCGCCGGGCCGAGCTGACCGCCGAACGCGACTTCACGGCGGGCTCGGTCGATCTGCTCGGACGGATCGTGGAGGCCACCGAGTCCCGCGCCCGCGCCCGCGACATCCACGCGGGCGCCGAACGCCGCACCCGCACGCTCGCCCGCAGGCTCTCCGCCCGCGCCGGAGAGGAACGCGGCCGCGCCGCCGAACTGGCCCAGCAGGTGACCTCCGCCGCCCACACCGTCACCACCGCCGAGGAGGCCCGCGGCCGCAGCGCCCTCATCGCCGCCGAACTGGCCTACCGGCACGCCTCCCTGGCGCTGACCGCCGCGGAGAAGGGCGCGGCCGCCCAGCGCCGCGAACTCGGCGACGCCCGCACCCTGCACTCCGCCTGGCAGGCCGCCGAGGCCGTCCTGCGCCACCGCGCCGCCGCCGACCGCTCCGCCCGCGTCGCCGCCGCCATCCGTGAGGCCGAGCGGGACGCCGCACCGGCGCTCGCCGCCCGCGCCCGGGCCGCCACCGATCTCGTACGGGCCCTGCACACCGCTGCCGAGGCGGGCGAGTCGCTGGCCAACGAGGAGGAGGCCCGCTCGGACGCCCTCCAGGCCGCGGGCGAGACCGCCCACCGCGACGCCACCATCGCCGCGACCGAAGCCCAGCGGGCCCGCAGCGAATCCGGACACCTGCGCCAGCGCCTCGCCGAGGTCGAGCAGGAGACGGCCGAGGCGGTACGGGCGGGCTGGCTCGACGACACCGCGCCGGACGCCGACCCCGCGCGCTCCGCCCTCGCCGCCAGCGACGCCGAGAAGTCGGCCGTCGCCGCCTGGGACACCGCCAGGGAAGCCGCCCGCTCGGCGTCCGAACGGGCCAGGGAGGCCGCGGCGGCCGAGAGCCGCGCCGAACTGGCCGCGGCGCGCGCCGCCGACGCCGCTCGCGCCGCGGAACAGTCCTACGAGGCCGAGCGCAGGGCCGCCGAGTCGATCGCCGCGTCCCCCCGCCTGGCGGAACTGCTGGGGCTGCCCGCCGTGCGGGACACCGGCGTACCCGGCCCCCGACAGGACGCGGACGCAGGCGGACCGGACAGCGGCCGTGCGGGCCCGGCGGACCGCCCGGCCCGCGGACCGCACGGCACCGGCCGGCCGGCCGACCACGAACAGCCCCTCACCGTCGAGGAGTTCGATCGTGGCGCCGACCAGTTGCGGGACCTGCTCGACCAGTCCATCGCCTCCGCCGAACGCCGTCTCTTCGACCTGCGCACCGCCGCCGCCGACGACGCCCGGATCCTCGGCGCGCTCGGCGACGGCGGACTGCTGCCACCCGGCCCCGACGTCCTGGCCACCGTCGAGTACCTCGGCGAGCACGGCATCCCGGCCCTCCCCGGCTGGCGCTACCTCGCCCAGGCCGTCGACCCCGCCGACCACGCGTCCGTGCTCGCCGCCCGGCCCGAACTCGTCGACGGTGTCGTCATCACCGACCCCGACTCGCACGCCCGCGCCCGCGAGGTCCTGAGCGCCGCCGCCCTGCTGCCTCGCTCCGCCGTGGCCGTGGGCACGGCCGCCGCGCTGCTCGCCCCGGTCCCCGCCCCCGGCTCGACCGCGGACACGGAAGGCGTGTTCCTCGTCCCGCCGAACCCGGCGATGCACGACGAGCACGCGGCCGACGAGGAACGGCAGGCCCTCAGGGTCAGGGCCGCCGCCCGTGACGAGGACATCCGCTCCCTCGCCGCCCGTCTCGCCGCCGACCGCTCCCTCGCCGCCCGCATCGGCTCCTGGCGCGCCGACTGCCCGCCCGGCATGCTCGCCGAGCTCGCCGAGGCCGCGGGAACCGCCCGTACCGCCGCCGAGACGGCGGAGGCCGGGCTCGCCGAGGCCCGCACCCTGCGCGCCGAGGCCGACGAGGCCGCCGCGGACACCGCCCGCGTGCGCGACGAACGCCAGGAGGCCGCCCAGCGCGCCCGCCGCGCCGCCGACGCACTCGCGGGACTCGCGCACCGGCTCCGCGAACGCGCCGCCTGGCAGGCGAAGCTGCGCGAACTCACCGACGAGGCCGCCGAGTCGCAGGCCCGCGCCACGGTCTGCCTGGAACGGGCCCGCGCCGCCGACGAGGACCGCAGGGCCGCCCAGCGCGCCGCCGACGACGCCCGGCGCACGGCCCGCGCGCTGCGTGCCGAGCGCGCCGAGATCGCGGGCGCCCCCGAGCACCTCCCGGAACCGGAGGACGACGCCTCGCGCCCCGCCCTGCCCGCGCTGCGGGAGGCGTACCGAGCCGCGTCGCAGCTGTACGAGAAGGTGGGCGTCGGGGCCGACCTGCGGGCCGAACAGGCACGCGCGGAGGGCGACGAGAGCGCCGCCCTCGCCGAACTCGACCGGCTCACCAACAAGGTCCGCACCCGGGCCGCCCAGCTCCTCGAAAGCACCGACGGCGCCGACGGCCCGTCCCGGCAGGCGGCCGCCGCCCGTGCCGAATCGCTGGTCCAGACCCTGGAGACCCGGGCCTCCGCCGCGAGCGAGCAGCTCGGCCGACTGCGCGGCGAGGCCGAGCGCCTGGCCCCGGCCGACGGCGAGCCCCACCACACCGAACTCTCCCCCGAACTGGTCCCCACCGACGCCGATCAGGCCCAGATCCTTCTGCGCATCGCCACGGCCGAACTGGCGTCCGCCACCGCGACCCTGGACACCGCCCGCGCCGCCCACGCCGAACTGCTGCACGCACACCGCATCGCCGAGGAGTCGGCGGGGGGCTTCGACGAGACCGCGGCGCTCCTGCGTGACCTGCTGCGGGACCACGGCACGGAGGACGAGCCCGAGGCGCCCGAGCCGTACCCCGGCGGCCTCGACGAGGCACGGCGGTCGGCCACCGAGGCCCGCCGATCGCTGCGCGGCTGCGCCGCCGACCTGTCGGCCGCCGAGAGCGCGGTCCGGGAGGCGAGCGACGTCCTCGTCCGGCACGCCAACTCCACCCGGTACGAGCAGGTCCGCACCCCCGCCCGTCAGCAGATCCGGGAGCTGCCGGCCGCGGCGCTGCCCGAGCACGCGGAGAAGTGGGCCGCCGCCTTCGCGCCGAGGCTCCGTGTCCTCACCGACGAGCTGACCCAACTGGAGCGCAACCGCGACTCCATCGTGGACCGGCTGCGCGGACTCGTGGAGTCCTCGCTGACCACGCTCCGGTCCGCCCAGCGCCTCTCCCGGCTCCCCGAGGGGCTGGGGGAGTGGTCGGGCCAGGAGTTCCTCCGGATCCGCTTCGAGGAACCCGACCAGGCGACCCTCACCGAACGGCTCGGCGAGGTCGTGGACGAGGCCACCCGCGCCGCGCTCAGGAAGAACTCCGACCTGCGCAGGGACGGCATGTCCCTCCTGCTGCGCGGTGTGCAGGCGGCGCTGGAGCCCAGGGGCGTCGCCGTGGAGATCCTCAAGCCGGACGCGGTGCTGCGGGCCGAACGGGTCCCGGTCGGGCAGATGGGCGACGTGTTCTCCGGCGGGCAGCTGCTCACCGCCGCCATCGCCCTGTACTGCACGATGGCCGCCCTGCGCAGCAACGACCGGGGCCAGGACCGGATCCAGCACCGGCACGCCGGCACGCTGTTCCTGGACAATCCCATCGGCCGCGCCAACGCCACGTATCTGCTGGAGCTCCAGCGCGCGGTGTCCGACGCGCTCGGTGTGCAGCTGCTCTACACCACGGGGTTGTTCGACACCACGGCGCTCGCCGAGTTCCCGCTGGTCATCCGGTTGCGCAACGACGCGGACCTGCGGGCGGGGCTGAAGTACATCAGCGTGGAGGAGCACCTGCGCCCGGGGCTGCCGCAGCAGGACCCGAGCGGGGAGACGGTGCACGGCGAGATCACCGCCACCCGCATGTTCAAGCGCAGCACCGCCACGACACCGGCCGACACCACCCGGACCGCGGCCTCGGCCCCGTCCGGCGCGTAGACGCCAGGCGTCCCGGTCCACGGGGCCGTCCGGTCCGCCGGTCCGCCGGGCCGGACGGCCTCGCGGCCCGGACGGCCCGGGCGGACGGGACGGTCAGGCCCGCGAGAAGTCGCCCGCGCCCCGGCGGCGTGTGCGCGCCTCCTCCCGCCGGGCGGCCCGTGCGGCCCGGCGCGCGCCGCGGCGCTCACGGCGCAGTTGCCGTGCCGAACTGCTCGGCGCGGACACCACGCCGTGGCGCTGGTTCCAGACCTGCCGGGTGACCCAGACGTCCAGCACCGCCCAGGTCGCGATCACCGTGCTGGCCACACTGCTCAGCACCATCGGGAAGGCCAGCCAGGACTCCGCCAGTGTGCACAGGAAGGCCACCACGGCCTGGATGATCGTCAACGACATGATGAGCACGGCACGCACGGCGGCCGTGCGGACGGGATCCGGCATCCGCCAACGGGTGGCCGGCTCCTCCACCCAGAGCTGCCGGCGTCGCTGACGCGGGATCGGCGCGCCGGGGGCGGCTGCCGAGGCCGTTCTCGCGGCCGGGGCCGACGGCCCCCGGCCCCGGCGTTCTTCCGTATCCAAGAACTCTCAACTCCCCACCAATGTCCGACTTCAGGGTTTCTGCCCGGGATGTGCCGTCTCTACGCGCGGGTGGAACGGACCGTCCTGTCCCGAGTGCTCCCGTTGTTTCCCCTGCCCCGTACAGGGAGACGAGTGACAGGGTGGGAAAATTCCCCCGATCCGTCATCGAGCGAAAATTTCCAGCCAACTGACCTCCCCGACAGTGTGATGCCTCCACGGGGCTCTTCTGCCGCTTTCGCGAAATTCACGGTCCGGAATACCGGGAGAACGTGTGATCAACACCGGGGTCGCGGCTGAAAAACATCCCAGACATCCCTTCGAGTTGCCTCCCCGTCGGTAGTAGGCTCGCGCCGTTTGTTGACGGAACACGACCCCTCGCCCCGTGGGGTCGGGCTGGGGGAGGCCGTGCGCTTTCGCGGGAAGTCCATCCGCAGGAAGATCGTGGCACTGCTGCTGGTGCCCCTCCTCTCCCTCACCGGACTCTGGGGTTTCGCCACATTTCTGACAGGGCGTGAAGCCGGTCATCTGATGCGCGCGAACACCGTCGTGGAAAAGGTCGGCCATCCTCTGGAGAACACCGTCCGCGCCCTCCAGGAAGAGCGCCGTCAGACACTCGTCCTCCTCGCCGACCCCAGGACCTCCGACGGGCCGACCCTGCTGCGGCGCCAACGGGATGCCACCGACCGCGCCCTGACGGAGGTCAGGGACAGCGCGGGACGCGAGGACGTCCGAGACGCTCTGCGGACGGACGACGAGACCCGGCTGAACTCCCTTCTCGGGACGGCCGAGGGCCTCGGCGCGCTCCGCGAATCGGTCGACCGGCGCACCATCGACCGTTCGAAGGCGATGGAGTTCTACGGGCGACTCGTCGATCCCTGCCACAGCTTTCTGACCGGTCTTCGCACGATGGAGAACGTGTCGATGGACAAGCAGGTCCGCGCGCTGGTAGGTATCTCACGGGCCCGCGAAATGCTCTCCCGGGAAGACGCGCTGGTCGCCTCGTCACTCATCGCCGGGCGGATCACCGCCACCGAACTGCGCCAGGTCTCCGATCTCGTCGCCAACCGCGGACTGCTCTACGAGATCAACGGCGAGATGCTCCCGTCGGCGGAACGCCAACGGGTGGTGCGGTACTGGTCGAGCCCGGACAGCGAAGCGCTGAGAACCGCTGAGAAGGCACTCCTGGACGCCGGTCCCACCGACGAACCGCGCGTGGTCGACGCCGAGCGCTGGCAGGAGGTGGCCACACCGGTCCTGGACCGGCTGGCCACCGACTCCACCGAGATGAACGACCGCTTCCAGGACCGCGGCAAGCCCGCGGGCTACAGCGTCCTGATCAAGGCCGGGGTGGCCGGCGTCCTCGGCTTCCTGGCCCTGCTGGCCTCGGTGTTCGTCTCCGTGCGCATCGGCCGCGAGCTCATCCGAGACCTCTCCCGGCTGCGCAAGGACGCCCACGACGTCTCCGGAGTCCGGCTGCCGAGCGTGATGCGCCGACTCGCGGCCGGTGAACAGATCGATGTCGAGACCGAGGCACCGCGTCTCCAGTACGAACGGGACGAGATCGGCCAGGTCGGGCAGGCACTCAACACCCTGCAACGCGCCGCCGTCGAAGCCGCCGTCAAGCAGGCGGACATGCGGCGCGGTGTGTCCGAGGTCTTCGTCAACCTCGCCCGCCGCAACCAGGTGCTGCTGCATCGGCAGCTCACGCTCCTGGACGCCATGGAACGCCGCACCGAGGACACCGACGAACTCGCGGACCTGTTCCGCCTCGACCACCTGACCACGCGCATGCGCCGCCATGCCGAGGGCCTGGTGATCCTCTCCGGTGCGGCCCCGTCCCGCCAGTGGCGCAAACCGATCCAGCTGATGGACGTGGTACGGGCAGCGGTCGCCGAGGTCGAGGACTACGAGCGGATCGAGGTCCGCCGGCTGCCCCGCATCGGTGTGAGCGGCCCCGCCGTGGCCGACCTCACCCACCTGATCGCCGAACTCCTGGAGAACGCCACCGTGTTCTCGCCCCCGCACACCGCGGTGCAGGTACTGGGGGAACGCGTCTCCAACGGCTTCACGCTCGAGATCCACGACCGCGGCCTCGGCATGGCCCCCGACGCCCTCCTCGACGCGAACCTGCGGCTCGCCGAGACTCCCGAGTTCGAGCTGTCGGACACCGACCGGCTCGGCCTCTTCGTGGTCAGCCGCCTCGCCCAGCGGCAGAACGTCCGTGTCTCGCTGCAGACCTCCCCGTACGGAGGCACGACCGCGGTCGTCTTCATCCCGGGGGCGCTGCTCACCGACGCACCCGAGACGCACGGCGCCGGCTTCCGTCTCGACCGGCGCTCCGAGGAGACGGCCACGGGCACGAGGACGTCCGGCCGCCAGGGGCCGGGCGGCGGCAAGGACCGGTCGGACGGGGCGCCGGACCGCCGGGCCACCGGAAGGTCCCCGGGCCTCGTACCGGTACCCGCGGGCATCGCGGACCCGGTCCTGCTGGACGGGCCGGTCGAGCTCGAGGGCCCGGTGGAGACGGCGGACCTGGCGAACGACCCCCTGCTCGATCCGGTGCTGAGCGGAGCGGCCGACCTCGACGACGCCGACAGCGAGTGCGGCGGCATCTTCCGCGCCCGTGACCTCGGGCGCGACCGCGAACCGCACCGGCAGGCGTCCGGACGGCCCGGCGACGCCGCGGGCGGCGGGCGGGCGGGGCGCCCCGCCGGACCGGTGCCGCTGCCCCGCCGTAAACCGCCGACCCTGGTCGCCGACAACGGGCGCCGGGTCGGCGAGGCGGGGCGCGCCCACCCCGTCACCGCCGAGCACGGCTCCCCGCCCCGCCGGAGCGGGGACCGCGGCCCGGTCGCCGGGGCACCGGGCGTCAGGAACCCGGGTACCGACGGTGCGACCAGACCGGCCGCCGTCGGACCGTGGCTCTCCGAGGCCGGGGCCGGCGATTCCGCCGCACCGCACGACACCGCCGGACCCCGGGAGTCCGCGGGCCCCTGGAAATCCGCCGGGCCCGCCCCGGCCTCGGCCGCCGGGGGCGAGGGCGCGACGGCCTCCCGACCGCCCCGCGAGACGGTGGGCGGTCTGCCCCGCCGCATCCGGCAGGCGAGCCTCGCCCCGCAACTGCGCGAGGTGACCGGCGGTCGCGACGCCGGACCGGCCCGGACGGGACCGGCACGGGACTTCGAACGCGACGCGGACGAGGTGCGTGACCGCATGGCCTCGCTCCAACGCGGCTGGCAGCGCGGCCGCAGGCAGAACGCCGAGGACATGACCGGTCCCGGTGACACAGCACAAGGAACCACTTCCGAAGGGGACGGTCGATGACCGCACCGAACGCCGTAGCAACCACCACCGAACGCCGGGGCTCCGGCCGGCTCAACTGGCTCCTGGACGAACTCGTCGGACGCGTCGCCAGCATCCGCAAGGCACTGGTGCTCTCCAGCGACGGTCTCGCCACCGGCACGTCCGAGGAACTCACCCGCGAGGACAGCGAACACCTGGCGGCCGTCGCCTCCGGTTTCCACAGCCTCGCCAAGGGCGTCGGACGCCACTTCGACGCCGGCGGGGTCCGCCAGACCGTCGTCGAACTCGACGAGGCGTTCCTCTTCGTCACGGCGGCGGGCGACGGCAGCTGCCTCGCCGTGCTCGCCGACGCCGACTCCGACGTCGGCCTGGTGGCGTACGAGATGACGCTGATGGTCAAGCGCGTCGGCGCCCACCTGGCCAACGCGCCCCGGACGACCGGTCAGACCGCCGGGGGGTGAACGGACGGCATGAGCGCTGATTCCTCCTTGGGACCCCCGGCACCGCATACGGGCCCGCAGACGTCACGCTGGTACGACGCCGAGGCGGGACCCGTGGTCCGCCCGTACGCGATGACCCGCGGGCGCACCAGCAGCGCCTCCCGTCATCGGCTCGACCTGATCGCGGTCGTCGTCCCCGAACCCGCGGCCGACGCCCCCGCCCGTGACCAGACGCTCTCCCCGGAACACGTGGAGATCGTCGAGCTGTGCAGCGCCACGCCCCAGTCGATCGCCGAGCTCGCGGCGGGCCTGGACCTCCCCGTGGGGGTGGTCCGGGTCCTGGTCGGGGACCTCGTCGAGGACGAACTCGTGCACGTGACCCGTCCCGTTCCGCCGGCCGAGCTGCCGGACGTGAGCATTCTTCGCGAGGTGATCAATGGCCTTCGGGCGCTCTAGCCGCCGCAAGCGGCCCGTCGATCCCGTCACCCTGAAAATCCTGGTGGCGGGCGGCTTCGGCGTGGGCAAGACGACTCTGGTCGGCGCGGTCAGCGAGATCCGGCCGCTGCGGACGGAGGAACGGCTCAGCGAGGCGGGCCGTCCCGTGGACGACGTGGCGGGGGTGGAGACGAAGACCACCACCACGGTGGCCATGGACTTCGGCCGCATCACCCTGCGAGAGGACCTGGTGCTGTACCTGTTCGGCACCCCCGGCCAGGACCGGTTCTGGTTCCTCTGGGACGAACTGGCCCAGGGGGCGCTGGGGGCGGTCGTGCTCGCGGACACCAGACGCCTGGAGGACTGTTTCGCGGCGGTCGACTACTTCGAGCGACGCCGGATCCCGTTCGTGGTCGCCGTGAACTGCTTCGAGGGCGCCGACGTCTTCCCCGTCACGACCGTTCGGGCGGCGCTCGACCTCGACCCCGAGGTGCCGGTGCTCATGTGCGACGCGCGGGACCGCTCCTCCGCGCGGGACGCGCTGGTGACGGTCGTCGAGCACGCGGCGGACCGGGTGGAGCGCCCGCGCGAGCCCGCGACAACATAGTGCTGTGACCGGGAAGGTTCACCGGCTCGCGACGCCCGGCACGGCACCTCGCGGCGTTGTCGCATCACCCGCGTACGTCCCGTACGCGGACGGTCCTCCGCCTTGCGGTCCATGGGGTCTCCCCTGTTCGAGCGAAGCCGAGAACTCGGGGAAGCACCGGACGCCGCACGGCCCGGTCTCCGGCCGGACGACGGCACTTCGACGACACGGCCTGGTACCGCTCCCGGCAACGTCTTCCCGTCGCTCGGCCGGAGGGCCGGACAGGGCGGCGTCCGGCACCCCGCGAAGACCGCCGCCCGCGGTCACGGCCGACGGTTGACGGCGAGCCACTCGGCGGCGGTCTCCGCCAGCTCGTGGTCGCGTCCCGCCAGCATCGTCCGGATCATCCGCACGTCACCGCGGAGCGACCAGACGGGGTGCCCGAACGTGGCCGGGTTGTTCTTCTCGATCAGGAAATGGGCTGGCCAGGCTGTCCCGTAGCCGATCAGCGGCAGCGCGGCGGCGTACCTCTTGCGTCCCCGCGCCAGGCCGTAGGCGGCGACCGCGAGACCGGTGAGGGTCCCGGTCAGATGGACCCAGCGGGTCGCGGCCCTGGAGTGCATCGCGACGTAGTAGGGCCAGAATTCCTCGTACGAATCGAACTCCTGTTGTGACATACGGGCACCGTAATGGCCCGGACGGCAACCGGAAACGGCCCGGACGCGTCGGAGGGGGAGGAGGGGCGGCCGGAACCCGCGGGGGTGGTCCCGGCCGCTCCCTCCCGTCCGCGTGTCAGTGCCCCGCCATGGACCTTCTCGCGACCGGGAAGTCGAAGCAGGTGTCCGGGAACGGCTCCGCCCGGAGGGTGTAGTGCCACCATTCCTCGGCCAGGTTCACGAATCCGGCCTCGGCGAGGGTCCGCTTCAGGAACTGCCGGTTGGCCCGCTGCGCCCCCTGGACCCGCGGGTCGTCGGTGTGGGCGAGCGTGTCGAAGCAGTCGAAACCCGTGCCCATGTCCACGGAGCTGTCCGGGAAGCGCTCGTCCTGCGGTGCGTAGCAGGGCACGTTCCACCGGCCGGGTTCGTCCGGGCCGGCCGGTGCGGCGGGCAGCTTCACGAGCGTCAGGTCCACCGTGCTGCCCCGGCTGTGCCCGGACTTCTCCGCGATGTACCCGTCCGCGAACAGCCGCGACTTGTCGACCCGGGGGTAGAACTCGCCCTTCATCGTCTGGTCGTCGAGGTCCTTCGCCCAGCGCACGAAGTGGTCGACCGCCCGCTGCGGCCGGTAGCAGTCGTACACCTTCAGGGAGTAGCCCCGGCGCAGAAGCCGGGTCTGCGCGCGGTGGAGGGCCCGGGCCGCGGGACGCGTCAGGATGCAGAGCGGCTCGCGGTAGCCGTCCACCGGCACGCCCATGAAGGTGTGGGCGGTGGGGTAGCGCATCTCCTGGATGATCGTCGGGTCGACCGAGCGGAGCGCGACGAATTCGCCGGGGGCCTTCGGCTCGGGCCGGGCCCGGGCCGCCGGGGCGGTGGCGGTGACGGCGAGCAGGGCGGCGGCAGCGGTCACCAGGACACGGAAGGCGGAACCCATACCTGTCATGGGCACATAATCCTGGAACGGGGGAGAGCGCGACAGAGGATCGGATACAGTCCGCGCGTGTCCGCGTTCACGAATCATCCGCAGAAGCCGGTCAAGGGCTCCCACTGTGCCACGTGCGGCGCACCGTACGCCGTCCCGGCAGCCCCGGCAGCCCCGGCAGCCCCGGCAGCCCCGGCAGCCCCGGCAGCCCCGGCCGACTGGCCCCGCACCTGCGCCGCCTGCGGGGACACGGCCTACCGCAACCCCTTGCCGGTCGCCGTGGCCCTGCTCCCCGTCACCGGCCGCGACGGCACCGGCCTCGTCGTGATCACCCGGACCATCGCGCCGCAGTTCGGCGGGGTCGCGCTCCCCGGCGGCTTCATCGACCACGACGAGGACTGGAAGCACGCCGTGGTGCGCGAACTCCGTGAGGAGACCGGTATCGAGGCCGACGAAGGGGACGTCCGGCTCGCCGACGCCCTCAGCGACCCGGAAGGCCACCTGCTCCTCTTCGGGCTCCTCCCGGCACGCCCCGAAGCCGCCCTCCCGCCCTCTGTACCGACCGACGAGACCACGGGCTTCCACGTGCTCGGCGCACCCACCGAGCTCGCCTTCCCCCTGCACACGCTCGCCGCCCGGTCGTGGTTCGAGGGCGGCTACCACTGACCGGACGACCCCGCGGGGCGCCCCGTCATCGCGCGCCCCGGGCCCGCCACCACGGCCGGTGCCCCCCGTCCGCCGGCGTGCGTCCGAGCATCACGCCTCCGTGACCGCGCGCTCCGGTACTCCGAGCCGTCCTGCTGCGCGCCCCGGCACCAGTCATCCGCGACCGCGCGCTGCGGCACCGGGCATCCGCGACCGCGCGCCCCGGCACTGCGTGCTCGCCCCGTCGCGCGCCCCGGGCCTACGCGCCGCGCACGCGTACCGGGCGGCCGGGTCCCTCCGCCCCCTCCCGCTCCACCACGACCTTTCCGTCCACCAGCCTCGTCGTGTACCGCTCGACATCCGCCCGTTCCCGGCCGTCGCCCGGGTCCGGCACCACCAGCCCGCCGCCGGTGCGTCCCGCCGCCGGAGCCCAGACCTCCAGCTCCACCTCCCCGTCCGCACCCCGCACGGGCAGCACCGAACCGGCCCGCGCCAGCACCGGCACCCGGGACAGCGGAGCGTCCAGCAACACCTGCCCCGGCCCCTCGTGGACCTCACCCGTCACCGTGTCGTACCACCGCCCCCGCGGCAGCCGCACCGCCCGGCGGTCCGCGCCCCGCTCCAGCACCGGCGCCACCAGCAGCGCGTCCCCCAGCAGGAACGCGTCCTCGCAGTCCCGCAACGCGCGCTCCCCGGGCGCCCCCCACCACAGCGGCCGCACGTACGGCGCGCCCGTCAGCGCGGCCAGCCCCGCCAGCGTCTCGAAGTACGGCCTCAGCCGCTCTCGCTCCACCAGCGCGGCCCGCGCGTACTCCAGCACTTGCGGCCCGAACTCCCACGGCTCCCGCCGGCCCGCGTCGATCGCCGCGTGCGTCCGGAACAACGGCAGATAGGCACCGAGCTGGAACCACCGCAGATACAACTCGGGCGAGGGGGACCCGTCGAACCCGCCCACGTCCGGCCCCGAGTACGGCACCCCGCACAGCCCGAGCCCCAGCACCAGTGCCAGCGACGCCCGCAACCCGGGCCAGCCGGTCGCCACGTCACCGGACCAGGTGCCCCCGTACCGCTGCATCCCCGCCCAGCCCGAACGCGAGAACAGGAACGGACGCTCCCGCGGCCGCAGCCGGCGCAGCGCCTCGTGACCGGCACGCGCCATGGCGAGCCCATACACGTTGTGCGCCTCGCGGTGATCCCCACCGCGGCCCTCCAGGCAGTGCCGCGCCGACCGCGGCAGTGTCGGATCCCCGAACGCCGCGAACGACACCGGCTCGTTCATGTCGTGCCACACCCCGGAGAACCCCTGCTCGAGCCGCTCCTCGTACAGCCCGCCCCACCACTCCCGCACCAGCGGATCGGTGAAGTCCGGATACACGCACTCACCCGGCCACACCTCTCCGCGCACCACCCGCCCCCGGGCGTCCCGCACGAACGCCCCACGGCTGCCGACCTCCGTGCCCGAGTCGAACACCGCGTACCCGGGTTCCGCCTTCACCGCGGGATCGACGATCGACACCAGCCGGACCCCCTTCTCCCGCAACTCCTCCGCCAGCCCCGGCAGATCCGGGAAACGTCCCCGGTCGACGGTGAACACCCGGTTTCCGTCGAAGTGATCGATGTCCAGATGCAGCGCGGACAGCGGCAGCTCCCGTTTTCGGTACCCGGCGACGATCCGCCGCACCTCCCGCTCGCCGCCGAACCCCCAACGGGCGTGCTGTGGACCGAGCGCCCATGACGGCGGCAGCGCCGGGGCGCCCGTGAGCGCCGTCCAGCTCTGCAGCACCCGGGCCGGCGTACCCGCCGTCGCCCAGCACCGCAGCGGCCCGCCGTCCATCCGCACCTCGCACGTGCCCGGACGGTCATGGCCGGAACCCGCGCCCTCCTCGCCCTCGCGCAGCGTCACCCGCCCCGACCAGCTGTTGTCGTGGAACACCAGATGCGTCCCCGTGTCGGACACCACCAGCTGCACCGGCATGGTCAGGGACAACGGATCGTCCTCCGGCCCGAACCGCCCCCCGGGATCGGTGTTCCACAGCCGGTACACCCCGTCCCGCAGCCGAGGCCCCGAGGCCCGCCCGCCGAGCCCGAAGAACCGGGCGTCCGCGGGCACCTCGGACCGTTGCACCCACCGGGCCGTTCCCCCTGCCACCGGCTCCCACCAGCGCGGCGGCAGCTCGCGCCGGAGCATCACCCCGCCCGGCGTCCGCAGCTCCACGGCCCCGTGCCGCGACACCGCGAGGGTCAGCCGCTCCGACACCACCTGCCAGCCGTCCTCCGTGTCCGGCTCCAGCCGGGCCCGCGGATCCGCCTCCGGTGCCGCACCGGCCAGCGCGTACGACGGCAGCGGATCGGCCCCGTCCCAGCTCCAGAACACCGCGCCGCCCACCGTCACCCGGACCCGCAGCTCCGACCGCGCGAACCGCACCACGCCCCCGCCCGGCCCCGGCTCCGCGCCCACCACGAGCCCCGGCACCCGCGCCCGCTCCGCACCACGGCGCGGCAGCGCCCGCGCGTCCGCGTTCCGCCTGCGCACGGCTGCGCGCACCATGCGCAGCCCCCGCGCCGAACCGACCAACTTCACCGAGCGCACCAGGTCACGACCATCCATGCGGATCACCCTGCCACCCGACGGACCGGGGGCGGGCCCCGTTCAACTTCCGTTCACCCGCGATCGGCCCGCGCGTACCCGTGGTCGGCCCACATGTGCGGACACCGGAGCATGTGCGGTGAACCCTGGTGCGAACGACGATCACATGGCATCGTCCGTAACGGCCGCTTCACGCGCACACCCCGGCACGTGTGCGCGTCCCAAGCCCGCCCCGCGTATCCGTACAGTCAGGGAGCAGCCCATGACCGCAGCAACCGACGAGACCCCGCTCTGGCAGCCCGGCCCCGACCGCGTCGCCGCCGCGGCCGTCACCCGCTTCCAGAACTGGGCGGCGGGGCGCTACGGAGCCCCGGCCGAAGGCGGATACCCGGCACTGCACCGCTGGTCCGTCGAGGAACTCGACACCTTCTGGAAGGCCGTCGCCGACTGGTTCGACGTACGGTTCTCCACCCCGTACGAGTCCGTCCTGGGCGACCGCACCATGCCCGGCGCCCAGTGGTTCCCGGGCGCCACCCTCAACTACGCCGAACACGCCCTGCGCGCCGCCGAGGACCCCTCGCGCGCGGACGCCCCCGCGCTGCTCCACGTCGACGAGACCCACACCCAGGCCGCGGTCTCCTGGTCCGAACTCCGCCGCAGGGTCGGATCCCTCGCCGCCGAACTGCGCGCCCTCGGCGTCCGGCCGGGCGACCGGGTCGGCGCGTACCTCCCCAACATTCCCCAGGCCGTCATCGCCTTCCTCGCCACCGCCGCCGTCGGCGGGGTCTGGACGTCCTGCGCCCCGGACTTCGGCGCCCGCAGCGTCCTCGACCGCTTCCAACAGGTCGAACCCGTCGTCCTGTTCACGGTGGACGGCTACCGCTACGGCGGCAAGGAGTACGACCGCGCCGACACGGTCGCCGAGCTGCGCCGCGAACTCCCCACCCTGCGCGCCGTCGTCCACATCCCGCTCCTGGGCACGGACGCCCCGGACGGCGCGCTCGAATGGTCCGCCCTCACCGCCGCGGACACGGAACCCGTCTTCGAGCCAGTGCCCTTCGACCATCCGCTGTGGGTGCTGTACTCGTCAGGTACGACCGGACTCCCCAAGGCCATCGTCCAGTCCCAGGGCGGCATCCTGCTCGAACACTTCAAGCAGATCGGCCTGCACTGCGACCTCGGCCCCGAGGACCGGTTCTTCTGGTACACCTCCACCGGCTGGATGATGTGGAACTTCCTCGTCTCCGGCCTGCTCACCGGCACCACGCTCGTGCTGTACGACGGAAGCCCCGGCTTCCCGGACATCGGCGCCCAGTGGCGGGTCGCCGAACAGACCGGAGCCACCCTCTTCGGCACTTCCGCCTCCTACGTGATGGCCTGTCGCAAGGCCGGCATCCACCCCGGGCGCGACCTCGACCTCTCCCGAATCCAGTGCGTCGCCACCACCGGATCCCCGCTCCCGCCCGACGGATTCCGCTGGCTGCACGACGAGGTCGGCGACGACCTGTGGATCGCCTCCATCAGCGGCGGAACGGACGTGTGCAGCTGCTTCGCCGGTGCGGTCCCCACCCTTCCCGTACACATCGGCGAGCTCCAGGCCCCCTGCCTCGGCACGGACCTGCGGTCCTGGGACCCCGAAGGCAAACCGCTCGTCGGCGAGGTCGGCGAGCTCGTCGTCACCGCACCCATGCCGTCCATGCCGATCCGCTTCTGGAACGACCCCGACGGCAGCCGCTACCACGACAGCTACTTCGACATGTACCCCGACGTCTGGCGTCACGGCGACTGGATCACGATCACCGAACGGGGCTCGGTCGTCATCCACGGCCGATCCGACTCCACCCTCAACCGCCAGGGCGTGCGGATGGGCTCGTCGGACATCTACGAGGCCGTCGAGAGGCTCCCCGAGATCCGCGAATCCCTCGTCATCGGCATCGAGGAACCCGACGGCGGCTACTGGATGCCGCTGTTCGTCCACCTCACCGAGGGCGCCGTGCTCGACGACGACCTCCGCGACAGCATCAAGCGCACCATCCGCGAGAACCTCTCGCCGCGTCACGTCCCGGACGAGGTCATCGAGGTCCCCGGCATCCCGCACACCCTCACCGGCAAGCGCATCGAGGTTCCGGTCAAACGCCTCCTGCAGGGAACCGCCCTGGCCAAGGCGGTCAACCCCGGCTCCGTCGACAACCTCGAACTCCTCCACTTCTTCGAGGACCTCGCCCGCAGACGTCGCTGAGCGCCACGTTGTCAGTGCCCTTGATTACTCTGAGTGAGCAATGTTCGTCAGCGCACTGGGGGAGTCACATGGCGCACCACAACAACATCCGGCGGACCGGGCCCGGCGGGACCGAGCCCGGGAGGACCACGCACGAAAGGGCCGCGCAGGAACGGCCGGGGCGGGAGAGGACCGTCGCCACCGCCCGGCCCCGCAGCCGCGGCCGTACCGGGACGTCCATGCGCCGCATGCTGCGCCGCGAAGCCCCCAGCACCATCGGCCTGCTGGCCGACGAACGGGACTTCGCGGCGATGCGGCGCTACCGCACCTTCGTCTTCGACGACCACACCGTCTATCTCCAGCAGGTCGAGGGCCTGCTCAAGTCCCTCGCCGCACAGGGCAGGCACGCCACGGTCGCCCTCTTCGACCCCGAGGAGTACGCGGAGTTCTGCGCCGAGTCCGGAATCGCGGCCGACGCCCCCGCCAGCCGCAGCCGCTTCACCGCGGAGGTCGCCGCGTCCGGAGCCACCGTCGCGTACACCGGCCAGCGCATCGACGACCTGATCCCGCTCCTGGTCGACCGGGCCGTCCGCCAGGCCACCTGGGAGTACGCCACGATGACCCTGGCCGGCCTCGGGGAGTGCGCGGACTGCGGCCAGGACATCGGCCGCGCCGCCTTCGACCGGGCCTCCCATCTCCTGCTGCGCATGCTGGAGACCGCGGGGCCGGGCACCCACCACCTCGTCTGCTCGGCGCCCGCGGCGGGCGAGCACCTGCTCTCGGTCCTCCACGCCGAACGTGACACCGGGGGCCCCGTTCGCCTCGAATCGGCGGAGGGCGTCGAGTTCGTCACCGTCCTCGCCGTAGGCATCGCCCTCGAAAAGCCCGGGGGAGTCGTGCTCCGCACCAGCAATCCCGGCGCCCGGGACCGCGTCCACGGCTGGCGCCTGGACCGCGCCTGCCTGGTTCCGCTCACCGCGGGCGAGGTCTTCAGCGCCTACTGCACCGACGCCGACACCGGCGAACCCGTCGCCCCCGAGCCGCATGTGGACTACTGCGCGGGCTTCGACCTCGGAGCCGACGAGCCGGAAGAACACCACTGAGAACGGAGGGAACACCGGAACGGGGACACACCGCGCGAGGACACCGAAGGGGCTCCCCGCACTCACCGGGCGGGGAGCCCCTTCACCTCGGTACGCGGCGCGCGGCTACTCGCCCGACAGGACGGCCTGGGCGGCCGTCCGCGCCTCCTCCGCGGAGTCCGCCGCACGCGCGGCCGAGGCGGCACGCTCGCACTGCGCCAGTGTGTGCTTGGCCAGAGCGGCGCGCACATACGGAATGGACGCCGCGCCCATCGACAACGACGTCACACCCAGCCCCGTCAGAACGCAGGCGAGCAGCGGATCGGAGGCCGCCTCACCACAGACGCCACAGCTCTTTCCCTCGGCCCGGGCCGCCTCCGCCGAGAGCGCCACCAGGTCGAGCAGCGCCGGCTGCCAGGGGTCCTGGAGCCGGGACACCGCCCCCACCTGCCGGTCGGCGGCGAAGGTGTACTGCGCCAGGTCGTTGGTGCCCAGCGACAGGAACTCCACCTCCTGCAGGATCGAGCGTGCCCGCAGCGCGGCGGACGGGATCTCCACCATCGCCCCGAACTTCGCCCCCAGCCCCGCCTCACGGCAGGCGTCGGCGAAGGCTCTCGCGTCCGTACGGTCCGCCACCATCGGGGCCATGACCTCGAGATGGACGGGCAGACCCTCGGCCGCCTTCGCCAGCGCGGTGAGCTGGGTCCGCAGCACCTCCGGGTGTTCCAGCAGGCTCCGCAGCCCGCGTACACCCAGCGCCGGGTTCGGTTCGTCCGCGGGCGTCAGGAAGGCGAGCGGCTTGTCGGCACCGGCGTCCAGCACCCGCACCACGACGCGCCCTTCGGGAAACGCCTCGAGCACCGCCCGGTACGCCGCGAACTGCTTCTCCTCCGACGGCGCCCGCTCGCTGTCGTCCAGGAACAGGAACTCGGTACGGAAGAGACCCACGCCCTCAGCACCGGCCTCGACCGCCGCGGGCACGTCCCCCGGTCCTCCCACATTGGCGAGCAGCGGGACCTTGTGACCGTCGGAGGTCGCCCCCGGACCGGTCGACGCGGCCAGCGCGGCCTTGCGCGAGGCGGCGGCGCTCCGCAGTTCCGCACGCTTCTCGGCGCCGGGCTCCACGAAGACCTCGCCGGTGCTGCCGTCCACCGCGACGACAGCACCCTCGGCCAGCTCGATGGCACCGGGGAGGGCCACCACTGCGGGCACACCGAGCGCCCGGGCCAGGATCGCGCTGTGACTGGTCGGCCCACCCTCCTCGGTGACGAAACCGAGCACCAGCGCGGGGTCGAGCAGCGCGGTGTCGGCGGGCGCCAGGTCCCGCGCGATCAGTACGTACGGCTGGTCACTGTCCGGCACGCCGGGCATCGGCACACCGAGCAGCCGGGCCACGATCCGGTTGCGCACGTCGTCGAGGTCGGCGACCCGCCCCGCGAGGTACTCCCCGGCATTGGCGAGCAGCGCCCGGTAGGAGGCGAAGGCGTCGTAGACCCCCCGTTCGGCGGAGCTGCCGACGGCGATGCGCCGCTCCACATCGGCCATCAGCTCCGGGTCCTGCGCCATCATGGCCTGGGCCTCGAGGACGTGCTGCGCCTCGCCCCCGGCCAGATTGCCCCGCGCGATCAGGTCCGCCGCCACGGCCTCCACCGCCTGACGGGCGCGCCCCTGTTCGCGCTCCGCCTCCTCGGCCGGGATCTGCTTGGCCGGCGGTTCGAGCACGGCCGTACCCATATGACGCACCTGGCCGATCGCCACCCCGTGGCTCACGCCGACGCCTCGCAGCGTTGTCTCCATCTCACCCGTCCCCGGTCGTGCGGTGGGCCGTGCCCCCGCTGTGGATATCCGGTCCGCTGTCACTTCGCCGAGTCCGTCACTGCCAGCCGAACAGTGTGTCGCCGGTCTTCACGTCCCCGTCCTCCCGGACGTCGGCAAGGGAATCGGCCGTGGCCTCGAGTGCGACGACCGGGCACACGGGAGACTTGCCCGCCGCCTCCACACCCGAGGGATCCCACCGCACGATCCCCTGGCCGCGCGCGACCGTGTCCCCCTTGTTCACAAGGAGTTCGAAGCCCTCGCCGTTGAGCTGAACGGTGTCGATACCGAGGTGGACGAGCACACCGTGCCCCTGCCCGTCCACGACGACGAACGCGTGCGGGTGGAGTGAGACGACGATGCCCTCGACCGGCGACACGACCTCGGACGGCTCACGCACGGGATCGATCGCGGTCCCCGGGCCCACCATCGCGTCGGCGAAAACCGGGTCCGGCACTGCGGCGAGCCCGATGGCACGTCCGGCAAGAGGCGACGTCACAGCGGTCATGGGGAACCTCCCAGGGGTGGGGCTCGGGTGGCGTCGTCACGGCTCGCGGACGACGGCGTGCTGTTCAGCAGCGTAGGTCAAAAGAAGTTCCGATTCCGCCCGAGTGCTGACGGTTCGAGACCCTGAGCGGCCACCGGGACGATTTGCCTCGCCCTGGGCCCACCTGTATGGTCATACCTCCGCCTGGCCCCGATGCAACATGGATTCGGGGTCGGTGACGACTCCTCACGCACGATTCCATTTCAGGATGGGCACCCGCATGTCCGCAGGGGGCCGGTCAGGGAAAGGGAAAATGCCTGATAGAGTCGGGCTCGCCGAAAGAGGAAAGCGCGAAAGCGTAAATCTGGAAGGCGAATTATTCTGCTCTGCAGAGGCCCGCTTCGACCGGGAATCGGACACGAAAGAGTCTGATAGAGTCGGAAACGCAAGACCGAAGGGAAAAGCCCGGAGGAAAGCCTGGACCGGAAGGTCGGGGTGAGTACAAAGGAAGCGT
>NZ_JBIARH010000037.1:0-69050 GCF_042889785.1 Streptomyces sp. NPDC002476 | reverse complement strand
AGGGCCCGCAAGGGCTGACAGCGCGGGCTCTTCTGCCGTTGTCCCGGTCCGGGGCCGTGTGGTGACTTCCCACCACACGGCCCCGGACCGCTTTCTGCGCGGTGGCGCACCGGGGCGCTTACGACCTCGCCCACGATTGTCAGCGTCGTCGCGGCGTCTGGGACCTCCACCTCCGGCGTTGTCGTCAGTTGCCGACGCTCCTTCCCCAAGCTCTCAGCTGCGTTCGAGCAGGGGAGACCCCATCCGACTCCCTCCTCCGCCTTGGATTCGAAGACCCCGGACGCCGCTCCTTCTCCCACCGCCAATCGTGGGCGAGGTCGATACCCATTCGTGGGGCGGCCTGGTCAGCCCGGCCCGAACATGCAACCCTGACCCGGCCCCACATTCCCCGACGCACCGTCAGCACGCGCCCTCACCAACGTGACCCGGGCCGCGGGGCGGTTCCTCTGCCCGACCGGTCACGTCGACACCAGCTTTCTGATGCGGGGAAGCACCTCCGCCCCGCAGGAACGGAGTCGCACATGGCACACGGTCGCACCAACCCGCTGAACGCGCACCACGACGACGCCCCGCTCACCTTCGGCGTCGAGGAGGAGTTCCTCCTGCTGCACCCGGAGACGAGCCGTCCGGCGGCACAGGCGCCCCTCGTCCTGCGTACCGCCGCTCCCGCGGCCGGCACGCTGACCGAGGAGATCACGCGGTTCCAGTTGGAGGCCGCAACTCCGGTCTGTCGCTTCGCCGACCAGGCCCACCACCATCTCGCGGCGGCCCGGCACGCGCTGGCCGAGGCTGCTCAGCGGCACGGCCTCGGTCTCGTCGCCGCCGGCTGCGCCCCGTACGGCACCCCCGTGCCGCTCCCGCTGGCCGACAAGCCCCGCTACCGGCACATCAGCGACCGGTTCGGCGATCTGGTGGAGTCCCACACCGTGTGCGGCTGCCACGTCCACATCGGCATGCCCGACCTGCCCACCGCCCTCGCCGTCTCCAACCATCTGCGGCCCCATCTGCCCACCCTGCTCGCGCTGAGCGCCAACTCGCCCTTCTACCAGGGGCGGGACACCGGTCATGCCAGCTGGCGCAACATCCTCTGGTCCCGACTCCCCTCCTCCGGTCCCCCGCCGCTGTACCGCACCCCCGACGACTACCACCACGCCGTCGACGCGTTGCTCGACGGCGGCGCCGCCCTCGATCCGGGAATGGTGTACTGGTTCATCCGGCCCGCCCCACGCCTGCCCACCCTGGAGATACGCGTCGCCGACGTGGCCGCCACCGCCGAGGAGGCACTGCTGCTCGCCCTCCTCGTCCGCGGCCTGGCCACCGCCGCGCTCCAGGCCGTAGCGGACGACCGCCCCGCCGCCGAGGTGCCCGACCGGGGCCTCCGCCTCGCCCTGTGGCGAGCCGCGCACGACGGCCTGGAGGGGAACGGCGTGGACACCACGACCGGCGCCCTGACACCCGCCCGCGCCCTGCTCGACCGCACGTTGAAGGCCGCGCTGCCCGGTCTGGACGCCTGCGGCGACACCACCGTCGTCACCGGTCTCATCGACCGGCTGCTCCGCTGCGGCAGCGGGGCACATCGCCAGCGGGCCGCTCATGCCCGCGACGGCCGGATCAGCGATGTCACCGCCCTGCTCGTCGAACAGACCCGCGCTCCACTGCCCGCGTAGCACCCCGTGCCGGAACTCTGCGGCCCCAGGGGGACCGTCAGCCCTGTCAGGACTGTCAGGACCGCTGGGAACCGCGTCGGGGACCCGGCCACCGCGCCTACCGCTCCGCCCTGGAGGAACTCGACCCCAAGATCGGCCCACTCATCGCCGCACGGCTGTCTGCGACGCACCGCCGCATGAACTCAGCCCAGCCACCGAGTATGCGGGAGTACGACCTGATCCGGGGCCTGGGTAGTTCGTTGCCGTGCATGCGCAGTGCGGTGGCTGTCAGTACGAAGTAGTGAGGAAGTCTACGACCGTGTTGCCCACCGGCTCGCGTACCGGTACCCCCACCCGGCGCCAGCAGCGACGCTGTTCGCCGGGCCGTAGCTGGTCTCCACAGCCTCGACCCGGCGTGCGGTCCTACTTACGGGCGACGAATCCCCACTGGTCGACAGGATTGCTGGTGTCGTCATCGGGATTCGGGCGCCAGAGCGAGATCGACCCGAATCCGGGCTCGACCAACGTCATGCCGTCGGCGCTCGCGCGGATCTCCTCGGGCTGACGTACCAGGTATGGCGGGGTGTCCCCCGCTGCGTATGCCTCCTGCGCCGCAAGTGTCTCGGGCGTGGAGATCGTGTCGCAGAGGACGAGGTGGCTGCCCGCCGGGAGGTCGCGCATGTATCGGCGCGTGAGACCGATACCGGTCTTGGGTTCGGTGTGCCCCAGTGTGGACAGGAGCATGACTGCGATGGGCTGCTTCATGTCCAGCGTCCGGTTCGCTTCGTCGAGAACACGTTCGGCATCCAGCATGTCTGCGTCGATGTAGTCGGTCATGCCAGCCGGTGCGCTCGTCAGCAGCGCCCGGGCGTGGGCAAGAACCAGCGGGTCGTTGTCGACGTACGCGATGCGTGCCTGCGGCTGGATGATCTGCGCGATCTCATGAGTGCTGTTCTGGGCGGGGAGCCCGGTCCCGATGTCGAGGAACTGGGTGATTCCCGCGCCGGCCAGGTATTGGACCGCACGGACCTGGAATGCGCGTGAGGCCAGGGCGAGTTCCCGACCCTGAGGGTAGCTCGCCAGCACCTGGTCTCCCAGTTCTTGGTCCACCGGGTAGTGGTCCTTGCCTCCGATCCAATAGTTCCAGACTCTGGCCGAGTGGGGTACACCACTGCGGAACTGTGCTTCGGTTTCAGGGCTGTTACTCACACGCAACCTCACTTGTATGTGCACAGGTCACGAATCTGTGCCCGGAACCGTCGAGCTTCATCTTAAATACTGCTGGCGAGCGTGTGCCAGTGCTGCTGATGGGCGGCCCGCCCCGTTGGCTCCCTCAACGCCCGAACGGCCACGGGAGAGCCAACTCGAGGGATACGCACGCCTTGTGAGTGCCGCCAGCGGACGAAGGGCTGTCCCGTAATCCCTGGCGGGCGCGCGACGACAGCTGTAGCACCTCGCCGCGTTGTCGGAACGTCCGCATACATCCAGTATGCGGACGCCCCTCCGCCTTGCGATGCACCACATCCGACGCCGCGCGCTGGTCCGCCACGGATTACGGGACAGCCCTTAGCGGAGAGCCCTTCATGACGTCTTCCCTGTACAAGGCCACGATTTTCAACCCATCATCGATCGCGACCGCATACAGCAGATCGCTGTGGGCCTTGTTGAAGTCGTAGTTGAGGCGCGGGTTACGCAGGTCGCCGCGGACCAGGGTGGCGACGATGTGGATGTGGTCTTCCGCGTGGCGGACGGCGATCCACCGGCAGCCGTCGGGATCACCATCCGCGATGCCGGTGGCGTGGACGATGCGCTGGGCGACGGGGGTTCCACTCCTCGTCGGAGAACCGCCGGTCGCCGGGGGCGGTCCGGACCGAGCAGTGCCACACGTGGAGCTCGCCGCCGCCGAGGCCGCTCGCCACGGTGTGCCGATCCACCGGCTCCGCACACCGGGTGGTGATTCGCCGGAGGACGTCCAGGCCCGTTACGTGGACCTGTGGGACGAGGTCTGCTCCGGGGCACGGCGAACGACCATCCTCGTCGGGCACGGCGGGGGCATCGCTTGCCTGCTGCTGTGGCTCACCGGGAACGGCTTCGACCGGTACCTCCAGCACGTGCCCGGGTCCGCCGGGGTCACGTGCGTGGAGATTGACGGCCCGTCCGTCTCCGCGCATACGACTCTTGAACGTCTCTCCCGCGGACCTGCCCATCCTCCTCAGCGCCCGCACCGCCCGATGAGAGTCGGGACGGTACGGGTGCGGGGATGTCTGTCAGACTTCCGGGGCGCCGCCGAAGCGCTCACGGTAGGACTCCAGGTCCTCCTCCGTGATCTTCGCGAAGAGCACCGACGGCACCGTGAAAGCGGTGCCGGCCGGGACGGCGTCCAGGGACTTGGCCTGGTCGGCGGTCACCCAGGTCGCGGTGTCGTTTTCCAGCTCAAAGGCGCCGCGCATGGCGGCGGCCGTGGTCGGGATGAACGGCTCGGAGACGACCGCGTACAGGTGGATCAGGTTCATGGCGGTGCGGAGAGTCAGCGCGGCGCCGTCGGCGTCGGTCTTGATCTCCAGCCAGGGGGCCTTCTCCTCAAGGTAGGAGTTGCCCGCGGACCACAGTGCGCGCAGGGCAGCGGCGGCCTTGCGGAACTGGAGCGCCTCCATGTGCTCCTCGTACTCGGCCAGCAGGCGCGCGATCTCCTCGCCCAGCTTCGCCTCCGCGTCGCCGGCGGCGCGCCCGGCCGGGACCTCGTCGCCGAACCGCTTGCGGGAGAACGACAGCACGCGGTTGACGAAGTTGCCGAGGGTGTCCGCCAGGTCCTTGTTCACCGTGGCGGTGAAGTGCTCCCACGTGAAGGAGGAGTCGTCGGACTCTGGGGCGTTGGCGATCAGGAAGTAACGCCAGTAGTCGCCGGGAAGGATCTCCAGGGCGGCATCGGTGAAGACGCCACGCTTCTGGGAGGTGGAGAACTTGCCGCCGTAGTACGTCAGCCAGTTGAAGCCCTTGACGACGTCGACCTTCTTCCAGGGCTCGCGCACGCCGAGTTCGGTGGCCGGGAACATCACCGTATGGAAGGGGACGTTGTCCTTGGCCATGAACTGCGTGTAACGGACAGTGTCGTCGGCCTCGTACCACCACGACTTCCAGTCACGGCTCTCGCTCTCGGAGGAGGCGTCCGCCCACTCCTTCGTCGCGCCGATGTACTCGATCGGGGCGTCGAACCAGACGTAGAAGACCTTGCCTTCGGCCGCGAGCTCCGGCCAGGTGTCGGCCGGAACGGGCACGCCCCAATCAAGGTCGCGGGTGATGGCACGGTCGTTCAGGCCCTCGGTCAGCCACTTGTGGGCGATGGACGTGGACAGGTGCGGCCATTCCGCACTTACGGTGGCGATCCACTCCTCGACCTCGTGCTGGAGCTTGGACTGCAGCAGGAAGAGGTGCTTGGTCTCACGGATCTCCAGGTCCGTGGAACCGCTGATCGCCGAGAGCGGGGCGATCAGGTCGGTCGGGTCGAGAACGCGCGTGCAGTTCTCGCACTGGTCACCGCGGGCCTTGTCGTACCCGCAGTGCGGGCAGGTGCCCTCGACGTACCGGTCCGGAAGGAAACGGCCGTCGACCGGCGAGTACACCTGACGGATCGCACGCTCTTCGATGAAGCCGTTCTCGTTCAGCTTGCGAGCGAAGTGCTGGGTGATCTCGACGTTCTGCTGCGAGGAACTGCGCCCGAAGTAGTCGAAGGCCAGCTCGAAGCCGTCGTACACGGCCTTCTGCGCGTCGTGCGCCTGAGCGCAGAACTCGGCGACGGACAGACCGGCCTCCTTGGCAGCCAGCTCGGCCGGCGTGCCGTGCTCGTCGGTGGCGCAGACGTAGAGGACATCGTGGCCACGCTGGCGGAGGTACCGGGAGTACACGTCCGCCGGAAGCATCGACCCGACCATGTTGCCCAGGTGCTTGATCCCGTTGATGTAGGGAAGCGCGCTGGTTACCAGGTGTCGAGCCATCCTTGGATGCTCCATTTCGTACGTACGGCGCCGATGGCGCTGCCACGGCGGGCCCAGGTCGGGAGGCCGCAGTCGACGCGATCACTCCGATCGCACGTCAGCGTCACGCATGGTGACGGAACGGGATTGCAAGCCACCGGCATCGTATCGAACCGGGGGTTTGGCCAGCCTGCGGGTTTTCCCGGCCCGGGCCACCCCCGAAAAGCACCCGGCCGTCCGAGACAGGCGGCCAAGCGAGTCTCGTACGGCCGAGGCGCTCCCCATCCTACGGTCACCACCCCCTGCGGACACACGCCGCGCATACGTCCCCGCTACCCCGGCCCCCGATTTCAGCGAGGTGGACCGCATGATCAGGAATCACGAAACCCGTCGGCTCCGCGTTGCCGTCGTGGGGCAGGGATACGTCGGGCTCCCGCTGGCGGTCCGAGCCGCCGAGGTCGGGCATCACGTCGTCGGCCTCGACGTGGACGCCGGGCGCAAGCGGCATCGAGGCCGCGTAGTTGCTCGTCACGAGCCGGCATTAAAGTGCGATGCGAAGTACGTGCGCGGCTATCTCATGTCGGAGCAACAGGCTCAGGGGCCACGCCACGCACTGGAAGGGACAAACCGTGCATGGCGAGTACAAGGTGCCCGGCGGCAAGCTTGTCACCGTAGATCTGGACGTCGAGGAAGGCGTACTACGCAATGTGCGCGTCGCCGGGGACTTCTTCCTGGAACCCGACGAGGCAATCCTCTCGATCGACAGGGCCTTGGAAGGCGCCCCTTCCTCGACGGACGCCGCAGGTCTGGCGGCCCGGATCACGGCAGCGCTGCCGGAGTCGACCGTCATGTTCGGACTGACCGCGGAGGGCGTCGGCATCGCTGTTCGGCGGGCGCTGGCCCATGCGACCGAGTGGAGCGACTACGCCTGGCAGTTGGTGCACATGGAACCGCAGGCCCCGGCCCTGCACATGGCACTGGACGAGGTTCTCACCGCCGAGGTGGCCGCCGGGCGGCGCGCTCCCACGCTGCGGGTCTGGGAATGGGCCTCGCCTGCTGTGGTCATCGGCAGCTTCCAGTCGCTGCGCAATGAGGTGGACCCCGCAGGCGCAGCGAAGCACGGAATGACCGTGGTACGCCGCATTTCTGGTGGCGGAGCCATGTTCGTAGAGCCCATGAGTACCATCACGTACTCCCTGTCCGTGCCGGAGTCGCTGGTTTCCGGCCTCTCGTTCGCCGACAGCTATGCCTACCTCGACGACTGGGTACTCGGCGCGCTCGGCGACATGGGTATCAAGGCCTGGTACCAGCCGCTGAACGACATCGCGACCGACGCCGGAAAGGTCGCCGGCGCCGCCCAGAAGCGAATGGTCGGCCCCGACGGTGGCCCCGGGGCCGTCCTGCACCACGTGACCATGTCGTACGACATCGACGCCGACAAGATGCTCGAGGTCCTTCGCATCGGCAAGGAGAAGCTCTCCGACAAGGGCACCAAGAGCGCCAAGAAGCGCGTCGACCCGCTCCGCCGCCAGACGGGACTCGCCCGGGAGCAGGTGATCGAGAACATGATCGCCTCCTTCCGCAACCGCTACGGACTGACCAACGGCGAGGTCACAGCGGAAGAGATGGCCCAGGCGGAGAAGCTGGCGCGGACGAAGTTCACCACCGACGAATGGACCGCCCGGGTGCCGTGACCGCCCTGGTCCCATGACCTGCCGGGGTCCGTGACCCGCCACGACACCGCCCCCGCCACGACACCGCCCCGCCGGTCGCGCACTGCGTGCGACCGGCGGGGCGGTGTCGGTTTCGGTGTGCTGCTGTCGGGGGCGACTTCGGGAGCGCGCGTCCGCAGGAGCGGGCGGCCCCGGGGGAGCCGGCGTCTACAGGTCGGCGGTGCCGGTCAGGCTCCGTCCGGATTCCGGCTGCCGCGGCACAGCGGTCGCGGCCTGCGAGGTCCCGCCCTCCCCCGCCTCGTTCGCGGGCTCCGTGGCCTGCCCCGCCGACAGACGGGCCGCGAACCGGGGCCAGACGAAGAGGACGACGGGGAAGATGGCATAGCCGATGCGCGTGGCCGGGGACAGCACGATCGCGAAGAGCAGCCCCAGCGCGAGCCTGTCCGCGGCCTCGACGGGGGTCCGCGGCGGGCGCACCAGCAGGGAGGCCCCCACGCCAAGGGCGCTCAGCCCGATGAGCACGACGGTCACCGTCTGCCCGTGCGGGACCAGGGTGACGATCAGGTACCCGAGCAGCGGACTCTGCGCCGTCGACGCGGCCTCTCCCAGACCCAGCGGGTAGAGGACCACGTTCTGGTAGAACGCGTCCATGTCCACCAGCGCCACGGGCACGGTGCACAGCACCGCGATCCCGACGGCGAGCACCGCGCTCCTGACGGCGGCACGCCTGCCGAGGCACACCGCGAACAGGGCGACGACCACCGGGATGGCCGGCCAGGCGGTCCACTTGAGCGCGGCGGCCGCGCCGAGGGCCAGCCCCGCCCCCAGGTCGTTGCGCCGGTCCGCGAAAGCCAGGGCCAGGCAGACGAGTCCGATGACCGGCGGGTCGACGCCCCCGATGGTCAGTGGCAGCGCGACGACGGGGCAGGCGACCAGCCAGAACACGCCCGTCACGGCCGAGGGGACGGAGGCACCGCCCGCACCGCCCGCAGTCTCCCGCCCCTTGGTCAGCACCCGTACGGTACCGATCATCGCGGCCAGGAAACCGAGCGCGAACCACAGCCGGGCGCTGGTGAACGGGGTGTCGCCGAACAGCACGTGGGGAATGCCGAACAGTGCCATTCCGGGCAGGTACGGATTGAAGTCCGGCACCACGTGCGGAGCGTCGTTGTACACGGTCCCGGAGGAGAACAGCAGGTCGGCCGCCCGTTCGACGACTCCGACCTCCATCTGCGCCTTGCCGACGACGGTGAGGTAGAGCAGGGGGGCCACCACCGATCCGGCGGTCGCGACGACGGCGGGGATCCGGGACCACGGCGTGGCCGTTCTCAGCGCGACCACGGCCGCGCAGCCGTAACCGACCGCGGCGGCCAGGCCCCAGGCCTGCTGCGCCGTACCGGGGGGCGAGGACAGCCCCACCGCCAGCGCCGAGACCGCGCACACCAGCAGCACCGGCCAGTCCCAGCGCCGCTTCCGGGGCGACGCGCCGCTCGCGCGTCCGGAACCGGCTCCCGGTTCCTGCTTCCGAATCGCTGTCGACATCCGTCACCGGCCCCGGTCGGATATTCGGGCACCGGGCACCACCACACGGTGCGCGCATGGGCGCACACCGCGTACGAACTGATCACATGGGGGGAAGGCGGAGATCATGCACGGGACTATACTCACCGGCCATAGATCATATGATCACGTGCGTGCGTGCTCACGCGGCGCGGGCCGCAGCGTGCGGCGCGGACGGAACACGGTCGGGGAGCGCCTTCCGGCCGCCGCCCCGCAGAAGGTCCGTTCGCCGGCCCGCAGAAGATCCGGCCGCCGGTCCGCGGGAGACTCAGTCACCGGTCCTCGGAAGATCCTGTTCGGTCCAGATGACCTTTCCCTCGGGTGTGTAGCGGGTGCCCCAGCGGCGCGTGAGCTGGGCGACCAGGAAGAGGCCACGACCGCCCTCGTCCGTGGTCCTGGCGTGCCGCAGCCGCGGTGAGGTGCTGCTGGTGTCGGAGACCTCGCAGATCAGGACGGACTGACGCAGCAGCCGCAACCGGATCGGTCCCGTGGCGTATCGCACGGCGTTGGTGACCAGTTCACTGACGATCAGCTCGGTCGTCATCTCCAGCTCCTCCAGGCCCCAGCTCCGTAGCAGACGTGCGGTGCGCGACCGCACGCCCGCGACGGCCGCCGGGTCGGAGGGCACCTCCCACGAGACGACGTGCTCGGCGCTCAGCTCGTGGGTGCGGGCCAGCAGCAGGGCCACGTCGTCCGGCTGCGGGGCGGGAAGCAACTGCTCGACGACCGAGTCGCACAGCGCTTCCAGGGGGAGTCCGCGCTGGGCCAGGGCGCCGCCGAGGCGGGACATGCCGAGTTCGGGATCCCGGTCCCGTCCCTCGATGAGGCCATCGGTGTAGAGGGCGATCAGGCTGCCTTCCGGGAGTTCGATCTCCGCGGTCTCGAAGGGCATTCCGCCCAGCCCCAGCGGTGGTCCCGGGGGCAGTTCGGGAAAGCTGACGCGCCCGTCCGGGGTGACGACGGCGGGCGGCGGGTGGCCCGCGCGGGCCATGGTGCAGCCCTGGGTGACCGGGTCGTAGATCGCGTACAGACAGGTGGCACCGAGCACGGTCGAGCCGCTCGCCTCGCCTTCGGGCTCCTCCTCGCTCAGGCGCAGCACGAGGTCGTCGAGGTGGGCCAGGAGTTCGTCGGGAGGGAGGTCCATGTCGGCGAGGGTGTGGACCGCGGTGCGGAGCCTGCCCATGGTGGCGGCGGCGCTGATGCCATGTCCGACGACGTCGCCGACGACCAGGGCGACCCGGGCGCCGGAGAGCGGAATCACGTCGAACCAGTCTCCCCCGACCCCGTCCTTGGCGTCCGCCGGGAGGTACGAGGAGGCCACGTCCAGGGCCATTCCTCCGGGCAGGGTGTGCGGGAGCAGACTGCGCTGCAGGGTCAGCGCCGCGGCGTGCTCGCGGGTGTAGCGGCGGGCGTTGTCCACGCTCACCGCCGCGCGGGCCACCAGTTCGCGGGCGGGCAGCACGTCGTCCGGTTCGAACGGTACCTTGTTCACCGAGCGCATGAAGGTGGTCAGGCCGAGGACCGTGTCCCGGGCCCGCATGGGCGCCACGATCAGGGAGTGCAGGCCGAATTCGCGGATGCGTTCCGCGCGCGCGGGCTGCTCGACGGTCAGCAGACGGCTGAGGGATTCGAGGACCGGGATCAGGACGGGCTCGCCCTCGACGAGGAACCGCGCATCGTACGGCGGCGGCAGGAAGTCCACCGGGTCCCCGACCCGGCAGACCGCCTCCGGGACGCCCTCCCGCACCGAGCTCATGGCGGCGCGCCGCATCCGGGGCGAGGACGAGGCGGCGCTCGTACGGACGGCTCCCCTGCCGGAGAGCGGCGTGGTGGTGAACCCCGCGGGTGCGTGTCCCGGGTCGCCCGGCCACAGCCCCGGTTCCCCGGGGCGGGCCACCGGTTCCAGCAGGTCGACGAAGACCAGGTCGGCGAAGCGCGGCACCGCGAAGTCGGCCAGTTCCTGGGCGGTGCGCATCACGTCCAGGGTGCTGCCGATACTGGCCCCGGCGTCATTGACCAGGGCCAGACGCTGCTGAGCCTTCCACCGGTCGGTGACGTCCGTGACCATGTAGCAGACGCCGGTGACGGCGCCCTCGCCGTCGGTCAGCGGGAAGAACGAGCTGGAATACGCGTGCTGGCGGTGCGGGTCGGCCCAGCTCCAGCCCCGGTACTCGTAGTCGATGACGGGGACGCCCGTGTCCAGCACCCTGCGCATCAGGGTCTCGATGGCGTCGGCCTCCAGTCCCGGGAGCAGTTCGCTCATGCGGCGGCCCAGGCGATGCTCACGCGGGATGCCGCCGATCCGCTCCAGGGTGTCGTTCACCCAGACGCAGCGCAGCTGCGGGTCCATCACGGCCATGCCGATCGGCGAACTGGTCAGGAAGGCGTCCAGCACGGACTGCCCCACCGCCAGCTCCGCCCTCCGTTCCCGGGCGGAGACCAAGAATGCCTCCCGGCCGTCCAGCTGGAAGGAGGCGGAGACCCGCAGATCCGCCTCGGTCCGCCGCCCGTCACGCCGCCGCACCTCGCCGACCCCCGTCCACCCGGCGCCGGCACGGCACCGTTCGGCGATTCCCGCGACGCGGACCGGGTCCTCGGGCATCGCGAGCAGGAACGCGGCGGAGCGCCCGACGACCTCGGCGGCGCGGTACCCGAGGAGGTCCTGTGCGCTCTGCGTCCATCCGATGACCGTTCCGGTTCCGGAGATCACCGCCGTCGCGTCGTTCGCCGTGTCGAAGGCGGCGTGGGGGTTGCCGAGGAAGCTGGGCTGCGGCGGTTCGCCGCCGGGCGCGGACTGCGGGTCTGCGGACGCCATGCTGCTCACCACCCATCCACTCCGGTCCACTCCATGGTCCTGCCTGCGGCGCTCCGGTGCGAACGTCCGCGGCGCCCCGCCGTGCGGACAACGGCGTGCGCGGAGCGTCGCCGGACGCGTCCGGCACATGCCGTCGGCGGGGAGTCGGCGTCCGCCGGGCGTGACCGGTGGGCACGATCGCTCGTCACGGGTCCGGTGGGCCGCTCGGGTGGTCCGGCGACGGGCCGGCCGACCGGCCTGGGCCCGTCCTCGAACCGCCGTCGTCCCATCGGAGGCCGGCCGTCGACGCGACCGCGAGGGGGCGGAACGGGGAGGTCACCGCCCGCCCGCGGCCGGGAGGGGACGGGCGCCGGGCGGCCGGAACTCGTACCAACGGCGTTCCGCCTCCAGCTGGGCGGCGAGCGAGATCAGCCGTTCCTCGCTGCGGGAGGGGCCGAGCAACTGGGCTCCGACGGGCAGCCCCTCGGAGGTGAATCCGGCCGGAACATTGACGCCCGGCCAGCCCAGCACGTTCCAGGGCCAGGCGTACGGGCACGCCTCGGCCATCGCCACGTCGGTGCGCCAGGCGCTCAGCCCGTCGAACCTGCCGATCGGGGGCGGCGGCAGGGCGGTCGTCGGAGTGAGCAGCACGTCGTAGCCGGTGGCCGCGCCGGGCGCGCGGAAGAACGCGCCGATCCGGCGGTGCTGGCTCACTTCCCGCGCCCTGGCCGCACGCACCACCCGGCCGCCGAGCCGGGTTCCGGTACGCAGCGCGCTGCGGGTGCGGGGGTCGAGGAGCGCGGGGTCCGGGTGGCGGGCGGCGAGTTCGGCGATCCCCGCGGTGGCGCGGGGGACGAAGCCGAGCCCGATCAGCCCGTAGCGGGGCCGGGCCTCCTCGACGTCGTGGCCGAGGAGGGCGAGCGTCTCGGCCAGGGCGGTGACGACCCGGCGCACGTCGGGGTGGGGCTCGGCACGGGTGAGGGTGAGCGGGGGGCGCCAGGCCAGGGCGATGCGCAACCGGCCCGGTTCGCGGCGGGCGGCGGCCGATGCCTCGACGGCGGGCGGGCGGTGCGGATCGTCGGGGTGGGGTCCGGCGACCGCGTCGAGCAGCAGGGCCGCGTCGGCGACGGTCCTGGCCAGCGGTCCGTTGACGGTGAGTCCCTGGAAGGCGTCGCTGTGGGGGTGGACGGAGATCCGGCCGCGCTGCGGTTTGATGCCGACGAGATGGGTCCAGGCCGCGGGGATCCTGACGGAACCGGCGCCGTCCGACCCGAGGGCCGCGGGCACCAGTCCGGCGGCGACGGCCGCGGCGGACCCGCCGGACGAGCCGCCAGGGGTGTGCCCGGTGTGCCACGGGTTGCGGGTGGCGCCGAAGGCGGGGCCCTCGGTGAACGGCCACTGACCGAGTTCGCAGGAGTTGGTCTTGCCGACGATCACGGCACCGGCGGCCCGCAGCCGTCGTACGGCCTCGCTGTCGGCGGTGGCCGGGGGCAGATCGCCGCCGCAGCCGAAGTAGGTCGGCATCCCGCCGACATCGGTGTCGTCCTTGACGGCGACCGGCACCCCGAGCAGCGGCAGCCGCTCCCCCGCCGCGAGCCGGCGGTCGGCCTCGGCCGCCTCGGCGAGCGCGGCATCGGCACGCAGATGACGGAACGCGTTGAGGGTGTCGTGGCAGGCCTCGATACGGGCCAGGGCCTCGGACACCAGCCTTGCCGAGGTGGTCCGGCCCTCGGCCAGCTCCCGTGCGCTGTCGGCCAGTCCGGCCGGGTGGGCCGGTCCGGTGGCCGCCACGGCTTCCGTTGAGGACATGGGCTGCCCGCCTTCCTCGTGTCGGCGGGTGCGTGCCGCGCCCGCACCCGTGTGACCGCACGCGCTTACCGGAGGGTAACCAGTCCGGGACGGTCCGCTCAACCGTTGGGCCCGAAGCGTTCTTCCGAGCGACGGCGCAACGCGGCCCGCCCGCCCCGGCGTGCGCCGTCGCGCACCGCGTCCCGCTGCGTCGTACGCTCGGATGGATCGGACCGCACACCTGGACCGGCCCTTACGGGCTCGTGGAGGGAGGCTCCGTGATCACCACCACCCGACGCACCGGCGCACGCCGGATCGCCCTGGCCGCAGCCCTGTTGACGGTGGCGGGGCTCGTGAGCGGCGGCGTCCTCGGAGGCGGTACGGCCCGGGCGGACAACGGCATCGACACGCTCTCCGCCCAGCAGATCGCCGACCGCTCGCGCGACGCGCTGCTCGGTGTCCGTTCCCTGCACCTCGGCTCGCGGGGCGACCTCAGCGGCCGCAACCCGTCGGCGCGGCTGGAACTCACCATGGACCGGGACGGCAACTGCGACGGTTCGGTGGACCTCGGCGGCGGCCGGGGTTCGGTCCGGATCGTGAAGCGCGCCGACGACGTGTGGCTCAAGCCCGACGCGGACTTCTGGAAGAACCAGGTGCCGGTCGGCGGCCCGGCGTTCGCCGCGATCCTCGACGGGCGGTACCTGAGGGCTTCGGCCGACGATCCGAGGCTGCACGGTGTGACGGCCGGATGCGATCTGGACCATCTCCGCCGGCTGGTCGTCGACAACGCGGAGAACGACCGGGGCACGCTGAACAAGGGCAGGCGCACCACGCTCGACGGTGCTCCGGTGGTGCCGCTGACCCGGATCAGGGACGGCCGGACACTGACGATGTACGTCGCCGCCACCGGCCGGCCCTACCCGCTGAGGATCACGGTGGAGGGCGGCGGGGCGCACGCGGTCGCGGACCTCTCGGCGTTCGACGCGCCGGTGCCCGCGACCACCCCGCCGCCGGACGAGACGTACGACGTCAACGCTCTGCTGGGCCGTACGACGGCGCCCCTGTGATTGCGGACCGGCCGCCTGGAGGGCGTGTTTCGAAAGAGGGTGGCCCGGGCTGCCGGGGGACCGGCAGCCCGGGCGGCAGGTCGCCCACCGGACCGGAGCCGTCTTCAGGCGGCTGCCGGGTTCACTGGGTGCGGTAGGCGTCGATGATGGTCTGGTCGAGGGTGTTACCGTCGGTATCGGTCAGCTCCGCGCGCAGGGAGACACCGGTATCCGACGCCGGGTTCTGGATCGTGGCGGCGCCGCGGTCGACCGGGACCCGGGCCCATGAGACGCCGCCGTCGGTGGACACCGAGACCGTCAGCGAGCGGGTGCGGCCGTTCGCAGCAGCACCCTGCACGGCGACCGGGACCCGGAGCCGGCTCTTGGCTGCCGCGGTGCCGGTCGGGCTGAGCTCGGGCGAGAAGCGCACGACGCTCACCGGCACCGGGGCCGGGCCGGCCGTCGTGCCGGAGGTGAAGGTCCACGACGCGGTCACGCGGCTGGTGGCTCCGGTCGCGCCCCTGCGGTTCACCGTGCTGGTCATGCGGTACGGCGCCTGCGCCGAGGGCACGGTGAACTCGGCGCGTCCGGGCACACCGGACTGGGTGCCGACCAGTACGCCGTTGCGGTGCAGCGTGGTGTAGGCCGTGGCGTACGACGGTGACGACGGCACGTGGCCGTCGCCGTCGGCGAGCAGCGGGATATTCGCGCTGATCGTGTCGCCGTCGCGTTCGGCGGCGGGACGATCGGTGAGGGCGGGGCCGAAGACCGCGTTGTCAAAGGTCTGGATCGTCGTGGCCCCGGCCCGCACGGCGACGCGGTCGGCGGAGTAGCGGTTCGGCGCGGCACCGGCTGCACCGGGGGCCGCGAAGCCGATGTCCCAGGTACCGCGCTGGGGTGTGACGAGGAAGGTGGCGGTACCGGGAACCGCCATGGTCTGAGAGGCGCCGACGGTCGGTCCGACGGTCGGCTGCAGATCGAAGAACGCGGTGCCTGTGGCGCCTGGCCGGGCCGCGCCACGGATCTGCAGGGTGGCCAGCTCCTGCGCGGAATACTGCCGTGCGAGTCCGGTCAGGGCGCGGGTGCCGGTGAAGGTCTGGCCGAGCGCGTAGCCGACGGTGTCCGTCTTCCAGTAGGCGTCGAACCACTGCTTCACGGACCCGGCTTCGGCCTCGGGTCCCATGTGGGCCACGCGCAGATTCGGCGCGGAGTTGATGATGTTGGCCATCCGCGTGGCACCGTTGTGCGTGACCTCGACGAACATCCCGCTGTGCAGGAAGCTCGCGGAGCCGTCGGGGGGCCGTACGTCGACGGGGGCGGTGGTCCGCGCGTCGACGGTGACGGTGGTGTCGTGGTCGAGATCGAGGCGCGGCTGAATGACCCAGTCCGTGCCGTCCGTCTCCTTACCGGTGGTCAGGGAGCTGTCCAGCATGTACCGGCCCTTGGGCAGCCGCATGGTGGTGGTGCCGGAGGCGTCGTACGGCTGGAGCGACTCGTCGGCACCGGCTCCGGAGATTCCGGTGACGTGGGTGGTGTACTTCCCTGTCGCGTGACCGGTGCGGTCCAGGTGCTTGATCGTGAGGGTGTACGTCTCCGGCTCTGCGGCGAAGGCCGCGCTGCCCCAGGCGGGCGTCGTGCTGCCGACCAGGGCGACGGCGACGGCCAGGGTCCGGAGGACGTTCCGGCGAGGTACGGAAGAAGTGGTCATGTCCTGTACTGCTCGGACCGACACCGGAGTTCCTGTGAACTGCGCCACATTTCGGTCTGCGCCCGTGGATGCTGGGACGACTGCCGCGACCGGGAGGTCTTCCCCCTCGTGGTGCGGGCCGGACCGGGTTGTCGGGGAGCGGTGGACCACGGGAGGAGCGCCACGGGCCGCGCCCCCTGCCCAGGGCACCGGCCACGGCGCAGGGGCGTCGTCCGGCGGGGCGCGGCTCGCCCACAGCCGGGCCTGCTTACGACCTGGGAGCAAGAGGGAGCGGGCTCCCGGCGCCCTGCGACTCCGCCTCCCGCGTCGTCGTCGGTCACCGACGCCCCTTCCCCGAGCTCTCAGCTGCTTTCGAGCAGGACAGACCCCATCCGCCTCCCTCCTCCGCCCCGGATCCGAAGCCGCACGACGCCGCTCGCTGATCCACTCCCTATCGTTCCCCAGGTCGTTACCGTACGGAGAGTGCACCATCTGCCCGGGAGGTCCCGTGCCCCGTAAGCATCCGAAGAGTTCCGCTCGTCCCGTCCAAGCGATCGAGCCACCTCGCGACACCGAAGTACTGATCGGTGTGGTGTCGGTGACGGTCCTGGTGATGGTCCTCGGGACCCTGTCCGAGTCCCCGGTGTGGCTCCTCGGGCTCCTTGTATTCCTGCCGGGGGCGGCGTCAGCCCTGTGCACCGTACGCCAGACGAAGTTCGTGTTCGCATGGACCGCGCTCGTGGTCATCGTCACCATGCTGGTCCGGCACGGTGACGGGCGGCCGTGGCTCGACAGGATCCTCATGGTCCTGCTCACCCTCGCCCTGGGCGCGGCGTCCGTCTACGCCTGCCACCGTCGGATCCGCCGCGAACACGAGACACTGCGACTGCGCTCCACCGCCGCGGCGATGCAGCGCCACATCCTGCGCCCTCTGCCCATGCTCACCGACGACGTCCTGGTGGACGGAGTGTACGAGCCCGTGCAGGAGGACCGGCTCATCGGCGGCGACATCTACGACGTCGTCGTCTCCCCGTGGGGAACCCGGGTTCTGATCGGCGATGTCCAGGGCAAGGGCCTGCCCGCGGTCGGCGCCGCGTTCGCCGTCATCGGCACCTTCCGTGCGACGGCCCACCGAGAGCCCACCCTGACCGCACTCGCCGATGCCCTCGATGCCTCTGTCGTACGGCACAACTCCTACGCCGCGCGGACCGGCGACGACGAACGGTTCGTCACAGCGCTCATCATCAACGTCGACCCGCACGAAGAGGTTCAAGTGATCAACTGCGGGCATATTCCGCCGCAGTTGCTGCACGATGGCACCGTCACCACGCCGGCCCTCGCATCCGGCGTCCCCCTCGGTCTCGCCGAACTCGCCGTCGAACCCGCGACCGTCGACTGGTTCGCCTTCCCGCCCGGCGCGACGCTGCTGCTGACCACGGACGGGCTCACCGAGACCCGCGCTGCCGACGGCACGTTCTACCCCCTCGCCGATCGCCTCACCAAGCGCGCGACCCTCTCCCCCACCGACCTGCCCCGCGCCCTCTACGACGACGCGCGCACGTTCGCCGGGGAGGGAGGCCAGCACGACGACGTGGCGGTCCTGTGCGTCCGGCGGTCACCGTACCGCTGAGCGCATCACGGCACACACCGCACAGTCTGCCGGAGCGAACCCTCGCGGCCCCGGGCC
Organism: Streptomyces sp. NPDC002476; assembly: GCF_042889785.1. Lineage (NCBI taxonomy): Bacteria > Bacillati > Actinomycetota > Actinomycetes > Kitasatosporales > Streptomycetaceae > Streptomyces > Streptomyces sp. NPDC002476. Next base: position 51,198 of record NZ_JBIARH010000037.1, on the reverse strand, counting down.
GGCCTGCACGGGAAATGGCGCCCGGGCACATCGACCGGGTGGTCGATGACCTCGCGGTGAAGGGCCGGGCGGCCTCGACGCCCGGCGCGAGCATGTGCAGGCGGTGTGCTGGTCAGTGTGTCTGTCCGCCTGCCAGGGGGCGGTTTCTGCGGCTGTTGAGCACCGCGGCGATCGGGAGGGTTGTTGCCAGGCCGCTGAGCAGGACCGCGGCGAGCGCGCCGAGGATGGCGGGTTGGTTGGCGAAGGCGATACCGATCGCTGCCAGGGCGGGCCCGGCATTGCGTACGGCGGCGACGCCTCCCATGGTGGTGCGACGCGTCTGCGGCCCGGTGGCGAGCAGGGTGCCGACGGCGAAGGCGGCGGCCGCGAGGACGACCCCGGCCAGCAGGGTGAGCGAGCCGAGCAGGGCGAGGACGTCACGCCAGTTCCCGAGAAGCATGCCCGCCAGCACGATCAGGAAGGTCACGTTCGAGAGCGCGGTCGCCGTGGGGTGCCACGCTCGTGCAGTGGGTGCTGCGCAGTGGCGCACCAGCAGACCGACGGCGAACGGGAGGAGCTGCAACAGGGCCACGGTTCCCACCAGTGCCGCGACGTCGAGGGAGACTTCCTGGCCGACGTCGGCGGCCTTGAGGATCCCGTTGGCGGTGGGGGCGAAGGTGAGGCTGCCGATGGTGGCGAGCAGCACCTGCATGGCCGCGCCTGCGACGACATCGCCGCTCTGCACCATGGCCAGCTTCGCCCCGAAGGGCCCGCCCGGCGAGGAGGCCGCCAGGACGACGGCGATGAACGCCGCAGCGGGCAGGCCGAACAGCGTGCTGATGCCCCAGCCGAGCAGCGGGAGGACCACCAGGTTGGCGAGCAGGGCCAGCGCGAGCAGCGGGATGTCGGTGAAGACGCTCCGCAGGGCCGCGACGGTGGTTCCGAGGCCGGCAGCGAACATGGTGGCCGCGATGAAGATCACGGTGACGGCGTTGAACAGCAGATGCAGTGTCTCCATGAGCCGACCCCTCGGGCCTGCGGAGCCGCCTCGCCGTGGTGCCGGGGCGCGGCTCGCGCACGGTCAGTCCCGCAGATCGCCGAGCCAGCGCAGGGCGCGCAGGCCGGGCAGGAAGCAGTACTCGCCGCCGCGGGTGACGACGAACCGCGGCAGCGGGGGCAGGCGTCGGCGCACCGGCCGCCGGGGAACGGTGAAGCCGCCGCTGCCGTCGTGGGACCCCGCGACGGGGTCTTTCGCATCGCCTGCGCCGAAGAACACACCGTCGTTCATCCACTGGGACTGGACGAACTCGAACTGCCGCCCCAGGTGGGCCCCGATGAACGTGAACATCAGACCCCGGTCCACCCCGTCGTTCTCCAGGTGCCCGTCGGGCAGTGGTGGGCCGTAGACGGCGCCGCGTCTGATCATGCGGTGCAGACGCACCTCGCCCGCCACCGAGGCGTCACGGGGATTGGCACGGCGGATGTGACAACCGGCAGGGGTGACGAATCCATCAGGATCGTCCCGCGCGTACAGGAAGGTGTTGCGCCGGCCGGAGTCCGAGCCGAGAGCGGGGTCGTCGTGGTGCGGGCTCAGCGCCAGCGGAGCTCCGCTGCGCCAGCGACCCATGATCTTGGCGGCCAGCAGCTCCTCGTCCTCAGGGCCGGTGGCGGCCTGGCGCAGGTAGCGGCGGAACGCGGCGACATCCTGGTGGAGTTTACGGAAGACCGCGTAGCTGCCGTTGCGTCCCAGAACCTCCGGCTGCGGCACCTGGATGCCGCCGATCTCGTCCCGGTAGCCGAGCACGAACTCGCCCGCCTTCAGCGGCGTCTCCAGCCGGTTCGACCCTGCGATGCCGCTGCCTTCGACGACCGGGTGGCTCACGCCGTCGCGGTAGCCGAAGTGTTCGGTCTCGGTGGGCAGCGCGTAGCAGTCCTGCCGCCAGATCGCGGTCACCCCGGTGAGCTGCTCGTAGGCGGGGCGGGCCCGGTCGATGGCCTCCTCCAGCCGCTCGGGGTCGGGTGCGACCGCGGTGAGCACCACATGGACATCCGGGGTGCCCAGTGGTGCTTCCCAGTGTTCGGGGCTGCTCCCGCCGTCGTCGCCCAGCGCTCCGGCACGTGCGGCCATCCCCTGCCGGAACTCCCACGCGAACGTCTCCAGCGAGGCGCCGGGCACGCCGAGGGCCTCCAGCCCGTGGTGGGTGAGCGCGACGCTTACCCACGTCTCCCCCGAGGGGCTGACCGAGTCGGCGGCCGAGGTCACCACCGCGCTCGCGCGCCGCATCAGCTCCCTCCCGTGCGCCCGGTCACTGATGTGGAACACCAGATAGGTCGCCGCGTACGGGGTCGGCCGGGAGGCGAGCACTCCGCGCTGAATGTCGTCGAGCTCCAGTGCGTCTCGCGTTGTGTTCACGGATATCGCCTCCTCACCGCTCGCTGCGATGGCCTGCGTCGCTACTTGGTGACGAGGTTCCGCCAGAAATTGCGCAGGCTCTCATCACCGCCGAACAAGGAGCTGAAGATGGTGGAGTCGGCGAGCAGGATGTCGCCGGCCCGTTCACCTTCGGGGGGCATCCAGAGGAACATGTTGAACGTGCTGTTGCCGGCTTCGGTGAACGGATGCGGCCTGGAGGTGTCGATCGGCTGCTCGGCCAGGACGTGAATGATGTCCGGCTCGTCCGTCGTCACGGCGTAGTGGGGCAGGTGCTGGTGGAAGTTGAAGTTGGTCACTCCCTCCAGCCAGCCCTTGGCGTCCAGGTCTCTGAACGCGGAAAACGGGGCGATCTTGTTCTGCTCCCGCACGGCGGGCCGCAGCCCGTAGCGGTTCTCCACCGGCACGCCGAGCGCGTGCATCACGCCCCGGAGGTATCCGGCGAAGCGCTGCTGCCGGGGGACGAGGGGGTCGCCATGATGGTGGTACTCGATGTCCCGCACCGCCAGGTCGTCCGATGCCCCCACATCGTGGTGGGGCCCGAGGACCAGGCAGGCGTCCTCGCGGCCGAGGAACGCCCGCAGTGCCTCGACTTCGCCTGGCTCGGCCTCCTGGCCGGTGACCATGTGGTCCAGCCCGAACACGAACAGGGTGTCGGTGTCGGCCAGTACCCGCTCGTCGAGCGGGGTGTGGAAACCGGCCTGGTCGATGCGCTGGTACACGGGGACGGGGTGTCCTGTGGTTTCCTCGACGAACTGCTGGAACGGCACCCAGGCCAAGAAGAACAGCTCCAGTGAACCCGCGATGCCCTGCTGGAATCGCAGTGGGTCGGACCACTTCGGATCCTCGTAGGCGGGCCAGGCCACCCGCCGGACCTCGGTCATCGTGGAGAACCGGTTGTCCAGCTCGGCCGGGTTCCTGCCCGCCTCGGCCGGGTAGCTCCATGAGACGTAGATACTCACCCGCCGCCGACCAGGAGTGGGAGCGCGCGGGATGTGGTTCTGATTGTAGGTGCGGGCGGTGGTGGCCTCGTTCATGCCGCCTCCCTTCAGCGGTGGGCCGTGCGCGCGCCGGCCCGCGCTCGGCTCAGGCTGCGGGCGCTCACTGCAACTGGTCGAGCATGTCCGACAGTGCGCTCTTGACCCGTAGCGCCTTCTTGATCTCGTCGGCCGTGACGTAGGGGTATTCCCCGTACTCGATGAAGCTCGGGCAGTGGTGCTGACGCACGAACCTGACGAACGCGTCAGGGTTGGTCTTCCAGTCCTCGGGGAACCCTTCGAGATTCTCGAAAGCCGTGCTCACTCCCGCCTTGCCGAACAGCGCGATGGCGTCCTCGGTGTACTTGTCGAAATCGGTGTCGAAGATCCCCTGGTACATGAAACGCGTGTCATCGTCGAAGAGCACCCAACGCAGATAGTGCAGCTTCAGCGGCGCGAGAAGGTACGGATCGCTCTCCAGTGCCTTGGCCAGGGCGTAGCCGTACTCCCGCAGGGCCTCGGCCCGGCCCGGCTTCACCCTCGCGACGATCGTGAAGCCGTAGCACGCGGGCGTCTTCGGGAAGACCGGGCCGTATTTCCCCTGTTCGAGCTGGTCGGTGTCCTTGGGGATGACGGCTGCCTGCGGCTTGATCTCCATGGCCATTCCTCCCGCCGCCTACCGGGTCGGACAGACTCGCTTTTCATCGTCACACGCGGTGCCACCATCCGCATGCGAGCACCCGGCGCTGTCGATCCGAGACGCCCGTGCGGGGCCGGCTGCCCGCAGTGGTGTCCGGGGCACCTTGCCGCGTGCTGACGCGCGGCCTTCGGCGTCCGCGGTGGCCGGGTCGGCCCGGCGGCCCGGACCGGGCCGGCGGCAGCGCACCGAGCGCCGTCCTCACCAAGTCGGCGTCGCCGTGCAGGACTGGGCGATCGCTGCTCTGCTGGCCCGACGCCGGCTCACCGCAGCGGACTGACGCCCGGCCGGCGCCGTCACCTCCCGGCCGAACCCCATGGCCCGTTCTTCACTGCCCTCAGGCCCTTTGCCTCACCGGGCATGGCTGCCCCGGCACGGCCGGGTATCGATCGCCGATGGGCAGGCAAGCGAACGAAGCTCCTGGCAGACACGGGTGATCCCGGTCGAGAAATCGTCTCCCAGGAGCTTCACGAATTCGCACAGCCCGCCGACTTCCCACCAGAACGATCAGGCCGGAAAGGGCTCATTCAGCTCAAGGCTGGGATGATCGTGGAACCGTACGCGTCGATGGTCGCTTCCCGGTTGTCGTGCATGTCGTAGACGGCGAACTGGTCGACGCCCAGGTCCCGCAAGTGCCTGAGCTTGTCGACGTGGGCCGCGGCGGGACCGAGGAGGCAGAAGCGGTCGACGATCTCGTCGGGGACGAAGTCCGTGGAAGGGCTTCCGGCGCGGCCGTGGTGGCTGTAGTCGTAGCCGTGCCGGTCCTTGATGTACGCGGTCAGCTCCTCCGGAACCATGGCGGAGTGCTCGCCATACTTGGCGACAAGGTCGGCCACGTGGTTGCCGACCATCCCACCGAACCAGCGGCACTGGTCACGGGCGTGCGCCAGGGCCTCGGGCGAGTCGTCGACGGTGACGTACGCGGGGGCTGCGACGCAGACGGTGAGTGCGGCCGGGTCGCGGCCCGCTTCGGCGGCGGCCTGCCGGACCGCCTTGACCATCCACTCGGTGAGGAAGGGGTCGGCGAGCTGGAGGATGAAGCCGTCGGCCTTCTGCCCGGCGAGGGCGAGCGCCTTCGGCCCGTACGCCGCCATCCAGATGGGCAACTTGCCGTTCTTCACCCACGGGATGCGGATCGGGTTGCCGTCCACCACCGCCTCTCGGCCCTCGGCCAGGTCGCGAATGACCTCGATGGCCTCGCCGAGCCTGGCGAGGGTGTTGGGCTTGCGGCCCGCAACGCGCATCGCGGAGTCGCCGCGGCCGATGCCGCAGACGGTCCGGTTGCCGAACATGTCGTTGAGGGTCGCGAAAGTGGAGGCCGTCACCTCCCACGTCCGCGTTCCCGGATTGGTCACCATCGGACCCACGTGGAGCTTGGTGGTGTGTTCCAGGATCTGGCTGTAGAGGACGAAGGGCTCCTGCCAGAGCACGGCGGAGTCGAAGGTCCAGCCGTAGCGGAAGCCGTTGCGCTCCGCCCGGCGCATCAGGTCGACGACCTGCGAGGCGGGCGGGTCGGTCTGCAGAACGAGTCCGAAGTCCACTGAGGGGCCTCCAAGTTCAAGTCGGTGTAACCGGATCCACGCGGGGTCAGCCCAGGTACTGGCAGGTGGCGCGCGGTACGAACGTGCCGTGTCCGGCGCGGCCCGCGAACGTCCGCTGGTCGATGACGACCTCGCCGCGCGAGAGGACGGTCTCGACCCGGCCGGCGACCGTCTTCCCCTCGTACGCCGAGTAGTCCACGTTCATGTGGTGGGTCCGCGCCGTCAGGGACTGGGTGGCGTGCGGATCGTAGATGACGATGTCCGCGTCCGTGCCCGGTGCGATCGTGCCCTTCTGCGGGTAGAGGCCGAACATCCGGGCCGGGGTCGCGCAGGCGATCTCGATCCAGCGGCGGCGCGAGATGTGCCCGTCCACGACGGCCTGATGGAGCAGGTCCATCCGGTTCTCCACCCCCGGAAGACCATTGGGGATCTTCGAGAAGTCACCCCGGCCCAGCTCCTTCTGGCCCACGAAACAGAACGGGCAGTGGTCCGTGGAGACCACCTGAAGGTCGTTCGTCCGCAGGCCGCGCCACAGCGCGGCCTGATGTTCCTTCGGGCGGAGCGGCGTCGAGCAGACGTACTTGGCGCCCTCGAAGTCCGGCTCGGCGAGGTTGTCGGTGGACAGGAACAGGTACTGCGGGCAGGTCTCCCCGAAGACGGGCAGCCCCCTGTCGCGGGCTGCGGCCAGCTCCGCGACCGCCTCCTCGGCGGAGACGTGCACGATGTACAGCGGCGCGCCGGCGACCCTGGCCAGCTGGATCGCACGGTGCGTGGCCTCGGCCTCCAGCAGCGCCTTGCGGACCTCCCCGTGGTAGCGGGGATCGGTCTCACCGCGTTCCAAGGCCTGCTCCACCAGCACGTCGATCGCGATGCCGTTCTCCGCGTGCATCATGATCAGCCCGCCCGTGTCACCGGCCTTCTGCATCGCCCGCAGGATCTGCCCGTCGTCCGAATAGAAGACCCCCGGATACGCCATGAACAATTTGAACGAGGTCACGCCATGCTCGACGAGCCTCGGCATCTCCCTCAGCGTCGACTCGTTCACATCGGACATGATCATGTGGAAGGCGTAGTCGATCGCGCATTTCCCGTCCGCCTTCTCATGCCAGGCATCCAGGCCGGCCCGAAGCGCCTCGCCCCTCGACTGCACCGCGAAATCGACGATCGTGGTCGTCCCACCCCACGCCGCCGCCCGCGTCCCCGTCTCGAACGTGTCCGACGCGAACGTGCCACCGAACGGCATCTCCATATGCGTGTGCGCGTCGACACCGCCCGGGATCACGTACTTCTGCGACGCGTCGATCACACGATCCGCGGTCCACTGCTGGCTTCCTGGCGCCGCCAACGCCACCACCCGGCCATGCTCGATCAGCACATCCGCGTGCATCTCGTCGGCGGCCGTGATCACGAGACCGCCGGTGATCAGAATCCGAGTCATCTCCCAAAGTTCCCTTCACGCCGATCGCCAACCAGGCCACTACCAGCCGGGGCCGGGGCCACGCCCCCGACCCGCCCGCACCCTCACGCCGCCGCATCACACGACACACGGCCTGCTCTTTCGACCAGCCCACCGGCCACCGCGGCTGACCGGCCGGCCGGCCCCCGGAGGCACCCGTACCTCGGAGCCCGAGGCCCGGGGGCCACCCCCGAGGACCGGCTGGAGTCCGGCCGGGGCGCGCACGCGTGACACGCGGACCCCCGGCCGGACCACTCCCCCACCGCGCCGCTCACCCCACCGTGCGAAGGGCCCTGCCCAGGATTTCGGCGCCCTCCTCCGCCTCCGGGACGGTCAGCGAGAGCGGCGGCGCGATCCGCAGCACACTCGTGTCGTGGCCGCCGCCCTTGCCGATCAGCAGGCCGCCCTCCCGGGCCGCTTCGAGCACGGCGGTGGCCGCCTCCGGGTTCGCCTGGTCCGTGCCCGGCTTCACCAGCTCGATCCCGATCATCAGCCCCCGGCCGCGCACCTCCCGTACGCAATCGGAAGCGGCACCGACCGCGCGCAGCCGTTCGATCAGCAGTCCGCCGACGCGGCGGGCGTTGCCCTGCAGATCGTGTTCCAGGAGGTACGAGAGGTTGGCGAGTCCGGCCGCCATCGTGACCGGGGACCCGCCGAACGTCGAGATCGAGTTCGCGTCCAGGCAGTTCATGACCTCGGCGCGGGCCACCACCCCGCCGATCGACATGCCGTTGCCGATGCCCTTGGCGAACGTGATGATGTCCGGCAGCCCGTTCCGGCCGTGCGCCTGCCAGCCCCAGAAGTGCTCGCCGGTGCGGCCCCAGCCGGTCTGCACCTCGTCGGAGATCCACAGGATTCCGTGCCGGTCGAGGACCCGGCGGAACGCCGCGTACAGGCCGTCCGGCGGCGAGGTGAACCCGCCGACGCCCTGGATCGGTTCGGCGATCAGCGCTGCGGGCGGGCGGGTGTGGCCGAGCAGGTCCTCCAGATCGGCGACGCAGGCCGCGATGAACTCGGCGTCGCCCAGGTGCGCGTACGGCCCCCGGCTGCGGACTCCGCCGTGCACGTACAGCGTCTGCAGCGGGGACAGATTCGTCGGCGACCAGGCACGGTTGCCGGTGATGGCGACCGCGGAGAACGATCTGCCGTGGTAGCTGTTGCGCATCGCGAGGACCTGGTTCGAGCGGCGGTACGCGGTGGCGAGCAGCAGGGCCGTGTCGTTCGCCTCGGTTCCGGAAGTGGTGAAGAAGACCCGGGCGTCCGGGATGCCCGAGAGCGTGGCGACCCGCTCGGCCAGCTCGACCATCGGACGGTTGAGGTAGAGCGTGGAGGAGTGGATGATCCGCCCGGCCTGCTCGCCGACCGCCTTGGTCACCTCGGGCAGGGCATGGGCGGTCATGGTGGTGAGGATGCCGCCGAAGAAGTCGAGATAGCGCCTGCCGTCGGCGTCCCAGACGTGCCGGCCCTCGCCGTGGGTGATCTCCAATGGGTTCTTGTAATAGAGCGTCAGCCAGCGGGGGCTGACGGCGAGATGGCGTTCATGCAGGCTGCTCACGGCTCGACCAGTCCCTCGTACGCGTCGGGACGGCGGTCCCGGTAGAACGCCCACTGCTGCCGGACCTCGTCGAGCAGACCGAAGTCGAGGTCGCGCACGACGAGTTCCTCCTCCTTGTCGGAGGCGACATCACCGACGAACTGTCCGCGCGGATCGACGAAGTAGCTGCTGCCGTAGAAGTCGTTGTCGCCGTACTCCTCCTGCCCGACGCGGTTGATCGCGGCGATGAAGTACTCGTTGGCGACCGCGGCGGCGGGCTGCTCCAGCTGCCAGAGGTAGGCGGAGAGGCCGCGCGAGGTGGCGGAAGGGTTGTAGACCAACTGGGCTCCGTTGAGCCCGAGTTGCCGCCATCCCTCGGGGAAGTGGCGGTCGTAGCAGATGTAGACGCCGACCTTGCCGACGGCCGTGTCGAAGACCGGCCAGCCGGCGTTCCCCGGCTTGAAGTAGTACTTCTCCCAGAATCCCTTGACCTGCGGGATGTGGTGCTTGCGGTACTTGCCGAGATAGGAACCGTCGGCGTCGATGACCGCGGCGGTGTTGTAGTAGAAGCCGGACTGCTCGACCTCGAAGACCGGCACGACGATCACCATGCCGGTCTCCCGGGCGAGTTCGCGCATCCGCCGGACGGTCGGACCGTCGGGAACCGGTTCGGCCCAGCGGTAGTGCTCGGGTTCCTGCACCTGGCAGAAGTAGGGGGCGTTGAACACCTCCTGGAAACCGATGATCCGCGCGCCCCGGCGGGCGGCCTCGCGCGCGTGCTCCTCGTGCTTGGCGATCATGGATTCGGTGTCGCCGGTCCAGGTCGCCTGGACGAGTGCGGCGCGTACGACGTGGGACATGAGCTGCTCCTTCGACGCGGCGTCAGAGAGCCTCAACGCTCCTCTACGCCCGTAGACACGGGCGTAGAGGAGAACGTAGGCCCCGCCACACAGCGGGGCAAGACCATCGCCGTGAACCAGCGGAGTCGATCACGATTCGCACCCGTGCGGTCCAGTTTCGTACCCGCTTCACACCCGCACGGCCCATGCGCCCCCGTGGTCACTCGTCCGGCCGGGAACGCTCGGGACGCACGGCGTCTCGCCCCCAACCGGAGCGCGCCGATGGGTGGCCGACGAGCAGTTTGTATTCTCGGCGGGGATCCCCTTCCACGCGGCATCTGCGAGAGGAAACACCATGACCACCGAGCCGAGCCCCGACGCCCTGCCCGGACTTCTCGATCAGGCCCGCCAGGACTATCAGGCCCTGGCGGGACTCGGACTCGCGCTCGATCTCACCCGGGGCAAGCCCGCGCCGGAACAGCTCGGCCTCTCCGATCCTCTGCTCAGCCTGCCGGGCGGACAGCGCACGTCCGCCGACGGCACGGACGTGCGCAACTACGGCGGCCTGCAGGGCCTGCCCGAACTCCGCGAGATCTTCGCCGAGGTGCTCCAGGTACCGGTCGCGCAGCTGCTCGCGGCCGGCAACTCCAGTCTGGAGCTGATGCACGACTGCCTGGTGCACGCCCTGCTGAGCGTGATACCCGGCGCCGAATCGCGCTGGGTGGACCAGGAGCGGATCGCTTTCCTGTGTCCGGTGCCCGGCTACGACCGGCACTTCGCGCTCTGCGAGCGGTTCGGCATCGACATGATCCCGGTACCGATGACCGCCGACGGCCCGGACATGGAGACCGTGGAGCGGCTCGTCGCCGACGATCCGACCGTCAAGGGCATCTGGTGCGTACCGAAGTACAGCAATCCGGACGGTGTCTGCTACAGCGACGCGACCGTGGCCCGGCTGGCCGCCATGAGCACCGCGGCACCCGACTTCCGGATCTTCTGGGACAACGCCTACGCCGCCCACCACCTCACCGACGAGCCGGTCGAGATCGCCGATCTGCTCGCCGCCTGCGCCGAGGCCGGCAACCCGGACCGGGCGTTCGTCTTCGGCTCCACGTCGAAGATCACCGCGGCGGGTGCCGGGGTCGCCTTCTTCGGCTCGTCTCCCGCGAACGTGCAGTGGCTGCTCGGCAACAACGCCAAGCGGTCGATCGGCCCCGACAAGATCAACCAGCTGCGGCACGTCCTGTTCCTGCGGGACGCCGACGGCGTGCGCGCCCACATGGAGCGCCAACGGGCCCTGCTGCAGCCGAAGTTCGAGGCTGTGGCGCGGATCCTGGACGCCGAGCTGGGCGGTACCGGCCTCGCGACCTGGACGTCTCCCAAGGGCGGCTACTTCGTGACCCTGGAGGTGCCGGACGGCTGCGCCGAGGAGGTCGTGCGCCGGGCCGCCGAGGCGGGCATCGTGCTCACCCCGGCCGGCGCGACGCACCCGTACGGCGACGACCCGCGTGACGCGGTGATCCGCATCGCGCCCAGCTACCCGGGCCTCGCGGAACTGGAGCAGGCGATCGCCGGACTCGCCGTCTGCGTACGCCTCGTGGGGTACGAGCAGCGCGCCCGGTAGGCACGCGCGGGCCGCAGCCCGGCCCGGAACGGAACGGTGGTCACCTCGCACGATCCCGGTGCGGATGGCCACCGTTCCGTCTCGTCGGGCCTTCTCCGCGGCGGCGAGGCGTAATCCACTGGCCCGGAAGGCGCGGCTCGGTTACCGTCTCCCACGTACCCAACGAGACGGATCGTTTCGTCTCACTGCAGACTTCCGAGGAACGCCCGGGAAATCCGGGGCTGCCGGACCGGCAGCATTCGCAGAGCGCGGCGTTCCCCATGAACGCGAGGAGGGGTTTCGTGGACCCGAAAGATCCGGGAGATCCGACAGATCGGCCGGCCCCCGGAGGTCCGGCGGCCCCGGCGGACACGGCAGCCCAGGTGGATCCGGCGGACACGGCGGGCCGCGGCCGGGCGGCGGGCATCGCGAGCGAGGAGGATCCGGTGCCGGGCACGAGAACCTGGTTCATCACCGGCGCATCCCGCGGCCTGGGGCGCGCGTTCACCGAGGCCGCGCTGTCCGCCGGGGAGCGGGTGGTGGCGGCGGCCCGCGACATCGCCCCGCTCGCGGACCTGGCCGGGACGTACCCGGACGAGCTTGTGCGACTCGCGCTGGACGTCTCGGACCGACGGGCCGTGTTCGCGGCGGTGGACGGTGCGGTGGCGTCCTTCGGCCGACTCGACGTCGTGGTGAACAACGCGGGCGGCCTGCTCTACGGCATGGTCGAGGAGGCCACGGAGGAACAGATCCGTGCCCATCTCGACGTGAACTTCTTCGGCGCGGTGTGGGTGGCTCAGGCCGTCGTCCCCCATCTGCGCGCGCAGGGCTCGGGACGCCTCCTCCAGATCACGTCCATGGGCGCCGGTGGCGGCATGGCCACCGTCGGCTTCTACGGGGCGGGCAAGGCCGCGCTCGACTCGCTCAGCGAGGCGCTGGCGATGGAGGTGGAACAGTTCGGCATCAAGGTCACCTCCGTGCAGATGGGTGGCTACGACACCGGGCTGTTCACCACGGGCACCACGACGACCGCGCCCGATCCGGCCTACGACACGCTGCGCGCCGGGATGGCGGAGACATGGGGCGACGACGCCGGTCCGGATCCGCGCACGGCGGCGCCCGCGCTCATGGAGCTGGCCGGACTGCCGGAGCCACCGCGACGGTTGATCCTCGGCAGCCGGTCGTTCGATCTCGTCCAGGAGATGAAGCAGGCCCGGACCGAGCAGGACAGGGCCTGGGAGCACCTCAGCCGCATGGCTCCGGGCTGATCCCCCGGAGGGCGTCGAGGGCCGGACCTCCTCGCGCCCACCGGGCGACACCACGGGCGTCCCGGCCGCCGCGCCCCGGTGGTTGCCGTCAACCACCCAGTGTTCTCCTCCCCGTTCCACCGTTCCCGTTCGGGTGATGCGGTCGGTGCGGCGAGGATCTCTGAACGGCCTGGGCAGGCTCCGAGCGATCAGCCTTGAAAAGGGGGATGCCGTGGGACTGTCACGCGAGTTCGGACGCGGCTTCAGTGAAGGACCGACACCTTCCGATGCCGCGGGCACACCCGCCCTGCCCTACCCGAGCGGCTGGTCCGCGCTCGCCTTCTCCGACGAGTTACGGCCGGGCACCGTACTCACCCGGCCGCTCGCGGGTCAGGACGTGGTCCTCTACCGGCTCGGCACGGGAGCGCTGCGCGCCGTCCAGCCGTACTGTCCGCACCTCGGCGCGCATCTCGGCCTGGCAACGGTCGACGGCGACGATCTGGTGTGCCCGTTCCACTTCTTCGCGTTCGGCCCGGACGGCAGGTGCGTTCGGACGGGGTACGACACCAGCCCGCCGAGATCACCCCTGAAGCAGTTACCGGTCCACGAAGTCAACGGTGCCGTCTTCGTGTGGCGGCACCACGACGGCCGCGCCCCGGACTGGTTCGTCCCCCAATGGCACCGGCTCGGACACCGTCCCACCCGTACCGCCGCCTGGGAGCTGGCCGGGCACGCCCAGGAGGTCATCGAGAACGCGGTGGACCTCGGGCACTTCGCCACCCTGCACGGCTGGAAGAGGGCCGAGATGGGCGGTCCGGTCGTGTACGACGACGCCCGGTTCCACGTATCGATGCGGGCCCACGAATCCGCCCCGGTGCTCGGGGACTTCGAGGTCGAGATCGAGGTCGACGGCTACGGCCTCGGCTGTCTGCACGCCGATGTGCACACGCCCCGCATCGGGCTGCGGATGTGCACGATGGTGATGCCGACGGCCATCGCCCCCAACCGCATGCAGTTCCGGCAGCAGAACCGCGTCGCCTTCTCGGAACCGGCCCGGCTTCCGGCGCCGCTGGCCCGCGCGGTGAGCCGTGCCGCCGCCCGGCTGCTGGATCGCGCCATCTTCCGGTCCAGTTGCGAGTTCACCGCCGCCGACTTCCCGATCTGGCACCACAAGCAGTACCGGCAACCACCCCGCCTCGCCCCCGGCGACGGCCCGATCGGCCCGTTCCGCCGCTGGGCCCGCCGGTTCTACCCGCCACCGGCCGAGGACGCGGCGGCACAGCCGGCCTGAGGGCTGCCCCGGGGGGCCGCGCGTCCGTAACGACCTCACCCGCGATAGGGAGTGGATCAGCGAGCGGCGTCGTGCGGCTTCGCATCCAAGGCGGAGGAGGGAGGCGGATGGGGTCTCCCCTGCTCGAAAGCAGCTGAGAGCTCGGGGAAGGGGCGTCGTTGACCGGCGACAACGCCGGAGGCGGAGTTGCAGGGCGTCGGGCGCCCGCTCTCTATCGCGGGTGGGGTCGTAAGGGCTTCGGGGCCGGCTCTCAGGAGTCCGGGGCGCGCGGGGCGAGACTCCGTGCGCGTCACCCGGCCGTTCCGACATCCGTTGCGAGCGAGGCCGGAAATGCTCCGGACCTCCTGGAGGTCACTGTCGAGTCGGCCTGCTACCGGGCGAAGTGAGGCGCGGCTCCGCGCCCTCGCCTCCTTCGATCGCAGCCACGGCCTGCCTCGTCGATGCCGTCCCCCAGTGTTGACGAGCTCCTCTCGGCATGCCCCTGCCCAGGGGCATATCGCACCCGCCGGACGGAAGCGGCTCTGGCCTCGGAGGGCCGCCGGGCCGGAGGAGTCAGGAGCGACCGCCTACCCGGCCAGCGGCACCGCGCCCGGTTCCGGGGCGCAGCGGGCGAGGATGTCGTCCAGGGAGAGTCCGAGGGCGCCGGCCAGGGCCGCGACGGTGAAGAAGGCGGGGGTCGGGGCACGGCCCGTCTCGATCTTGCGCAGCGTCTCGGCGGAGATGCCGGCGCCCGCCGCGATCTCGACCATGCTGCGTCCGCCGCGCGCCTCGCGGAGCAGTGCTCCGAGGCGTTCGCCGCGGCGGCGTTCCTCCGGGGTCAGGGGCGTTCGTACCATGCCGTCATTCTAATACCACTCGGACCGGTATAGTAATTGGCATGATGGAGCTGAAGACAGACACATCCATCCAGGCCATGCGCGAGAGCGGCCGGGTCGTGGCCCGACTGCTGACGGACGTACGGGAGGCGGCGGCGGTCGGCGTCTCGTTGCGGGAGCTGGACGAGGTGGCCCGGGGGGTGCTCCGCGAGGCGGGCGCCGGGTCACCCTTCCTGAACTACCGGCCGCATTTCGCTCCCGTCCCGTTCCCCGCCGTGATCTGCGCATCGGTCAACGACGCGATCGTGCACGGCATCCCGACCGACCAGCGGCTGCGCGACGGCGATCTGGTGAGCATCGACGCGGGCGCGACACTCGACGGCTGGGCGAGCGACTCCGCGATCAGCTTCACCGTCGGGCACGCACGGCCCGAGGACACCCGGCTGATCGGCGGCGCGTTCGCGGCGCTGGACGCGGGGATCGCGGCGGCAGTCGTCGGCAACCGGATCGGGGACATCGCGCACGCGATCGGCACGGTGTGCCGCAAGGCCGGTTACGGCATTCCGGAGGGGTTCGGCGGTCATGGCGTGGGGCGGTCCATGCACGAGGACCCGGCCGTCCCCAACGAGGGGCGGCCGGGCCGCGGCATGCCGTTGCGGCACGGAATGGTGCTGGCCATCGAGCCGATGCTGATCGGCGGCGGCGTGGACACCTTCCGTGAGGACCGGGACGGCTGGACGCTGCGCACCACGGACGGCTCCCGCGCGGCGCACGCCGAGCACACCGTGGCCATCACCGACGACGGCCCGCACATCCTGACCGCGCTGTGACCCCGCACCCGTTCCCGCCTCCGGCCCCGGCGCGTGCCAGTGCCCGGAGGAGCGCCAGTGCCGCTCCTGGCAACGTTTGCCCCGTCGCGTCGTCCGGGCAAACCTTGCCGGTCACGGCACTAGTTGTTCTGGATGAACTGCTTGGCGAGCGCCTCGCCCGCCGTGACGGCGGCGCTGTGGCTCTCGATCGGGGACGCCTTGGAGTTCTTGAACAGGATGTAGGTGACGCCCGACTCGGCGCCGCCGGTCTCCGGATCGGGATCGATGCCGAGCGCCTTGGCGGTGGCGTACGAGGCCTCGCCGATGATCTTGCTGGGGCCGGTGTCGCCGACGACGGCGTACTCGACCTTGTTGTTGTAGATGACGGCGACGATGCCACCGCCCTTGATCCCCGCGTTGCTGTAGTTCCAGATGCTGCTGCTGCTCGGTACGACCACGTACGGGAGCTTCTCGGCGTTCAACGGCTTGTCGTCGGAAGTGTGGAACGCCGTGTCGGGCTGGAACCACGGGTCGGTGTCCTCGTTGCACGCGGCGGTGATCTGGCCGTCGCAGTCGATGTCCATGTCGGCCTTCCAGAACACGGCACCGTTCTTGCCGCAGACCGGTATGGTCGCCGAACTCTCGTCGTCCGTACGGTACTTGCCGTTGGATATCTGCGAGCACGAGGTGACCTTGGCCAGCAGGTCGGCCGCGCTGACGGAGCCCTCCTCGACCCCCGCGCCGGTCGTCGCGGCGGCGGAGCCCGCACGGAGGGCGGTGGGGGCGGACGCGGCGTCCGGCGCGGGGCGGGCCTCGGCGGCCGACGACAGTGCGGCGGTCGCGAACAGGGCTACGACGGAGGCTGCGGAGAGGGCGAGCGTTCGGGTACGCACAGGGGGTGCCCTTCTATTAGGAAACTTTCCTTACCGACGCCGCCAAGATGGACCCGAAGTCACGCCCCCGTCAAGACTGCGGGGCCGTTTCACCACCCAACGGATGTGATCAAACAGCCCCGCAGTAAACGTTATTGATGGAACGTCAGAGACTCAGGGGCTTCCGACGGGCCGGACGACCATCGCCGATCCGCCTCCCCTGCGTACCTTCTCCGCCGCCGCCAGCCATCGGCCGTCCGGGAGGCGTTGCACGCCCGTCGCCGCCCCGATCTCCGGGTTGGGCTTGAAGACGTGCCCCAGGGCCTCCAGGCGTGCCCGCACCGGACTGTTCCAGAGCCCCGGTTCGAGTTCCGTGGCCGCCGCGTTGCGCTGGCTGGCGCGCGGCGCCGCGATGGCCTCGACGAGTGGCAGTCCGCGATCGACGGTGCCGATGAGCGACTGCAGCACGGTCGTGATGATCGTGGCACCGCCCGGAGAGCCCAGGGCCAGCACCGGCCGGCCGTTCTTGAGCACGATCGTCGGCGAGATGGAGGACCTGGGCCGCTTGCCCGGACCGGGCAGGTTGGGGTCGTGGACGGCCGGGGAGGCCGGTGCGAACGAGAAGTCCGTCAGTTCGTTGTTGAGCAGGAAGCCACGCCCGGGGACGGTGATGCCGCTGCCACCCGTCTGCTCGATCGTGAGGGTGTAGGCGACGATGTTGCCCCACTTGTCGGCCGTCGTCAGATGCGTGGTGTTCTCGCCCTCGTACGTCGTCGGGGCCGCCGGTCCCCCGGACCGGCAGCCGGACGACGGATGCCTCGGGTCCCCCGGGGCGAGCGGGCTGATCAGCACCGCGTCGTCCTTGATCAGGCAGGCCCGCGAGTCCGCGAAGCGCTGCCGCAGCAGTTCCCGCGTCGGCACGTCCTCGAACGCCGGGTCGCCGACCCACCGGCCCCGGTCGGCGAACGCGATCCGGCTCGCCTCGATGAAGCGGTGCAGGTACTGCGTCTCGGTCGCCCCCGAAAGGTCCGTGCCCTCAAGGATGTTGAGCGCCTCGCCGACGGTCGTGCCGCCGGACGAGGAGGGCGCCATGCCGTACACGTCCAGGCCCCGGTAGCGGACCTTCGTCGGGGCCTGGCGCAGCACACGGTACGAACGCAGGTCCTTGGCGGTGAGGTCGCCCGGGCGCACGGTCCTGGAGGCCCCCGGATCCACCGGCGGCCTGCGCACGGTGCGTACGATGTCGTCGGCCACCTCGCCCCGGTACAGCTCGCCGACACCCTCGCGGCCCACCAGCTCGTAGGTGCGCGCCAGGTCCGGGTTCTTGAAGACGGAGCCGACCACCGGCAGCCGGCCGCCCGGCAGGAAGAGCTGCCGGGTCGCCGGGAAGTCCGCGAACCTGGCCTGGTTCGCCTCGGTCTGCGAGCGGAACGTGCCGTCGACGACGAAGCCGTCCCTGGCGAGCCGTACGGCCGGTTTCAGCACCTCCCGCAGCGACTTGCCGCCCCAGGCGTCGAGCGCGGCCGCCCAGGTGGCGGGGGTGCCGGGGGTGCCCACGCTCAGCCCGCTGGTGACGGCGTCGTCGAAGGCGATCGGTTTGCCGTTCTCCAGGAACAGCGAGGAATCGGCGCCGCGCGGGGCGGTCTCCCGGCCGTCGATCGTCTCCACGGTGTGTTTCCTGGCGTCGTAGTGGACGAAGTAGCCGCCGCCCCCGAGCCCGGACGAGTACGGTTCGCTCACGCCCAGCGCGGCGGCCGTCGCCACCGCGGCGTCCACCGCGTTGCCGCCCTTGCGGAGCACCTCGATCCCGGCGGCCGAGGCGTCCGCGTCGACGCTGGCGACCGCCCCTCCGTAGCCCACCGCCACCGGTGACTTGGGGGTCGGCGCGTGGGGCGGTGACGAAGGGGACGACGGGGCGGCCGCCCCGATCGTGGCGACGGCGGCGAGCACCGCCATCAACGACACTTTCCGTGCGAGGAATCGTCGCATGCGCACCTCCGGTGAAGGATTGTCCGCCGCAGGGTAGCGCCGCTCCGCCCACGCCGTCAGGAGCGCCGTGGGCCCGGTCGCACACGACCGCGCCGGGTAACGCACCGAGTTCCGCGTCGGCGGGCCGGTGTCCAACCGTCGGATGGCCGCCCATCCGCATTCGCTGTTGCCCGGTGTACGGATCAACCCCGAACCCGGCCCGGATCGGGGCGAGTTCCGGACAGGTACGGAACGCCACCGGGCGGAGAAGGGCGTTGCCGAGCACCGGGCCACCGGCCGGGAGGCGGGCGCCGCCCTCACAGGGAGCAGTGGTCCGGCCCGATGGTCCCGTCGGTACCGGACACCCGTACCGCCACCGCGCGGCCCGAGGTGAGTGCCTGCGCGGCCGTGCAGATCAGCTGCTGCCGGGCGATGTCGGACAGCTCCTCGACCGGTGTGCCCAGCCGGACCAGCACCCCGTCCGGGCCCAGGGTCAGGCGCGGGCTCGGGCTCGACATGGCATCGGCGTGCGGCAGTTCGGTGCGCAGGCCCGCGGCGGTCTCGGTCTTGTCCGGGCCGTCGAGGAGCATGACGATCGCCTTGTCGGAGCCGCGCCACGCACGCACCGCCCCCGTGCTGTCGGGCCGGTCATGGACCGTCAGGTCGACCGGCCGCACGACGGGCATCAGCCGTTTCGCGGGCGGCGGGGACACGAAGTAGAGCAGCGTGCCCTGTTCGCGTCCCGGGGCCACTTCCACGGTCGCCGGATCACCGACCTCGACGACCTCGGTCTCCCGTATGCCGCACCCGCCCGTCGCCACCACCACGAGGGGCAGCAGCAGGGCAGGCAGTCGTACGCGCCTCACGTCCCCTCCAACGGCAGTTCCACGGTGAGGACGGCCCCTCCCCCGGGTCCGTTGGCCGCGCGCACGGTACCGCCGTGCAGCCGTACGTTCTCCTGGGTGATCGCCAGCCCGAGTCCGCTGCCCGCCGATCGGGTGCGGGCCGCGTCGGCCTTGTAGAACCGGTCGAAGATGTGCGGCAGGACCGCGGGGTCGATACCCGGCCCGCTGTCCGCGACCTCGGTCACCAGCCACCGCTCGGCACCCCGCCGCTCCGTCCGCAGCCGTACGGTGACGGGCGACGAGCCGTGCCGCAGCGCATTGCCGACGAGGTTGGCGACGACGACGTCGAAGCGGCGCGGATCGAGCATCGCCCGTACGCCGTCGGCGAGTTCGGCGTCGACCCGGTCCTGCCAGCGGCGGTTCTGCAGGGTCTTGCGGATGGTCTCGGCGACGTCCACCTCGTCGAGATGGAGGTCGGCGGCCTTCGCGTCGAACCGGGAGATCTCCATCAGGTCCTCGACGAGGGTGGCGAGCTTCCCGGTCTCGACGCTGATCAGCCGCACGGCCGCGGCGGTGTCGGCGTTCAGCTGCGCGGCGTCCTCGTCCAGCACCTCGGTGACCGCGAGCATCCCGGCGAGCGGGGTGCGCAGTTCGTGCGACACGTCGGAGGCGAAGCGTCTGGCCCGCGCCTCCGCCCGCTGGAGTTCCGCCACCGACTCCTGGAGCTTCGTCGACGACTCGTTGAACGTGCGGGCGAGTTCGGCGAGTTCGTCCGACCCCTTGACCTCGATGCGGGTGTCGAGCTCCCCTCTGCCGATGCCGGCCGCGGCCCGTTCCAGGTCGCGCACCGGGCGCAGCACACTGCGGGCGGCGAGCAGGGCGGGGACCACCGCGATCGCCAGTGCGGGCAGGGCGCCGTCGCGGGCCGCGGTGACCATGGCGGCGACATTGGCCTCCTCCGTGGTGAGCGGCATCACGGCGTACAGGACGAGGCCGGTGGGCTGCCGCCCGTCGCCCCGGTCGAAGAGCGCGGGCATGCCCACGGTCAGCCAGGGGTCCCCGTCCTTGACGACGCGCTGGAACGAGCCGTGCGTGCTGCCCTGTGCGGCCTCGCGCAGAGCGGGTGTGATCACGTCGGAGGTGGGCCGGTCCGTCGAGGAGACCTTGATGTCCCCGTACTCGGCGAAGACCCGCCAGGTGTGCGGCTTGCCCTCCCTGGCCAGGGACTGACAGGCCCGGCGCAGGTGCTCGCGCTCCACCGGCAGGGTCATGGCGAGCGTGCCGATCCGGTCGCGGAACTGGTCCACGGCGGTGTCCTGGGCCTGCTGGAGGATCGCGGAGCGGGCCTCGCGGTAGGTCAGGGTCGCGGTGGTGACGGCGCTGATCGCGGCGACCAGGAGGAAGGCCGCGACGAGCCGGGTCCGCAGCCCGGACCGGGTGGGTCGAAGAACGGGGCGCAGCCTCATGCGAGCGGCCCGAAACGGTAGCCGAAGCCGCGGACGGTCTGGATGTAGCGGGGACTGCCCGCCACGTCCTCGATCTTCTGCCTCAGCCGCCGTACGCAGGCGTCGACCAGCCGGGCGTCCCCGTGGTAGCTGTGCTCCCAGACGTATTCGAGGAGCTGTTGCCTGCTGAAGACCTGCTCGGGCGAGGCGGAGAGGTGCAGGAGCAGCTTCAGTTCGGAGGGGGCGAGCAGGAGGCGCTGCCCGGTCTTGGCGACGCAGAGCCCGGCGCGGTCGATGGCGAGCTCGCCGTGGAACTCGATGCCGTCGCGGCCCGCGGGTTCGGCGAGCCTGCGCAGCACGGCGCGGATCCGCGCCTCGATCACCTCGGTGCGGGCGGGCTTGACGATGTAGTCGTCGGCCCCGGCCTCCAGGCCGACGACCACGTCGAAGTCGTCGCCGCGCGCCGTGAGCATGATGATCGGCAGCTGGCTGGTCTCCCGTATCCGGTGGCAGACCTGGACCCCGTTCATCCCGGGCAGCATCAGGTCGAGGAGGACCAGGTCGGGCCGGAACTCCGCCAGGGCTGCCAGCCCCTCCTCGCCGGTCTCGACGCCCCTCAGCTCATGACCGCGCCGCCGCAGCCCCAGAACGACCCCTTCCCGTACGGAGGGGTCGTCTTCGATCAGGAGCACGCGAGGCATGGCAGCAGTATCCCAGCGATCAAGGAATGGATTCGAAACCGGTGAACGTTTCGCGCGGTCGTCGTGCACGTCGGAGCCGGCCCGGGCCCGTGCGGCCCGCGCGGGCCTCAGGTGCGTCGGAGCCGGCCCCGGGCCGCCGCGAGGGCGGTGCCGATCTCCCGCAGCCGCAGCGGCCGGGCCAGCAGCACGAACGTGAGCAGGAGCACGACGGTCCCCGCCCCCACCGCGGCGAAGTCGCCGAGCCCGTCGCAGGCGCGGGCGGTCACGTGGCCCAGCAGCCCGGCCGGTACCCCCGCGACCACCAGTCGTATCTGCGCCCACAGTCCCGGCGACCGCAGCAGCGAGGCCCTGCCGAGGCCCTTGCCCGGGACGGCCCCGGCACCCGGGACTCCCCCGGTGCCCGGGGCCTCGCCGTCTCCCGTTTCCGGGACTCCTCCGGCGCCGGGCGCGGAGATCCTGCGGTGCAGCACATACGCGGTGACACCGAAGCCCGCGAACAGGGCCACCGAGTACGCCCCGGCCATGCCCGTCACGGCCCAGCGGACCGGCAGCAGCAGGTACGCGGCGACGGACAGCCCTGCGTTGAGGGCGGCGATCACCAGATTGAGGAGGAAGGGGGTGCGGGTGTCGCTCATTGCGTAGAACGCGCGCGAGAGCACGTACTGACCGGAGTAGGCGATCAGACCGGGCGCGAACGCCGCCATCATGCCCGCCATGACCGCGATGTCGGCGTCGCTGGTGCGCCCGTACCCGTACACGGCGCCCATCACCCACGGCGCCAGCGCGAACAGCACGGTCACCGCGGGCACCACGACCGCGGCCGAGGTCCGCAGGGCGTACGAGACGTCGCTCCGCACCCCCGCCAGGTCGCCCTCGGCCGCGGCCCGGCTCATCCGGGGCATGAGGGCGGTGACCAGCGAGACGGTCACGATGCCGTGCGGCACGACCCACAGTTGGTAGGCGTAGCTGTACGCCGTGTAGCCGGGCCCGCCCGCCACATGCTGTTCCACGGCGAGCTGGCCGGTGGCGGTGGACAGCCGCGTGACCACCCAGTAGGCGATCTGGTTGGTGAGCACGAGCAGGACGAGCCAGCCCGCCGCGCGCAGCGGGCGCGTCAGTCCGCTGCCCCGCCAGTCGAACCGCGGCCGCCAGCGGAACCTCGCGGCGCGCAGCGAGGGCAGCAGGGCGAGCGTCTGCACGACGATCCCGGCGGTCGTGCCCCAGCCCAGCCAGCGGGCCTGCGCGGCACTCAACGTGCCGTCGGAGCCCGCCGCGACGGCCAGGTAGATCCCGAACACCGCGATGATCACGAGGTTGTTGAGGACCGGGGTCCACATCATCGCGCCGAACCGGTCGCGGGCGTTGAGGACTTGGCCCAGGAGCGTGAACAGGCCGTAGAAGAGGATCTGCGGCAGGCAGTAGCGGGTCAGGGCGATGGTCAGCTCGGCCTGTTCGCCGTGGTAGCCGGGGGCGTAGAGCGAGACGATCCAGGGTGCGCCGACGACGGTGAGCGCGGTGAGGACGAGCAGTCCGGTCGTGCAGACGGTGAGCAGCCGGTCGGTGTACGCGGCTCCGCCGTCGGCGTGGTTCTTGGCGGCACGCACCAGTTCGGGGACGAACACGGCGTTGAGCGCGCCGCCGATGAGCAGCATGTAGAGGATGTTGGGCACGGTGTTGGCGACGGTGTATCCGTCGGCCTGGAGTCCGGTGCCGAGTGCGGCGACGACGACGGCGGAGCGGACGAAGCCGGTGGCCCGGGACACGAGGGACCCGGACGCCATGAGGGCGCCGCTGCGCAGCACCGAGCCCGAGCCGCGCTCCGGGGTCCTCGCGGGGTGCGTGGTGGCGGCGGCCGTCATCGGCGGGCCATGTAGCTCTGGAACGCCCGGTACAGGGCGTTGTTGGTGGCTCCGCCCACCGATGCCTCCCACTCTCCGAGGGTCTCGACGACCTGCCCGCCGGTGCCGAGCTTCCAGCGCAGCAGTCCGAAGGGGCGGTCGTCGGGGTCAAGGGTGGAGGGTACCCCGCGCATGTCGTGCACATCGGCGCCGAGGGCGTGGGCGTCCAGCATCATCTTCCACTGGAGCGCGTTGCTGGGACGTACCTCGCGGCGGTGGTCGGCGGAGGCGCCGGTCTGGTACCAGACCCGCCGGCCGGTGCTGATCATGGTGTGGGCGGCCAGGATCTCGCCCTGGTGGACGGCGAGGTAGAGCCTCATGCGGCCGGGGTGTTCGGCGTTGAGCACGGCGTACTGCCGCTGGTAGTAGGCGAGGGAACGGCCGAGGCAAAAGCCGTCGCGTTCCTCGGTGATCCGCAGCAGCCGGTGGAATTCGGGGAGTTCGGCCTCGGTACCGATGACGACGCGCACCCCGGCCTTCTCGGCCTTGCGGACGTTGCGGCGCCATTCCTGGTTGAGCCCGGACCACAGGTCACCGGGGGTCCGTCCGGTGAGCGGCACCCGGAAGACGTAGCGGGGCTGCGCGTCGGCGTCCTCGCCGGTGTCGCCTCCGCAGCGGCGCCAGCCCCGGGCCCTGAGGCGTTCGGCGACGGCGGTGCCGAGCGGGTCGACCTCGGTGGCGAGCACGTCACCGACCTTGCGGCCCGGGCCGGTGGCCGCCTTGAGGCGGGCGGCGTCCCAGCGGCGGTACGCGGGCGAGGGACCGATCCGGACGGCGAAGGCGCCAGCCCTTCGCAGGTGTGTCATGAGCGGGTCCAGCCAGCGGTCGATCCCGGGGTCGGCCCAGTCGGCCACCGGCCCCTCGGGAAGGTACGCGAAGTACTTCCGGGTTCCCGGGAGTTGGCGGTACAGGACCAGTGCGGCCCCGGCCAGTTCGCCGGAATCGCCGTCGTGCCAGCCGATCGTCTCGGCGGCCCATTGGTCCTTCACCCCGGCCCAGGACGGGTGCTGCAGGAAGCTCGCGTCGGTGCGGGTGGCCAGGAAGGCCCGGTGTTCGTCGGCGGTCAGGACGCGTATCCGCGATTCCCGGTCGCGGCCGCGGTCCTCGGTGGCGAGCAGCGCTGACATGTTTCGTGGCCCTCCCTGTTCCGCCCCGCTCGTCGGCTCCGCGGGGCGAGAAGGATGCTCACAGCGGTCCGTGACCGTGCCGAGCGGCGAATGTGACCGGACGATGACCGTTGCGCTGCGACCGATGTCACACAAGGGATTTCCCGGTTTTCCACCGATTTGCGGAACCTATCGTCGGATGCGCACCTCTTTCCCGTCGAAAAGCACTGCCCTGGAGGTCTTCCCTTGTCGTCCGCATGCCGGCGCACCCGCCGCACGTCACCGCTCGCCCGTCCGGCCCGGCTCACCCTGATCGCCGGGGCCACGGTGCTGGGCATCTCCCTCACCGCCTGCGGCGGTGCGTCCGCGTCGGACTCCGGTGCGGACGCGGGGAAGGGCGCCGGGAGCGCGCCCGCGCGCACCACCCGGATCTCGGTGAACCTCCAGGGCTCCGGCGCCACCCCCGGGCAGCCGGTCAAGGTGACCCTGGAGGCCGGGAAGCTGAAGGCGGTCACGGTGCGCGCGGACGGGGGCGACGCGCTCACCGGCCGGATATCGGCGGACGGACGGACCTGGACGTCGGACCGGCCGGCCGCCCCCGGCACCACGTACCGGGTCGAGGCACGGGACACCGGGGGCGGCAGCGCCGAGGCCCGGTTCACCACCGCCGCGGCGGACAAGGTCAACAAGCTCACCCTGGTCCCCGGCAAGAACACCACGGTCGGCATCGCCCAGCCGCTGTCGATCGTCTTCGACAACCCGGTGAAGAACCGGGCCGCGGTCGAGAAGGCACTGAAGGTCACCACCTCGAACAACACCGAGGGCTCCTGGGGCTGGCTGCGGGACTACTCCGGCCGCGACCGTGTCGACTGGCGCCCCAAGGAGTACTGGAAGTCCGGTACGAAGGTCACGCTCGACGCCGCTCTCAACGGCGTCGACTCGGGCGCTTCCGGCGGCTGGTTCGTCCGCGATTACCGCACCACGTTCAGCATCGGCGCCCACCAGGTGGTCAAGGTCGACCTCGACCGGCACCGGCTGGCGCTGAAGCGGGACGGGAAGACCGTGCTGGACGTGCCCATGTCGGCCGGTACCCCGGGCGGCGTGAAGGCCTCGTGGCGCGGAACGGCCGTGCTGATGTCCAAGGAGGGCACGATCAACATGCGCTCGGAGACGGTCGGCCTGGGCGACGCCTACGACAAGATGGTCGACTCGTCGATGCGGCTGACCTGGTCGGGGATGTACGCCCACGCCGCCCCGTGGAACGCCGGCTACTTCGGGGTGGCCAACCGCAGCTCGGGCTGCGTCGGGATGAGCGACGCGAACGCCGCCGAGCTGTACCGGCAGGTGCGCGTCGGCGACCCCTTCGAGATCACCGGCGCGGACGCCAAGGGCACGGTCGCCGAGGGCAACGGGTACGGGGACTGGAACGTGTCCTGGGCCGACTGGCGCGCCAAGAGCGCGCTGAGGTGAGCCGGGCACCGGCGCCGCGCCGCCCCGTCGCACGAGACCGGCCCCGCCGTGCGCGGGGAGCGGCCCGACCGGCTCGCAGCTGACCTTCTCCTCGGCCGCGGCGGACCCGTACGCACGCGCACATGTGCGCGTGCGTACGGGTCCGTCCCGTGCGCGAGGAGTGATCACCGGCTGCCGCCGGACGGGTACCGCTCCTCGGGAGCCGCCTCGCGGCGGTTCCCCGCTATCGCATTCCCGGCAGCACCGTTCCCGGTTCGGCCGGGGCCACCTCCACCGCCTTCGTCTTCGGGCTGCGCCGCTCCTGCCTGGCCACCCAGGTCGCGAACCAGGAGAGCAGCATGCACAGCCCGATGTAGATCGGCGAGATCACCATCACCACGGGGATGAAGGGAAGATCGTAGTCGAGATTGGACGCGATGAGCTTGCCCGCGTGGAGGAACTCCTCATAGGTGATCAGAAAGCCGAGCGAGGTGTCCTTCAGCGCCACCACCAGCTGGCTGATGATCGTGGGCAGCATGGCGCGCACCGCCTGCGGGGCCAGCACGTACGTGGTGACCTGGGTCTTGCGCATCCCGAGGGCGTACGCCGCCTCGCGCTGGCCGCGGTCCACGGAGTTGATCCCGGTGCGGAACACCTCGGCGAGCACCGAGCCGTTGTACAGGGCCAGCCCGGTGACCAGCGCGGTCAGCGGCTGCGCCTTCAGCGCCACGAAGACGAAGAAGATCATCACCAGCACGGGCATGGCCCGGAAGAACTCGACGAGCAGCGTCGAGACCCAGCGCACGGCCCGGTGGTCGGAGAGCCTGCCGACGGCGAGCACCGCCCCGAGCGCGAGGGAGAGCACCGCGGCGTACGCGAACGCCTTGAGGGTGTTGCCCAGGCCGCGCAGCAGGAGTTCCTGAATTCCCTTGTACGCGAAGGGTGTCCATTTGGCCCCGCTGAACTGTCCGGTGTCGAGGAGCAGGAAGACGATCCAGCCGGCGGCAGCCAGGATCAGGGTCGTCGAGACGATCCCGTACGTGCGGTGGCGCCTGCGGGCGGCGGGTCCCGGGACGTCGTAGAGGGCGGTCGCGGCCGGCGCGGTACGGGTCATCGGGCGACTCCCCAGCGCTTCTCCATCACGTTGAAGAGCGCACTGATGGACAGAGTGATGATCAGGTAGCCGACGGCGATCCAGACGAAGCTCCAGATGACGCTGTATCCGAGCTCGTTGAGGGTCTTGTAGGTGCCGAGGAGCTCGGTGACGCTGAACGCCCCGGCGATCGCGGAGTTCTTGGCGAGGGCGATGAGCGTCGAGCCGACCGGCGGGATCACCGAGCGGAACGCCTGCGGCAGCACGATGTGGTTGAGCGTCTGGCCGAAGGTCATGCCGAGGCTGCGGGCCGCCTCCCCCTGCCCCTTGGGCACGGTGTTGATGCCGGAGCGCAGCACCTCGCAGATGAACGCGGAGGTGTAGCAGCCGAGCGCGAGGACCGCGAAGACCTTGAAGGGGAGCACCAGGCCGAAGCGCGGCAGTCCGAGCAGGACGGCGAAGAAGAGCAGGGTCAGCGGGGTGTTGCGCAGCACCGTCACCCATGCCGTGCCGAGCACCCGCAGCGAGCCGACGGGCGCCACCCGGCAGGAGGCCATGACGAAGCCGAGCAGCAGGGCCAGGGCGGAGGAGTAGACGGTCAGCTCGACGGTACCGAGGAAGCCCTTGCCGTACAGCGAGAAGTTGTGCGTGAGTACGTCCATGTCGTGTCCCGTCCTCTCAGCCGGCCGGGTAGCGGTCGATGGGCGGCGGGGTCGGCGCGGGCGTTCCGGACAGACCGAGCGTGGCCTCGAACGCCTTCTTCCAGTTGCCGTTGCGCTCGTTGGCCTCCAGGGCGTCGTCGATGGCGAACCGCAGCGCGTTGTCGCTCCGCGGGACGCCGATGCCGTACGGCTCCCTCGAGAACGGCTTGCCGACCACCTTCAGCTCGTCGGGCGCCTTGGCCGCGAAGCCGAGCAGGATCGCGTCGTCGGTGGTGACGGCGTCGACCTGGTAGGTGAGCAGGTTGTCGACGCAGATCGAGTACGTGTCGTAGGAGACCAGGACCGCCTTCGGGTATTCGGCGGCGATGCGCTGGTACGGGGTCGATCCCGCCGCCGAGCAGACCGTCCTGCCGGCCAGGTCCTGGGGACCGTGGATGTCGTGCTCGTCGGTGCGCACGAGCAGCGACTGGCCGGCCATGTAGTAGGGCCCGGCGAAGCCGACGAGCTTCTTGCGCAGGTCGTTGATGGTGTAGGTGCCGACGTAGAAGTCGATCTGGCCGTTCTGCAGCGCCGTCTCGCGGTTGGCGGAGGCGATGGTCCGGAAGCGGATGGTCTTCGGGTCGAAGCCGAGCGAGGCGGCCGTCATCCGGGCGATCTCGATGTCGAATCCGGAGTAGGTTCCGGTGGCCGGGTCCTTCTCGCCGAGGTACGGCTGGTCCTCCTTGGCCCCCACCCGCAGAAAGCCGCGCTTCCTCGCCGCGGTCCAGGTCGGCGACTGGGGAAGCCGGAAGGCGGTGTCGACCCGGTAGACGGGCAGCTGGTCGGGCCTCGGCCCCTTCACCGGCGGGCTGCCCTCCTTCCCGCATCCGGCGGCCAGCACGGCCAGCAGGAGACCGGCGCAGGCGGCCAGAACTCTTCTCGTACGCAACAGGGAGCCCCCGTCAGTGCTTGAGGATCTTGGACAGGAAGTCCTTGGCGCGGTCGCTCTCCGGGGCGGTGAAGAACGCCTCGGGAGTGCGGTCCTCGACGACCCGGCCGTCGGCCATGAAGACCACGCGGTTCGCGGCGGAGCGGGCGAAGCCCATCTCGTGCGTGACGACGACCATGGTCATGCCGTCCCGGGCGAGCTGCCGCATGACTTCGAGAACCTCGTTGATCATCTCGGGGTCGAGGGCCGAGGTGGGTTCGTCGAAGAGAAGGGCCTTGGGATCCATGGCGAGGGCGCGGGCGATGGCCACCCGCTGCTGCTGGCCGCCGGAGAGCTGGGCGGGGAACTTGTCGGCGTGCGCGGCGAGTCCGACCCGCTCCAGCAGTTCCCGGGAGCGCCGGTCGGCCTCGTCCTTCTTCCGCTTGCGGACCTTGAGCTGGGCGAGCGAGACATTGGCCAGCACGGTCCGGTGCGCGAAGAGGTTGAACGACTGGAAGACCATGCCCACTTCGGCGCGGAGCCCGGCGAGCGCCTTCCCCTCGTCGGGAAGGGGCCTGCCGTCGATCACGATGCGGCCCGACTCGATGGTCTCCAGCCGGTTGATGGTCCGGCAGAGCGTCGACTTGCCGGAGCCGGAGGGGCCGATGATCACCACCACCTCGCCGCGGCCGACGGTGAGATCGATGTCCCGCAGTACGTGCAACCGTCCGTAGTACTTGTTGACGTCCCGCAGTTCGATCAACGGATCGACGGCCATGCGCTGCCCCACCCACTCTTCGCTTCGTCGAGGTCAGCGCAAACTATCCAGCGGGAAAAGGGGCTTCACCGGCGACACGCATAAACAGGGCATAAGGATTCTTTTTCGATTTTACGGAGAGCCCTATCCCTCGGCCGACTCCGCGTACACCTGCGAGAGCTCGGGGCTTCCGGCCATCGCCCAGTCCAGCCCCGCCTCGACGACGTCGATCTCCCGCCCCGAGGCGAGCCGCACCACGGGGCGCCCGCTCGACCAGATGCTCCACGCCGCGCCGGGGACATTGCGCACCAGGACCGTGCCGAGATACAGCCCCGCGTCGTTGCCCAGCCAGGGAAGTTCCTCGGGATCATCGCGCCAGCGCGGCGGCAACTGGTCGAGGGCCGCCAACGAGGCCGGACTGTCGTCCAGTTCGAGGCCCCGCTGCTCCGCCCGGACGCGCAGCAGTTCGCACTCGGCGAGCAGCTCCGCCACGCCTTCGGGATCGGCCGCCACGGCCGAGGCGAGCCCCGGCCCCCGCGTACCATCGTTCCGCTTAAGCCAGTTGTCCAGGAAAGGGATGTTCATACCAGTCAGGGTCGCATCCCATCCGGAATACGCACCACAGGGCGCGCGGGCCGCCGTCCGGGTACGGGCCGGGAACGGGCCCCGTACCCCCGCACCGGCCCGCGGACCGGGCACGGGGTGGCGGCGCACCGGCGTCGGCTGGTAGCTTCGCGGCCATGTCCAGCCCCGAGGCGAACAGAGGCTAGCCACCGGTCCCCCGGTGGCCATGTCAGAGTCGAGTGCGCTCCCCCCACGGCCGTAGCCGCCGGGAGTGCCGCTCCTGCCCGGCTGCCGCCGCGGACCGTCCTCGTGTGGGCCGCGCGTTTCCCCGTCCGCGCTCGTGCGCGGGTTTCCCGTCCCGGCGTTCACCGCCCGGCCGGTTCCGTCCCGGAAACCCGGACGTCTTCCGCGTCGCCGACCGTCGTCCCGTCACGACGTCCGGGCGCGGCCCGCACCCCTCCACCCGGTCCATCCGTCAGCCGTTCATGGGGTTCCTTCATGCCATTCGCCGTATACGCGCTCGGGCTCGCCGTCTTCGCCCAGGGCACGTCAGAGTTCATGCTCTCCGGTCTGGTCTCGGACATCGCCGCCGACCTTCATGTGTCCATTCCCGCCGCCGGGCTGCTCACCTCGGCCTTCGCGGTCGGGATGATCGCCGGGGCGCCGCTCATGGCTCTCTTCAGCCGGAGCTGGCCGCGCCGCCGCGCCCTGTTGTTCTTCCTCTGCGTCTTCGGCGCCGTCCACATCGTGGGGGCGCTCACCCCGTACTACGGGGTGCTCCTGGCGACACGTGTCGTCGGGGCGCTCGCGAACGCCGGATTCTGGGCCGTGGCGCTGGTGACCGCGGTGTCCCTGGTCGGCCCCGGGGCCCGGGCGCGTGCCACGGCCGTGGTGGTCGGGGGCGTCACCGTCGCCTGCGTGGCGGGCGTGCCCGCCGGGGCGGTGCTGGGCGGACACCTGGGCTGGCGGTCGGCGTTCTGGGCGGTGTCCCTGGTCTGCGTCCCGGCCGCCGTCGTGATCGCCAGGACGGTCCCGGGAGGCCGGACGGAGTCCGTCCCGGCGTCCGCCGGGACCGAGCTGCGGGCCCTGACCGGTCCGCGGCTGCTGCTGACGCTGCTGACCATGGCGCTCGTACAGGGAGCGACGTTCTGCGCGTTCTCCTACGTCGAACCGCTCGCCACCCGCGTCACCGGGCTCGGCCAGGGCTGGGTGCCGGTGCTGCTCGCCCTGTTCGGCCTGGGCTCGTTCATCGGGGTCACCATCACCGGGCGGGTCGTGGACGCGCGGCCGGTCGCGCTCACCGCGGGCGGGCTGGCCCTCCTCGCCGTCGGCTGGACCGTGTTCGCGCTGACCGCCGGCAGCCCGGTCGCGACGGTGCTCCTCGTCCTCGTGCAGGGGATGCTCGCCTTCGGCACGGGGACGGCACTGATGTCGTGGGTGTTCCGGCTGGCGGCCGACGCGCCGACGCTGTCCGGCTCGTTCGCGACGTCCGCGTTCAATGTGGGCGCCGCGCTCGGGCCCTGGCTCGGCGGGCTCGCGATCGACGCGGGGTTCGGCTTCCGGTCGCCGCTGTGGGTGAGCGCGCTGTTGATGGTCCTGGCGCTGGGCACCGGCTGGACCATGCTCGGGACGCGCCGGACGACCGCCGAGCGGAGCCGGGACGGCGTGCCCGCCGTCCGGTAGGCGGCCGACCGGTCCGAGGACGGCCGAGGCCCCGCCCGGCGCTGAACGGGCGGGGCTGTCCTGGTCTCAGCAAGCAGCCAGCAAGCGGGATAAGGACGGCAACCACCGTATCGGCGGCCACTGACAACGGCCGCGCGGCAACGGCGGGGCCCCGGTCCACGGCGTCAGAGGCCGAGGTCCACGACCACCGGGGCGTGGTCGGACGCGCCCTTGCCCTTGCGCTCCTCCCGGTCGACGTAGCTGTCCTGGACCGCCGCGACGAAGGGCGCGTTGCCGTAGACGAGGTCGATGCGCATGCCCTTGTTCTTCGGGAAGCGCAGCTCGCGGTAGTCCCAGAAGGTGTACGGGCGGTCGTACTTGAGGGGACGGGGCATGACGTCGGACAGGCCCTCCTGGCGCAGCGCGGCGAGGGCGGCGCGTTCGGCGGGGGTGACGTGCGTGGCGCCCTCGAAGAGGGCCGGGTCCCAGACGTCCTCGTCGGTCGGGGCCACGTTGAAGTCGCCGAGGACCGCGAACGGCTGCGCGCCCGCCGCGTCCGCGGCGACCGCCTTCTGAAGGGCCTCGAACCAGCGCAGCTTGTACGCGTAGTGCGCATGCTCGATCTCGCGGCCGTTGGGCACATACACCGACCAGACCCGGACCGGGCCGCAGGTCGCGGAGATCGCCCGCGGCTCCTGCACGCCCTCGTAGTCGGGGCCGTCGGACAGGCCCGTCACGACATCGGACAGACCGACCCTGGAGACCAGTGCGACCCCGTTCCACCGGCCGGTGGCGTTGACCGCCGATTCGTAGCCCAGCTCGCGGAGCTGCTCGGTGGGGAACTGTTCGGCGGTGCACTTGGTCTCCTGGATGCACAGCACGTCCGTGCCGGTGCTCTCCAGCCAGGCCAGCAGCCTCGGGAGCCGGGCGGTGATCGAATTGACGTTCCAGGTGGCGATGCGCATGTACGTAAACCTAGCGCCCTTCGCTCCGGCGGGAGGTCACAGGCCGGTGGAGTCCCCGGGGGCCAGTCGGCCGTGGTCGGCGCCGCCGAGCGCACCGATCTGGCTGTCGTAGACCGGCCGGGCGAGATCGGTGAGCAGGGCGTCGTGGATGTCGATGGCGCGGCGCGGCCCGACCTCGCGCACGTAGTCGATGACCTCGGAGATCTTGTTCCAGGGGGCCATCACGGGAAGCATCAGCGTGTCGACCGGGTGGTCGGGGACGGTGAGCGCGTCGCCGGGGTGGAAGACCGCGCCGTCCACCAGGAAGCCGATATTGGTGATCCTCGGGATGTCGGGGTGGATCACCGCGTGCAGCTCGCCGTGCACCTGCACGTCGAAGCCCGCCGCGGTGAACGTGTCGCCGTGACCGACCGTGTGGACCCGGCCGGGGAAGGCAGCGGAGAGCCGGTCGGCGACGCTGCGCAGCGTCCAGATCTCGACGGCGGGGTCGGCCTCCAGGGCGGCGCGCAGCCGCCGCTCGTCGAAGTGGTCGGGGTGCTCGTGCGTCACCAGGATCGCCTCGGCGCCGACGGCGGCGTCCTCCTCGGAGAAGCCGCCCGGGTCGACGACCAGCGTCCGCCCCTCCTTCTCCAGCCGGACGCAGGAGTGCTTCTTCTTGGTCAGCGTGAGGTGCGCGGGGTTCACAGCGTTCATGGGGCCCATCCTGCTACGGCCGGGGCGTGGTTTCTTCCCGGATCACGGTCCGGGCGACCGAGAACGCGGCGCTCGCGGCCGGGACGCCGCAGTACACGGCGGTCTGCATCAGCACCTCCTTGATCTCCACCGGTGCGACGCCGTTGCGCAGGGCGCCCCGGACATGGGCGGCGAGGCTGTCCAGGTGCCCTCCGGCGACCAGCGCGGCGATCGTGACGCAACTGCGGGTGCGGCGGTCCAGGCCCTCGCGGGTCCACACCTCGCCCCAGGCGTACCGCGTGAGGAGTTCCTGGAAGTCGTCCGTGAAGTCGTCGGTCTCCCCCGTGGTCTGGTCCACATGGGCGTTGCCGAGCACCTCGCGGCGCGCTTTCAGCCCCTGGTCGTACGGGTCGGGCCGCCCGGTGGCCGGGGGCTCGGGCCGTTCGGCGGCGGTGATCTCCGCGACGGGCAGCACGGGGGCCGAGAGCCGCGGGGTGTCGGCGGGCATCGGGATGCCCGCGAGGGTGTCCTGCCAGGCCGTGGAGAAGTGGGTGAGGAGCAGATCGGTCACGGCCGCGGGCTGTTCGACCGGGGCGAGGTGGGCGGCTCCGGGGACGAGGGCGAGCCGGGCGTCCGGTATGCCCGCGACCAGGGTGCGGGCGTCGCCCGGCCCGGTCACCCGGTCCTCGGCACCGACCAGGACGAGGGTCGGGACGGTGATGCGGCCGAGTCCGGCGCGGATGTCGAAGGCGGCCAGGGCCTCGCAGGCGGCGATGTAGCAGCCGGGGTCGGTGGTGCGGACCATCTGGACGGCCCACTCGACGATGGCCGGCTGCGCGGAGGCGAACGCGGGGGTGAACCAGCGCTCGGGAGCGGTGCGGGCCATCGGCTCCAGCCCGTTGGTGCGGACGACCACCCCGCGCTGGCGGAACTCGTCGGCGCTGCCGAACCGGGCCGAGGCTGCGACCAGGGCGAGCGAGGCGATCCGGTGCGGATGCCGCAGCGCGAGGTCGGCGCCGATCGCTCCGCTGATGGAGCAGCCCGCGTACCCGAAGCGCCGCACGCCCAGTGCGTCGAGGGTGGCGAGCAGCTGGTCGGAGAGTTCGGTGACGGCGGCGGCCGGGCGGGCGGGGGCGCCGCCGTGGCCGGGCAGGTCGAAGCGGAGGACCCGCCAGCGCTGGGTGAGCTCCGGTATCTGCCGGTCCCACATGTGCCATGTAGTACCGAGGGACGGTCCCAGGATCAGGACTGGTGCGTCTTCTGGCCCGTCAAAGCGGTACTGCAGCGTTTCGATCTTGGCTTCGCTCACGGGTTCACACCTTCATCTGTCACAAAATCCCGCATGACCGGTCCCAACCTAACGGCTCTTGTGCCGCTCGCCACGACAGGACCGGCGCTGCCGGAACCTCGGGGGCCCAGGGCCGAGGAACTGCCCGCCGCCAACGCCCTCGGCCCAGCGGTCGGCCAGGCCGGCTTGGTGGGGGCCCGCTGCCGGCCGGCGTACTGATCCCGGCAATCGGCCTGCCCGAGCTGTATCCGATCGACGCAGTGGCCCTGTACGTCACCGTGTGGGCGTCTTCCAGCTTCGGCTCGGCCGTCTGAGCGCCGTGCGGTCAGCTTTCGCTGTCCGGTTACAGACGACGCCCGGCGGGAGCCAGGGCCGTCACCCACACGCTGCCGACCTCGCCGATCACGCCAGGGCGGATCCCGGTGGCGCCAACGCCCTGCTCGATGAACCGGAGCAGCAACGGGCCCAGTGCTTCCAGTGGTGGATGACCACGACGGCACATCCTCGCAGCGGCGGGCGGTTGGGTCGGCGAGTTGGAGGGTGTCGAGCCAGTCGGTGAGTTCCGGTGGTTGGCGTGGGCGATCGGGAAGGCAGGAGGAAGGACTGGGCGGCGGTGCCGCGAATGCTGCGGGCGCTTCGTCACGATCTGGTCTCGGCTAGCGGGTGAGGTCTTGTTTTCGGTCACGTAATCGATTCCAATCTTCCATGTAATCGATTCCACGGCGGCGAGTCGCTGGTTTCGAGGCCACGGGAACCGCAAGGAGGTGGTCCGGAAAATGGCGAGCATCAAGGATGTGGCGGCCGAGGCGGGGGTGTCCGTCGCCACGGTCTCTCGCGTTCTCAACGGCCATCCCTCCGTCAGCCCCGACGCGCGCACGCGTGTCCTCGCCGCCGTCGAGGTCCTCGGCTACCGGCCCAACGCCGTCGCCCGTTCGCTGCGCACCGATCAGACACGCACCCTCGGCCTGGTCATCAGTGACGTACTCAACCCGTACTTCACCGAACTGACGCGCTTCGTCGAGGAGGAGGCCCGCGCGCTCGGCTACAGCGTCATCATCGGAAACGCCGACGAACGCCCCGACCTGCAGGAACATCACATCCGTACGCTCCTCGACCGTCGGATCGACGGGCTCCTCGTCTCCCCGGCCGACGGCAGTTCGCCGTTCATGCCCGGTGCGGCGGCGGGCGGCACACCGATGGTGTTCGTCGACCGCTGGATCCAAGGCGTGGACGTGCCCGTGGTGCGTACCGACGGCCGCGCCGCCGTCCGGGACCTCGTCGCCCACCTGCACCGCCTCGGCCACCGCAGGCTGGCGATCATCGCGGGCCCGGCCACCACCACGGGCGACGAGCGAGTCGAAGCCTTCCGCGAGGCGATGCGCGAGCACGGACTCGCGCTGCCCGACAGCTACATCGGCCAGGGCGATTTCCAGGCGGACAGCGGATGCCGTGTCACCGAGCGCTTCCTGACGCTTCCCGAACCGCCCGAGGTCGTGTTCGCCGCCGACAACCTGATGGCACTCGGCGCGCTGGACGCGATCCGGGCGCGGGGACTGCGCGTCCCGCAGGACATCGGACTGGCGGCCTTCGACGACATTCCGTGGTTCCTGCATACCGATCCGCCGATTACGGCGATCGCCCAGCCGACCGGCGAACTCGGCCGCGCCGCCGTGCACGCCCTCGTCGACATTGTCGAGGGACGCTCCCCTCAGTCCGTCACCTTTCCCGCCCGCCTTGTCGTACGCAGCTCGTGCGGCGAATCCGCGGCGAACCGGAGTAGCAGCCCGTGAGCACCCGGGACGAGTTGCTGCGTGTCGAAGGCGTACGCAAGACCAAGGCACACGAACCGGGCTCCGCCCGGCGGGAGATGACGGCGTTCGCCGATCAACGGCCCCTTCTTCGCGCAGACGGAGGCGTGCGCCCGGGCGGAGACGAAGGCGGCCGGAGTCGCGGCCCGAGGAACTGGGCCGACGCCGTGCGGAACGCGGTGCGAGCCGCAGAGGGAAAGAAGGTCGTTAGCATGGTCAAGGTGCCAGTTCAAGGTAGTCACCGAGAAGAATGTTGCCGAATTCTCCCGAACAGCGCCTGAGCAGCGTCCGACCCCGGAAAGCAGGAACAATGCACGTCAACGACCACCACCAGTACGACCTGCTGGTTGTGGGCTCGGCCAACGCCGACCTGGTCATCGGTGTCGAACGCCGGCCGGCACCCGGTGAGACCGTGCTCGGTTCCGATCTTGCCGTCCACCCGGGCGGCAAGGGAGGGAACCAGGCGGTGGCCGCCGCCCGCCTCGGGGCCGTCACTGCGCTGCTGGCACGGGTCGGCGACGACGCCCACGGCCGCCTGCTGCTCGAATCGCAGCGGGCCGCCGGAGTGGACACCGGGGGCGTCCTCGTGGGCGGGGCGCCGACCGGAGTCGCACTGATCACCGTGGACCCCTCCGGCGACAACAGCATCGTGGTGTCGCCGGGTGCCAATGCCCGGCTGACCCCGGAGGACGTCCGGGCGGCCGGACCCCTCTTCGAGGCGGCGCGGGTCGTGTCCGTTCAGCTGGAGATTCCGCTGGAGACGGTTGCCGAGGTGGCCGGTGCCATATCCCCCGATACCCGGCTGGTTCTGAACCCGTCCCCGCCCGCACCCCTGCCCGATCACGTGCTGGCCGCCTGCGACCCCTTGGTCGTCAACGAGCACGAGGCGCGCTACATACTGGGGGAAACCGCCGGCGCCACGCCTCAGGAGTGGGCGCGAGCACTGCTGAAGCTCGGCCCGCGGTCGGTCGTGGTCACGCTGGGTGCGGCGGGCGCGCTCGTCGCCGACGGCCGTACGGGTGACGTCGTACTCGTACCGAGCCCCAAGGTCGAGGCCGTGGACACGACGGGGGCGGGCGATGCGTTCACCGCCGCCCTGGCCTGGCGGCTCGGCCTGGGAGAGCAGCTGGCCGAGGCCGCCGCGTTCGCCGTCAGGGTCGGTGCGGTGGCCGTCACCCGGCAGGGCGCGCAGGAGTCCTACCCGAGCGCGGAGGAAGTCTCCGTGCTGTGAAGCGAACGGGAATGCTCAACTGTCATCCCGCCGGGGCGCCGACGGGATGACACACGGTGCGGCGTGCCGGGTGCGTGGAGGCGGGGATCGGGGCGCCAGGCCGGCAACCGGTCAGCCCCGGATGCCGACCACGGTCATGACGCCGGGTCTCCGGCAGGTTCCCGGGCCCAGGCCGCGTCGGCACCGGGCGCGGCGTCGGCCGGACCGCTGCGGTCCGTCGTGCTGGAGCCGCGGACGACGAGTTCCGGACCGAGTCGTACGGTGCGGCTCGGGCCTGCCTTCTCGCCGGCCAGCCGCCGGTCCAGCAACCGGGCGGCCTCCGCGGCCAGTTCGGCAACGGGTTGGCGGACGGTGGTCACGCCGGGGTCGGTGAGGCTCGCCATGGGGATGTCGTCGAAGCCGGTGACGGCGATCTCCCCCGGGACGTCCACTCCCAGCTGTCGCAGTCGTTGCAGTGCACCGATGGCGATCAGATCGTTGGCACAGACGATGGCGTCCGGGCGGTGTGCGCGCACCCGGTCCACCGCGGCCCGCCCCCACTCGACGGAGAATTCACCGAGTTCGACACGTCCGGGCGCCTGCGAGTCCAGTGCGCCGGCGCCGGACTCGTACGCGGCGCGGCGTTCGACCGCCGCCGAGGCGGTGCCCGCAGCCCCGACGAAGCACGGACGGCGACGCCCCGCGGCCGCGAGGTGGTCCAGCACGAGCTGTATGCCAGCGGCGTTGTCGACGACCACGGAGTCGGCGACGCCGGGGCCGCAACCTCGGTCCAGCAGCACCAACGGCACCCGGGCCGCTGCGCCGGTCACCGCGGCCACGCTGCGTTTCTCGTCGACCGGGACGACGAGCAGGGCGTCGACCTGCCGGGCCAGCAGGGCGTCGATCCGGGCCGCTTCGGTCATCGGGTCGTCGTCGCAGTCGGCGAGGATCACGGCACGGTCGTGGGTGTGCAGCGCGCGCGTCAGTTCCCGTACCAGAGTGGGGTAGAACGGGTTGGTGATCTGCGGCAGGACGAGGCCGATGGTGCCTGTCGAGCGGCTGCGCAACGCGCGGGCCACGTGGTTGGGCCGGTAGCCGAGACTGTCGACGGCCGCACGTACCCGCCGGGCGGTTTCCGCGCCGACCGGGCGGCTGCCGGCGAGCACCCGGGACACCGTGGCGACAGAACAGCCCGAATGCCGAGCCACGTCTCGCAGTGTTACTTCCGCCACTTCGGATCGCCTGCCCTGTTCTTCTGGTCCGGCCGCGTGAAGCGGGCGGATGCCTACGGGGAGTTGGCAAACGTTATCACCGGCCGTTCCCCGTGCCCAGACGGTGATCCGCTGTCCCAAACGGGTCACAACGTGAGATAAGACTTCACCCATTGACATCATGGGCGTCGGTGCGCAAAGTTCTCGGAGAACGATTTCCCAGATCGTTCTCCCAACGTTTTCCCACCGCGTGATCAAGGAGGAGTGCGCGGTACCCGTCCGTTTCACTGCCCGCCCGTGGGTCGGCGCCGCATGTCGGCGTGGACCGCAATGGCGGTCGGGGAACCGTACCGGCGCACTCTGTGCAGTAGCCCTGTTGCGGCGCTGGCCGAGATCCACCTCAAACTGTTCAGCTGAGCGAAGGGGCTCTTTTGATGGCGAGAAAGATCATCCTGGACTGCGACCCCGGACACGATGACGCGATTGCCATGCTCCTCGCGTACGGGAATCCGGACGTGGATCTGGTCGCCGTGACCACCGTGGTCGGCAACCAGACGCTGGAGAAGGTGACGCGCAACGCGTTGTCCGTGGCGCGTATCGCCGGCATCACCGGGATTCCCTTCGCCGCGGGAAGTCCGCGGCCGCTGGTGCGGACCATCGAGACGGCGCCGGACATCCACGGCGAGTCGGGACTCGACGGCCCGGTGCTGCCCGAACCGACCCTGGAGCTGGACCGCCGCCACGCCGTGGACCTCATCATCGACACGGTGATGTCCCATGAGCCGGGCGAGATCACCATCGTCCCCACGGCCGGCCTGACCAACATCGCGCTCGCCGTACGCAAGGAGCCGCGCATCGCCTCCCGCGTCCGCGAGGTCGTGCTGATGGGCGGCGGATACCACGAGGGCAACTGGAGCGCGGTCGCCGAGTTCAACATCATCATCGACCCGGAGGCCGCGCACATCGTCTTCAACGAGAGCTGGCCGGTCACCATGGTGGGTCTCGACCTGACCCACCAGGCGCTCGCGACCCCGGAGGTGCGGAAGAAGATCGCCGCGGTCGGCACCAAGCCGGCGGCGTTCGTGGGCGAGCTGCTCGACTTCTTCGGCGCCACCTACCTCGAGGCGCAGGGCTTCGAGCACCCTCCGGTGCATGACCCGTGCGCCGTCGCCTACGTCATCGACCCGACCGTCATGACGGTGCGCAAGGCCCCGGTGGACATCGAGCTCACCGGCGGGCTGACCCTCGGCATGACCGTGACCGACTTCCGGGCGCCCGCCCCGCCCGACTGCCACACCCAGGTCGCCGTCAAGCTCGACCACGAGCGCTTCTGGAACCTCGTCGTGGACGCCCTGACGCGGATCGGTGACGGCGCCGAATGAACGTCTCCACCAGTACCAAAGCCGTCCCGGACGGGCCGAGGCCGGTCACCGACCGGCGTCCGGTCCGGGTGGGCGTGCTGCTCGCCGCGCTCCTCATGGCGTGCTTCGCCTTCCAGCTGAACGCCAGCATGCTCAGCCCGGCACTGAAGAGCATCGAGGACAGCCTGGGCGCCACTTCGGCCGAGATCGGGCTCACCCAGACCGCGTTCTTCACCTCCGCGGCCCTGTTCTCGCTGTTCCTGCCGAGGCTGGGCGACATCATCGGCCGCCGCCGGGTGCTGGTCGCGATGATGGCGCTCATGGCGGTCGGCTGCGTGGTCTCCGCGCTGGCACAGAACGTGCCGATGCTGTTCGTCGGCCGCATCATCCAGGGCGTGTCCGGGCCTACGGTGCCGCTGTGCCTGATCATGCTGCGGGTCGAGGTCACCGAGCCGAAGAAGTACGGCACCCTGCTGGGCGTGATCACCGCCGTCAACGGTGGTATCGCCGGGGTCGACTCCCTCGTCGGCGGGTTCCTCGCCGACAAGCACGGCTTCGCCTCGGTGTTCTGGGTGATGGCCGTGGTGGCCGCGATCGCCGCGGTCCTGGTCGCCACCATGACACCGGAGACCAAGGCGGCCGCCGCGTCCCGGATGGACTGGCCCGGCGTCACACTGCTGGTCGTCTCCGTCGGAGCACTGCTGATCGCGCTGAACGAGGCCGGCAAGCTCGGCGCCGCGAACTGGCCGCTCGTCGCCGTCCTTGTCGTCGTGGCCGTCATCGCCTTCGCCCTGTTCTGGCGGACCGAGAGCAGGAGCGGGCACCCGCTGGTCGCCACCCGGCACCTGCGACAGCGCGCGACCTGGGCAACGCTGCTGACCACCGTGCTCACCATGACCGGTGTGTTCGCCGTCATGAACGGGCTGATCCCGGCGTTCGCCCAGGACGCACACGCCGGGCTCGGCATGTCCGCCGAACAGTCCGCATGGTGGACGCTCACGCCGTATGCGTTGGCCGGGCTTGCCATGGGTCCCATCGCCGGCCGGCTCGCCGCCGGCTTCGGTTACCGCCGTATCCTGCGTCTGGGCCTGATCGGCGCGGCCGCTTCCGTCGTCCTGATGATCCTCACCCTGGACGCCCAGTCGCGTGCCCTGCTGCTCGTGGCCTCGCTCCTGGTCGGCATCACCTACGCGGGCGTGGGCAACATCGTGCTCAACGGACTCGGCATCGTGCTGTCCCCGCGTGAGAACCCCGGATTCCTGCCCGGGCTGAACGCCGGCGCGTTCAACCTCGGGGCC
Organism: Streptomyces sp. NPDC002476; assembly: GCF_042889785.1. NCBI lineage: Bacteria > Bacillati > Actinomycetota > Actinomycetes > Kitasatosporales > Streptomycetaceae > Streptomyces > Streptomyces sp. NPDC002476. Next base: position 10,237 of record NZ_JBIARH010000037.1, on the reverse strand, counting down.
GGGCTCAGTTTCGCGGCGCTCTACGCGGTCCAGACGGCCTTCCAGCCCGCCGACCCGGCATCAGCCGACGGCTATGTCGCCGGCATGATCGCGGGCGTCGTCCTGCTGGGCCTCGCCACCGCGGCGTCCTTCCTGATCCCCAAGCCGGTGGCGGCGGAAGACGGAACCTGACGGCTGTGGCTGCCCCGGCACGACACGGTCGACGCCGGGGCAGCGGGATCAGCCCGGCCGGTGGACCGGTGGAGTTCCCGGGGCTGGTCACAGCACCCCGAGGGGCGGGCAGTTCTTCCCGCTCAGGCCGCAGGTCTTCCGGCTCAGGCCGCAGGGCAGGAATCCTCGATCGTCGTTGCGAATCGCGGACGACTGGTCTTCGCCGTCTCTGACGCGATCACCGCGCAGACCCCACACTGATGGGCCGCATTCCTCTTCGGGGGGCGGCCCATTACGTGTATGCGCTGATGCAGACGGTGCGGATCCCGATGAACCGTGAACGGAACCGCTCTGCAAAATCCGGCGACGAGGAGGTCTTCTTCCCCGAGGCCGGCTCCACGGTGAAGATCAAGCCGTGCGGGGCATCGAGCCGGGTCGGCCGCGGGTATGGCCGCGCCGGCAGCTGATGGACGGCATCACGACGGCCGCGCAGAGGCAGGCATGGCCGAAGGTCTTGGCGTTCATCCGCCCCGCCCCGAAGTCGGCCGACGTGCAGCTGTGGTACCTGGTCCGGCAGCTCAAGGGCACCAAGGCGGCCGCCCGCATGCTGCGGGTCCCCCAGCGCACCGTCGAACGGTACGAGGCCCGTCTGGGCGGCCTCGGCCTGTGAGCGGGGGCCCGGCTCAGGGGATCGCCGCGGACACGACGTACACGACGGGGTTCATCGGGTCGGCCATGTTCACGGTGATGTCCTGGGTAGGCCGCGGGTCCTTGTTGGTGTGCGTGGTGCCCGCCCACTGGATGCCGGGGCCGAAGCTCCACCCGGAGATCTGCTGGTCGCGCGCGCCGATGGTCACCTTGCCCGGCTCCAGCGCGGCGCGGCCGCTGCCCAGCCGGCTCAGGAACCGGTCGAGTCCGGCGGAGGTGGTGCGGAACTCCACGTACAGCCGGCTGACCTTCCAGTTGTTCGTCTCGTAGTACTGGACGTCCAGCGAGTTGCCGGGCATCGGCAGCTCGTAGATCCGGCGCTGCAACCGGGACGGCCAGCCCTCCTGGAGCCCCTGCGCCGCCGCCTCGGCCTCCTTGTTCTGGCCCGCTCGGCGGCTCTGCCCGGCGGAGATCAGCAGATAGCCGGCCGGGATGCCGATGAGCAGGACGATGATGGTCGCGGTGATCAGACGGCGTCGGATCGTCCGGCGCCGGTCCTGCGGCGGCTTGTCGTCGGGAGGCGGGGACTGGCGCGGCAGGACGACGTGTTCGGCTGCGGTCATGTCTGTGGCAATCCCTAAAAGGTGCGGGTGCTGCGGGTGTTTCGGATGGTGCTCGCGGCCTGGTCGTAGATCTGTGCGTACCGCTCGTACCGTTCGACGCGGCGTCGGTTGGTGCGGCGGAATCTTCGGGCCACCAGCCGGGCGAGGTCGGCGGCGCCGACCATACCCGCCTCCGGGCCGAGCTGCGCCTTGGCGATGCGGGCCTCGGGGCGGTAGCCGCGGCCGGTGAGGTGTCGCTTGAAGGCGTCCCGGGCGGGGCCGATCAACAGGTCGTCGGCGGCGCTGACGCCGCCGCCGATGACGAAGCAGGAGGGATCGAGCGCGGCGGCCAGGTTGGCGATGCCGACGCCGAGCCACTGGCCGATGTCCTGGAGGAGCTCGACGCACATCGCGTCGCCCTCGCGGGCCAGTTCGGTGATGAGCGGTCCGGTGATGTCGGGGATGTTGCCCTTGACGCGCTCGATGAGGCCGTGCGCCACCGGTGAGTCGGCGGCGGCCAGCTCCTTGGCCTCTCGGACGAGGGCGTTGCCGGAGCTGTACTGCTCCCAGCAGCCGCGGTTCCCGCACGGGCAGCGGTGTCCGCCGGGCACCACCTGCATGTGGCCGAATTCCCCGGCGACCCCGAACCTGCCGCGCTTGACCCGCCCCTCCTCCAGGATCGCGCCGCCGATGCCGGTGCCGAGCGTGATCATGACGAGGTGGTCCTCGCCCCGGCCCGCGCCGAAGCGCCATTCCGCCCAGGCGGCCGTGTTGGCGTCGTTGTCGACCATGACGGGGACGACGAGGCGGGAGGCGAGGGCGTCGCGCAGCGGTTCGTCGCGCCAGGCGAGGTGGGGGGCGAACAGCACCTTGGAACGGTCCGCGTCGACCCAGCCGGCCGCTCCGATGCCGACGGCGTGCACGTCGTGCCGGTCGGAGAGGTCCAGGACCAGCTCGACGATGGTGTCCTCGACGACCTTGGGGCTCTTGGACTTGTCCGGCGTCTCGGCGCGCAGCTGCTCCAGGATGTTGCCGTCGGCGTCGACGACGCCGGCCATCACCTTCGTACCGCCGATATCGATGCCGACAGTGGGCACTCTCGGCGCGGTGAGGTGCGAGCGGCGCTCGCGGGTGCCCACGGTCCGCAGGACGGTGGCGCGGGCGGAGCCGCGGTGGGTGAAGTCGCGGTACGTGCTCATCGTCCCTGCGGGGTCGGGGGGCCGGGGGCGGGTGCTTCCCCGGCGGCGGACTGCGCCCGTCGGCCTCGATTCTGCCACTGCCCGGTCCCCCGGGGAGGCGCCGGACGGCGCGCCCGCCGGGGGTCCGGCCGCCGCAGGCGCGGTCCTACGGCTGGTCCGACCCCTGCGGACGGCCCGGTTCCGTCGCCCGTTCCAGCTCGTGGCTGAGCTCCTCCAGCTCGCTGCCGCCTGCCATTTGGCGGGTCAGCTCGTCCAGCGTGATGCTCTCCCGGGTGTGGCTGCCGGCCATGGCGCCTCGCTTGAGGAGGACGAAACGGTCGCCGACGAGATACGCGTGATGCGGGTTGTGCGTGATGAGGACCACGCCGAGACCGGCGTCGCGGGCGGCCGCGACGTACTTGAGGACGACCCCGGACTGCTTGACGCCGAGCGCGGCGGTGGGCTCGTCCAGGACGAGGACCTTGGCGCCGAAGTGGACGGCGCGCGCGATGGCGACGCACTGGCGCTCGCCGCCGGAGAGGGTGCCGATCGGCTGGTCGACGTCGCGCAGGTCGATGCCCATGCGCAGCAGTGCGGTGCGGGTCGTCTCGCGCATCAGCCGTACGTCGAGGCGCTTGAAGGGGCCCGCGCCGGTCGTCGGCTCGGAGCCGAGGAAGAAGTTCCGCCAGACCGGCATGAGCGGGACGACGGCCAGGTCCTGGTAGACGGTGGCGATGCCGCGGTCGAGGGCGTCGCGCGGGTTGACGAGGACGGTCTGTTCACCGTCGATCAGGAAGCTGCCCGCGTCGTGCCGGTGCAGTCCCGCGATGATCTTGATCAGGGTGGACTTGCCGGCGCCGTTGTCGCCGAGCACGCAGGAGATCTCCCCCGCGTGGACCTCCAGCGAGACGTCCGTGAGCGCCTTGATGTTGCCGTAGAACTTGCTGACGTGGTCCAGCTCGACGAGGGCCCGGCGGGTCGTCTCCCGGTCGGCCGGTGCCAGGGGGGCCATCACTTCGTCGCCTCCGCTCGCTTGCGTACCCATGCGTTGAGCAGGGTGGCCAGGAGCAGCATGGCTCCGAGGAAGAACTTGAACCAGTCCGGGTTCCACTCCGCGTAGACGATGCCCTTGCTCGTCATGCCGAAGATGACGGCGCCGACCGCGGAGCCGATCGCGGAGCCGTAGCCGCCGGTGATCAGGCAGCCGCCGATGACCGCGGCGATGATATAGATCAGTTCGTTGCCGACGCCCTCGCCGGACTGCACCACGTCGTACGAGAACAGCAGGTGCTGCCCGGAGACCCAGGCGGCGAAGGCGACCCCGAGGTAGAGCCCGATCTTGGTGCGGATCACCGGGACGCCGACCGCGCGGGCCGCGTCCGCCTCGCCGCCGACGGCGAAGATCCAGTTCCCGAAACGGGTGCGGAGCAGGATCCAGGTGGCGATCGCGACGAGCACGGCCCACCACAGGATCGTGACCTTGAACTCGACGCCGCCGATGGTCCACTGCGAGGCGAAGACCCGGCGGGCCGAGTCGAAGCCCTCCATGTCGCCGATGGTCTTCGTCGACACGGTTCCGCTGATCAGCTTGGTGAAGCCGAGATTCAGGCCGGTCAGCATCAGAAACGTGCCGAGCGTGATGATGAAGCTCGGCAGTTTGGTACGGGTCAGCATGAAGCCGTTGAACGCGCCGATGGCGAGAGTGACCAGCAACGACACGAGGACGCCGACCCAGACGTTCGCGGTCATCTGGTAGCTGAACATCGACGAGACCAGCGCGGAGCTGGTGACCAGCACCCCGGCGGACAGGTCGAACTCGCCGCCGATCATCAGCAGCGCCACCGGGGCGGCCATGATCCCGATGGTGGAGGCCGCGTACAGCACCGTGCCGAGGCTGGAGGCGCGCAGAAAGCTGTCGGCAACGAGCGCGAAGAAGACGAACACGGCGGCAGCGCCGACGACCGAGCCGAGTTCGGGACGGCCGAGGAGCCTGCGCAGCGGGGAGGTGCGCAGCAGCCGTTCGTCGGGGCCCGCCGGGGCGGCCGGATCCGCGGCGGCGCTCATCGGGTCCCCCGCTTCGTGTACGGGGCGAGCGCGGCGGCGTCCTTCTCCGTGATGATCTGCGGACCGGTGAGGACCGGGCGCCCGCCGCCGAGCACGTCGCCGTTGTAGCGGTACAGCCAGAGCAGGTCCACGGCCTCGTACCCCTGGAGGTAGGGCTGCTGGTCGACCGCGAAGCCGAGGGTCTTGTCCTCCAGGGCGGTGGCGACCTTGGCGTTGAGGTCGAACGTGTCGATCTCGGCCGTGCTGCCCGCGGTCTTCTTCGCCTTCACGGCGGCGTCCGCGAACGGCGCCCCGAGGGTGACGACCGCGTCGATGCTCTTGTCGGCCTGGAGCTTGGCCTCGATGGACGCCTGGACGTCGGGCATGTTGGTGCCCTCGACGTACAGGTTCTGCATCTGCCCGTCGAAGGTCTTCTTCGCCCCGGCACAGCGCTGCTCGTGGCCGACGTTGCCCTGCTCGTGCAGGATGCACAGGGCCTTCTTGCGACCGCGCGCGTTCAGCTCGTCGCCGACCGCCTCGCCCGCGATGAACTCGTCCTGGCCGACGTGGGTGAGGGCGCCGAACCGCTTGGACTCGGCGGAGCCCGAGTTCACCGTGATCACCGGTATCCCGGCCCGGGTGGCCTTGGCGACGACTTCCTTCATCGCGTCGGGCTTGGCGAGCGTGACGATCAGCCCGTCGACCTTCTGGTCGATGGCGGCCTGGACCAGCTGGGCCTGCTGCTGGGCCTCGTCGTGGTGCGAGTACAGGAACTTGATGTTGTCCTTGACGGCAGCCTGCTCGGCGCCTCTCTGGACGATGTCCCAGAAGGTGTCGCCGTCACCGGAGTGGGTGACCATGGCGAAGGTCCAGCGGGGCGTGTCGACCGCGGCGCGGCCCTCGGCGGCGGCCCGGGCCGCGCGCTCCTCCGCCCGCTTGCCACCGGTGCTGCTGCATCCCGCGAGGGAGGCCGCGAGCACCGCCGCAAGCACGGCGCCCATCGCACGTACCCCTGTCCGAACCCTTGCCACGACGCCGTGCCCTTCTTGTGCTGCTCGCTGTGCTCTGTGGTCGGCCGGGGGCGTGTCGCCCCCGGCCCGGCTGGCCAAGTATCCCCGAGTCGACGACGGGACCGCCCGGCAGGGCGGGGCACAGGCATCGGCGCGGGGTGTGCCGTGCGGGACGCGGGAGGGTCCTCGGGGGGCGGTGCGCGGGGCTCTTCGGGGCGGTGCGCGGTGGGCTCTCTCCCGCTGTGATACGTGGTGAAGGGCGGCGGACGGGCCGGGAGGAACGGGTGTCCGGTCGCCCCGAGGGCAGTTGTAGCGGCGGACCGCCCCGGCGTCAACGGTCCGCGTGACGGTCGTCGGCGATCCGCCCGACGACGGTCGGCCGTTCCCCGGAGAGGCCGGCCGGGCTCCCGCGGGCGGAGCCCCGGGCGTGACGGTCGTCACCGTACGAGCCGGCCGGGAGCAGCTGTCACCGGCCGGACGATCCGGAGGACGCCGTCACCGTACGAGCAGCTGGAAGTCGAAGGAGTGGCGCGAGGCCCGGTAGAGGTGGGACCCGCATTCGATCGCTCGCCCGGTGTCGTCGAAGGTGGTGCGTTCCATCGTGAGCAGAACGGCCCCTTCGGTCTCGGCGAGCACGGCGGCCTCCTCCGCGGTGGCCGGGCGGGCGCCGATGGACTGGCGGGCGCTGTGCATGGCGATGCCGGCGCCGCGCAGCATCCGGTAGAGGCCGGTGCTCTCCAGCCGCGCGGTGTCCAGGTCGACGGTTCCGGGCGGCAGGTGGTTGCGCAGGAGAGCCAGCGGTTCGTCGTGCGCGTACCGGATCCGCTCGACGAGGTGGACGTCGCTGCCCTCCGCGACGCCGAGGACGTCGGCGACCCGGGGACCGGCGGGCTCCACGGTGTTGCGCAGGACGCGGGTCGTGGGGTGTCCGCCCGCGGCCTCCAGGTCGTCGTACAGGCTGCTCGGTTCGAGCGGGCGCCCGACCCCGCTGTGCACGACCTGTGTGCCGACGCCCCGGCGGCGGACCATGATCCCTTTGTCGACCAGTGACTGGATGGCCTGGCGGACGGTGGGCCGGGACAGGCCGAGCCGGGAGGCCAGGTCGATCTCGTTGCCGAGAAGGGTGCCAGGGGCGAGCCGGCCCTCCTCGACGGCCGCTTCCAGCTGCTGGGCCAGTTGGTGGTACAGGGGGACCGGGCTCGTGCGGTCCACGCCGAGTTCGAGTGCGGCGGGGTCGGCGGTGGGTTTGGACACGCGTGGAGGGTAACGCCGACGTCAGAGCCTCCGGTAGTCATGTCGTTCTGTCGTGACGTCGTTCTGTCGTCGTGGCGTCCGGTGTCGTGGCGTCCTGTCGTCGTGGTGTCCTGTTGCTCCCGTAGTCCTGTCGCCCTGTCGCCCTGTCGCCCTGTCACGCCATTGTGCTGTTGTCCTGACATATGGTTGACAGCGCCACGGGTGGGCGGCACGTTGGGTCCATGCGCATCGGACTCATCGGCACCGGCCGGATCGGCTCCTTCCACGCGGGTGTGCTGGCCCGCCACCCAGGGGTGGACGCCCTGGTGGTGACCGACACCGACAGGGCGCGCGCCGCGCGGGTCGCGGACCACCTCGGCGCCAAGCACGCGGACGGTGCCGACCAGGTGTTCGGCGCGGGGGTGGACGCCGTGGTGATCGCCTCGGCCACGTCGTCGCACGCGGATCTGGTCGGGCGGGCCGCGCGGGCGGGGCTCCCCGCGTTCTGCGAGAAGCCGATCGCGCTCGGTCTGCCGGGGACGCTCGGCGCGCTGCGCGAGGTGGAGCGGGCGGGGAGCGTCCTCCAGATGGGCTTCATGCGCAGGTTCGACGCGGGGTACGGCGCGGCGCGCGAGGCGGTGCGCTCGGGGGCGCTGGGCCGGCTGCACACCGTGCGGGCGATGACCATGGACCCGGCACCGCCGCCCGCCGGGTATCTGCCACTCTCCGGCGGGCTGTACCGGGACTGCCTGGTGCACGACTTCGACATGCTGCGCTGGGTGACGGGCCGTGAGGTGACGGAGGTGTACGCCGTCGGGTCGGACGCCGGGCCCGGGATGTTCCGGGCGGCCGGTGACGTGGATACGGCGGCGGTGCTGCTGACCCTTGATGACGGCATCCTGGCCACGGCGACGGCCACCCGCTGCAACGGCGCCGGTTACGACGTACGCATGGAACTGGCGGGTGAGAAGGGGCAGATCACGGTCGGACTGGACGACCGCACACCGGTCACGTCCGCGGAACCGCTGGGCCCCGCCGCGCCGCCGAACCCCTGGCCGGGCTTCCTGGAACGGTTCGGCCCGGCCTACGAGGCGGAACTGGACGCTTTCGTAAGGCTGGTTCGGGGCGAACTGCCCAACCCGTGCGACGGCAGGGAGGCATGGCACGCGCTGCTGATCGCGGAGGCGTGCGAGGTGTCCCGCACGGAGCGGCGCCCCGTGGGGATCGCGGAGGTGTCCGACGGGACGGCCGACCGGACCGGGGGCGGCGCCGCGAGGTGAATCGCCACCCCGGGACGCCAACTCTTCTCCTTCGTAGGGCCGTGTGATGGCTCGTCACTGTGGTGTGGCGGAGAGAACCGTGCCCTGGGCGACCGCGCAGAGCGTCTCCGCCCCGTCCTCCCCCACCGCCAGCAGATCGCACCGGACCACGGCCTGTCGCCGTCCGGTGTGCACGACCTCCGCGCGGGCGACCAGGGTGCGACCGGTGGCGGGCCGCACGTACTGGATGGAGAAGCCGCCGGTCAGTACGGCCGGGCCGAGGGTCGTCCCGGCGGCGAAGGTGATCGAGTTGTCGGCCGCATAGGCCAGGACGCCACCGTGCAGAAAGCCGTTCTGCTGCCGGAGTTCCTGGCTCATGTCCACTTCCAGCGTGGCGGCGCCGGACCCGAAGGCGGTGATCCGTGCCCCCACGAGCCCGCTGAACGGCTGACTCTCGAGAACCTTGCGCGCCATGCTCAGATCGAGTTCGGTCATGACGGAATCCTCTCTCACCAGCGGACGGGCAGGGACCGGACCCCGCGGATCAGCATGCCGGGAAGCCAGTCCGGGCGCCATGCCTCCTCGTCCAGCGCGAGGCCGGGGCACCGTTCCAACAGCGTACGGATCGCGATCCGGCCCTCCATCCGGGCCAGTGACGCCCCCAGACAGAAGTGGGAGCCGTGACCGAAGGCCAGATGCCCCTGGGTCTCACGACGGATGTCGAAACGGTCCGGCTCGGGATAGCGGTCGGGGTCGCGGTCGGCGCCCGCCAGGCAGACCAGCACCGGCTCCCCGGCCGGAATGACGCGCCGCCCGACCTCGACCGGTTCGCGCGGGAAGCGGAACGTGGAGGTCTCCACCGGGCCGTCGTACCTCAGCATCTCCTCGACCGCACCGTCGATCAGGTCGAAGTCGGCACGCAGGGCGGAGAGTTGGCCGGGATGGTCGAGCAGGGCCCGCACCCCGTTCGAGATGAGGTTGACGGTGGTCTCGTGCCCGGCGACCAGCAACAGGAAGGCCATGCCCACGAGTTCTTCGGGCGACAGCGTGTCCCCCTCCTCGTCGCGGGTCCTGACGAGCGCGCTCATCAGGTCGTCACCGGGCGAGCGCCGCTTGTCCTCGATGAGCTCACCGAGGTAGGCGCCCATGGCGGTGACGGCTTCGCGCTCCTGATCGGGCGTGGTCGGGGTCACGATGGCGTTCGACAGCCGACGGAAGGCGTTGCGGTCCAGGTCCGGCACACCGATCAGCTCGCAGATCACGGTCATCGGCAGCGGGAAGGCGAGCGCGTCCACGAGATCGGCGCGCCCCGCGGGAACCATCGCGTCGAGGAGTTCGTCGGTGATCTGCTGCACGCGCGGCCGCAGTGCCTCGATCCGGCGCGCAGTGAACTCACGGGTGACGAGCTTGCGGAGCCGGGTGTGGCGCGGGGCGTCCAGCTCCAGCATGTTGGCGAAGATCGGATCGTTGCCCTCGGGCCACTCGATCCGTCCTTGCCACTGCTTGGAGAACCGCAGGTCGGCGAGGGTCGCGCGGGCCTCGTCGTATCCGACCACGAGCCAGACCCGCTCGAACTCGTCGGTACGGACGGTGTGGACGGGGCCCGCGGCACGCAGCTTCTCGTAGGACGGATAGGGGTTCGCGGTGAAGTCCTCGACTTCACGCAGATCGAGGTCGACAAGGCTGCTGACGTCGGACATGGGATCGCCCCTCCCGGTCTGATCGGTTCTCTCGCTGGAGATCGACCGGTTCACCCTACGGCGGCTTCGATTTTCCGCAGCCGTCCTGATCGGCGAGTGCCAGCTCAGCCATGGCTGTGCTCCTTGCTCCGGTACTCGCACCGAGCACGCATGCTCGTTCGAATCGGTCGCTTTCGCTCTTCAGACCCCACGGTCGGCCGGAACTCATCGGTCGGCCCGCCAGGACTTCTCCCGACGGACGAAACGGCTTCCCATCAGGATTCGCGGGCTGCTTCGCACCGGCAACCGCCGGACGGCGGCCGGGGCCGGTCCGCCCTAATACTGCAACCGCATCTGAAGGGTGTGGCCTCGGCGTTTGTAGTGGGAGCGTCGGGCTCGGGCCTGGCTGCGTCTGCGGAAGCGTGACCAGTGCAG
>NZ_JBIARH010000036.1:0-71926 GCF_042889785.1 Streptomyces sp. NPDC002476 | reverse complement strand
CCACCAAATGCCCAGCCAGCACCTCCACCCGACGCCACAACACCTCATACGTCAACGACTCCCCACCACACACCACCGCAACCGCCCCAGGAACAACCCCCACACGCCCCGCAACCAACTCCACCACCGAACGACCACCCACACCCACACCAGGACCCGCCCACTCCACCAGGGCGAGTTCACGTTCGCCCTGGTCCAGGCACTCCAGCCGGGCAAGCGGCGTCGTCGGCGACGCGACCGCCGCCTCCGCGAGAGCTATCCAGTGGCGGCACATCCGCTCGACGGTCGAAGCGTCGAAGAGATCGGTGCTGTACTCCAGTTCGGCCGTCAGACCGCCGTTCTCCTCCCAGAACTCCCAGGAGACGTCGAACTTCGCCGTCGCTCGCGGAACGAACTCGCGCTTCGCCGGGCGGCCGGCGAAATCGCCTTCGAGACCGAGGGAGTTCTGGAGTACGACGAGAGCCTGGACCAGCGGGCTCCGGCTCGGGTCCCGTTCCGGTTCGACGGCGTCCACCACACGGTCGAAGGGGACGTCCTGGTGGGCGAACGCGCCCAGGGTGGTCGCACGCACCTCCGAGAGCAACTCCCCGAAGCCCACGGACTCGTCGATCCGGGTGCGCAGCGCAAGAGTGTTGACGAAGAACCCGACGAGGTTCTCCAGCTCCGTGTACTCGCGACCCGACGCGACCGTGCCGACCGTGATGTCCCGCTGGCCGCTGTAACGCGAAAGCAGCAACTGCGTCACCGCCGTCAGCCCCATGAACAGGCTCGCCCCACGCTCCTGCCCCGTCGCCCTGAGCCGCTCAACGAGACCGGACGGGATGACGAACGTGTGGAGGGCACCGGCCGAGGTACGCACGGCCGGACGCGGCCGGTCCGTCGGCAACTCCAACGGCTCCAGACCCGACAACTTGTCACGCCAGTAGTCGAGCTGACCGTCGAAAGCGCCAACCGCGAGACTCTCCCGCTGCCAGACCGCGAAGTCGGGGTACTGGATGCGCGGCTCCGGCAGAACGGCTTCCTCACCCCGCGTCGCGGCGACGTACAGCGCGCTCAGCTCACGAGTGATCACGCCCATGGACCAGCCGTCGGTCACGATGTGGTGCATCGTCAGTACCAGGACGTGCTCGCGCTCGGAAAGGCGGATGACCAGAACCCGGACGAGCGGGCCTCCGTCGAGGTCGAACGGGGCGGCCTGTTCCTCCTGCAGGACCCGCCGCAGCGCGTCCGGACGCGCGCTGTCGGCCTCGGCCACGAGGTCCACCTCTCGCACGGGCACCTCGACGTCCTGCTGAACGTGCTGGCGTCCGTCGGCGAACGTGGTGCGCAGCGCCTCGTGGCGGGCGACGAGCCCGACCAGCGCGGTGCGCAGCACGGACGCGTCGACGTCACCGAAGACGCGCAGGGCGAGACCGGTGTTGTACGTGGAGTCGCCGGGCGCGAAGTCGGCCAGAAAGGCAAGGCGCTCCTGACCGTAGGACAGCGGAAGGTTTCCGTCGCGCTCGACGCGCGGGATCGTCGGCTCGGCGGAAGCCCCGGGTACGCCGGGCGCGGCGAGGGCCCCGGCCAGTGTCTCGACGGTCGGGTGGTCGAAGAGCGTACGGGAGGACAACTCGCCGCCGATGACCGTGCGGACACGGCCGACGGCCCGCAGGGCGGAGATGGAGTCGCCGCCGAGGGCGAAGAAGTTGTCGTGGACGCCGACCCGTTCGACACCGAGCACGTCCGCCCAGACACCCGCGAGGATACGCTCGGCATCGGTGCGCGGGGCGACGTACTCCTCCCCCGCCTCCGCCTCCGGAGCGGGAAGTGCCCTGCGGTCGACCTTGCCGTTCGTCGTCAGTGGCAGGGCGTCCAGGACGACGAACGCCGACGGCACCATGTACTCGGGGAGTACGACCGCCGCGTACTCACGCACGACGGCCACGTCCACACTGCGCCCAGAGGCCGCGACCACGTAGGCCACCAGGCGTTTCATCCCCGGGCGGTCCTCCCGGACCTGCACCGACACCCGCCCCACCGATTCATGCCGGGACAGCACCGCCTCGACCTCGGCCAACTCGATACGGAAACCACGCACCTTCACCTGACCGTCACCACGGCCCAGGAACTCCAGCCGACCATCCACCCGCCACCGCACCACATCCCCCGTGCGATACAGCCTGTCGCCCTCACCGAACGGGTCCGCCACGAACCGCTCCGACGTCAGATCTGACCTGCCGTCATAACCACGCGCCAGACCCGCACCACCCAGATACAACTCTCCTGACACACCAGGGCCCACCGGTCGGAGCTCCATGTCGAGCACATACGCCTGGGTGTTGTCCATGGCCGTGCCCAGTGGGATCGCGGATGCGTCCGTGTCCTCGGCCGTGACCGGCCCACACACCGCGAACGTGGTCGACTCCGTCGGACCATAGACATGGATCAGCTCCGTGTCCGGGCAGCACTCCAGCATCCGCGCCATCGCCACACCCGACGCCGCCTCACCACCCGTCCACACCTCACGCAAACCCGCGAAACACCCCGGATCCTCCCCCACCAACACATCGAACAACGCCTTCGTCAAGAACACCGACGACACCCCGGACCGGGCCGCCTCACGCACCACCGGCGCACTCAACTCCGCCTCCGCCACGACCACGGTCCCACCGTTCAGCAACGGCACCCACACCTCATACGTCACCGCATCGAACGAATGCGGCGAATGGAACAACACCACCCCATGCCCACCCGAACCCCAACGACCGTCCGCCGCCAACGCAACGATGTCCCCATGCGTGACCGCCACACCCTTCGGCACACCCGTCGACCCCGACGTGAACATCACATACGCCAACGATCCCGACCGAATCACCCCAGGCAAGTCACCCGCGCCAGTCGACACCGCGCCCACCGCCACAGCCGGCACACCCCCGACCTCATCCGCACCCCGGTCCGTGACCACCAGCCCAGCACCGGCCTGCGCCAGCACCTGCCGCACCCGCTCCTCCGGATACGAACCATGCACCGGCACATACACACCACCAGCCTTCAACACGGCCAACATCGCCACGACCACATCAACCGACCGCTCCAACAACAGCCCGACCCTGGACTCGCACAACACACCACGCCCGACCAGCACCCGCGCCAACCGATCCGACGCCGCATCCAACTCCGCATACGTCAACGCGACATCACCGCACCGCACCGCCACCGCACCCGGCGCGGCCGCGACCCGCTCACCGAACGCGCCCACGACCGACGTCATCGACTGCTCGTGCTCGAACATCGCTGTTTTCCCCTGGTGTCTGATGGGCGTGCAGTGGTGGTGGGAGTCCCGGAACGGCCGGGCGCGGAGGTGACGCCGCTGTCAGAGCCGCTGGAGCGCGCGCCCGCCGTACTGGAGAAGGACGATCGGGCCGCCGGACCGCTCGCGGACGAAGCGACCGACGATCGGCAGGCCGTCGTGCTCGTTGTCCCGGGCCACGAAGCGGTCGTCGGTGTGGATCGTGAGGCGGTAGTCGGCGTAGTCGGCGCGCGTGAGGTAGAGGCCGCCGTCCGGCCCGGGCATGACGACGAGGTGCAGGTCCCCGTTGGCGTACGTGCCGAGGTAGGCGTCCGGCTCCGTGATCTGCGGGGCGTCCGGCTCGGGGAGCCGGTAGTGGCCGAGGTCCAGGCCCGCGGCGCGGAGTTCGGTGACGAGGGCTTCCCACAGGCGGGGTCCCGCGGTGGAGTTGGCGGTGAGCGCGAGCGCGGTGTTGCCGGCGGGGTGGAGTCGCATGTTGCAGCTGGCTCCGCCGACCGCGCCGTCGTGGCCGAACCAGACGCCCCCGGCGCTGCGGTGGCTCATGAGACCGAGACCCCAGGCATCGGCGAGGCCGAACGGCTCGGCAACGGGGACCGGTTCGTGCATGAGCCGGACCGCGTCCTCGGGGAGCAGGTGCTCGTGCGCGAAGCGGGTGCGGTCGTCGAGGTGGAGGCGGGCGGCGGTGACGAGGTCGACCGCGCTGCCGACGAGGCCGCCGGCCGCGGCGAGCGACAGATCGGTCATGTGGTCGACGATTTCCGCGTTGTCGCTGTCGGCGCGGACGGCGTGGCCGTCGGCGATGCTGCGGGCGGCGGGTGCGCTGCCGGGTCGGGGATCGTGCAGGAAGGCGGGTTCGATACCGAGGGGCCGCAGGAGGCAACTGTCCATTGCCGTCCACCAGTCCATGCCGGCCACTGCCTCCACGACCGCGCCCAGCAGGCAGTAGCCGGTGTTGGAGTAGGAGAAGGCGAGCCCGGGCGCGTGGAGCGCGGGTGCCTGGGCGCAGGCGGCGGCGAAGCGCCGGTAGGAGGGGCCGCGCATGTCGGCGTACTCGATGCTGTCCGGGAGCCCGGCGGTGTGGCTGAGGAGTTGGCGCACGGTGGCGGCGCCCAGCCCGGTTCCCGAGCCGCCGGGTGTCCTCAGTTCGGGAAGGAGGTCGGCGAGGGGCTCGTCGAGGTCGATGTCGCCGTCGGACACGAGCTGCATGACGAGGGCCGCGGTGAAGAACTTGGTGACCGAGCCGAAGGGGAAGGCGGTCTGCTGGGTCACGGGGCGTCCGGTGCGGACGGATTCCGTGCCGTAGGAGTGCGCGTGGAGGGTGCCGGCGTGATAGAGGGCGATCTGGGCGCCGGTGACCCGGTGTTCGCGCGCGAGTTCCTCGAAGATCCCGTGCAGGGACCGCGCCAGACCCTCGGGCAGACCGCTCGCCGATTCCCGAGAAGTCTCCGGAGCCGTTTCCGGGAGTGTTTCCACGACCGTTTCCGGGTTCGTCTCCGGGACCGTCACCACGACCACTCTCCTGTTCGGGTTCTCTCCGCCGCCGGCGGCAACCGGTCACCACCGGGAGCGGAGGGCGCGACGATGCGTCGCGTGAGCGTGGTGTCGGCGAAGGCGGCGGACGGCACGGCGATGCGGACGTGCCGTGCTTTCGGTCCTCAGGCTCTCCCGCCGCCGCGGTCGTTCGCAATCTTCTTCGAGTGCGGTGAAAACGCGCAGCACGAAGGGCCGGCTCCGTGCGTCCGGAGACGGCCCTTCGTGGAGGTGGTGGATGCGTGCGGCGCGTGATTCACATGGTGACGGCCACGACGACACCGACTCCCACGGCCACCGCCACCAGGACCGCGGTGACGACGAGGAAGCGGAGGTTGCCGAGGTTGACGGTCCAGCCGAATCCGACGCGGCGGGGAACGGTGATCGCGGGATCTTCGGTGTTGACGTAGATCATTCCGGCGCCGTGCCAGAAGCGGTCGTCGTCGCGGGGCACGAGACCGCTGTCGGGTTCGGTGATGTCGGTGGGGAGCCGGCTGCCGCCGGGGCCGACGCGGAGGACGAGGTGGGCGGTGATTCCGAGGACGGCCAGGACGGGGACGCCTACGACGAGCGCCATGAGGCCCTGGGAGCGGTTGTCGCTCCACAGCATTCCGGACAGCCCGAGCAGCATCAGGTTCATCAGGGCGGCCATGCCGAGCACGGAACGGGACATGCTGGTGAGGTAGCGGCGGTACCGGGCGGCGCTGGTCCTGGGGCGGCTGACGTCCAGGTCGGCGCGGGCGCGCAGGATTCCGGCGACGGTGCCGGCCATGGAGGCGGTGACGAGGATCTGCGCGAGAACCAGGGCGAACGCGGTCCAGAAGGTGGTCGGGTACGTCTGGTAGACGGTTCCGGAGAACGACTTCTGGGGCAGTGCGATCTCGGCGGGCAGGTCCGGGTAGACGACGGCGCCGACGAGGGCGGAGACGGCCACGATCGCGAACGCGGGGATCGCCCACGGCCAGGGGAAGCGGACGGGGTCGGTGCGCAGGGAGGTGTCGGTGACGGCGCCCTGCCGGGTCTGCTCGTACCAGCCGCCCTGTTCCTTGGCGTCGGCGACGGCCCGGTGCGCGCGGCTCCACAGGGCGACGCCGACGACGGTGAGCAGGAGGCTGCCGCCGACGGCGCCGACGACGAGGCTGTCGAGCGCCGTGCAGGCGACGAGCGCGAGGACCGCTACGGCCGCGGTTGCGGCGAGCAGCAGGGCACGGTATCGCCGCCGCTGCGCGGCGACTTCGGGTGCGTTCGCCCTGTCCGGGGGCACGCGGACGCCGAAGGGGACGGACGGGGAATTGAGGAGCGGGCTGGGAGCGAGGGCCAGCGCGCCCCAGACGGCCGCAAGAATGCCGAGGTTGAAAAGTGCGTTGTACAGCACGGCGTTCACTCATTTCGTGTTCAGGATTTCCCGGTGGGGCGGGATGTCGTCGTGTCGGCACACTGCACGACATTCCAGGCTCCCGCGCGGATCGTCTACCCGGCAACCACATTCGGGCGTTGATAAAACTCGCAGGTGGCGACTGCTTCGGCGACCTGCGCGGCGGACGCTTTCGAGGAGTGCCCGGATCCTCTTCCGGCATGATGTGCCGCATGCGCGAGGAGGATCACGGAAGTACCGCGGAAGGAAATCCGGCGCGGCGGACGGGAAGCGGACTCACCATTCATTTCACGTTCGACGACGTGATGAACGTCCGGCTGTTGAAGAACGTCGGTCCGGCGGCGGAGTCCCTTTTCGCTCTTGCGTCGTTGGGTGCCGGCCAGGACCCGGGCGGCCGGGGACGCGACGGGGGCGAGGACGTGTTCGCCCAGTGGCGCAGGACGGTGGTGTTCCGGCCGGGCAGTCGGCACAGCAGACACCTTCCGCTGTTGTCGCGGATGGCGGAGGCGCTCGTCGGGTCGCCGGAGCTGATGTCCATGGTCCGCTCCCCCACGGGCCGGATCTCGGCATGGATGGAGCATCCCGCCGGCGGGCCGGGCGTGGCGGTGGGACGCGGGCTGCTGGCGAACCACCGGCTGGCGGTGGCGCTCAGGGTGTTCGCGCAGTCCGCGGTGCAGCCCTACTGGCCGCGGATCCGCAGCCGCCTGGAGCGGGAGTGCGAGGCGAACGGGCGGGCGATGACGGCCGGCGGCGTGGAGGAGTTGTTCGCCACGGCCGGGCCGGCGGGCCTGTGCTGGCGTCCGCCGGTGCTGAGCGTGCCGGCCGAACGGCCCCGCGAGGTACGGCTGTCGGGCAGCGGGCTGTTGCTGGCGCCGTCGTTGTTCCTGACGGGGCCGCCGCGTCTGTTCCTCGACGAGCGGACGCCGGGCAACGCCCCCATCCTGGTCCATCCGGCGCGGACCGCGGCGGCGACGGCCGCTTCCCTCTGGGGGGACGCCGGCCGGCGCTCCGGGCGGTACGGGGAGTGGGCGGCGGGCGACGTGCCGCAGACCGACGGGGTGGGCGAGCGGCAGCCGCTGGGGCTCCTGGTGGGCAGCACGCGGGCGGCCGTCCTCCAGGCGCTCACCGTGAGCCTGACGACGAGCGAGCTCGCCCGGCGTGTGGGGGTGACGCCTGGTTCGGCGAGTCAGCACGCGAGCGTGCTGCGCCGGGCGGGGCTGGTGTCCACGACGCGTACGCACACCTCGGCCATCCACACCCTCACTCCGCTCGGCGCTGCCCTGCTGCGGGCCCCCTGGCTGCCGCCCGGTCCGGACGACGGCCCCCGGGCCACCCCCTGAGCACACCGCCCGTAACGCCCCGCCGGGCCCTGTCGTCGAAGCGTCGCCCGCCGTGCGGGGGCAGGCCCTGGGGCGTGTTCCGAAAGTCCGGTCCGGCCCGCGGCGCCTGGCACGGCACCTCGCCACGTTGCCGGGATCATCCACGTACACCCCGTACGAGGACGTCCCTCCGCCTTGCGATGCGCCGCACCGGACGCCGCGGGCCCCGCCCTCCGGGCGGGGGACGCTCCTTTCGGAACACGCCCTAACCGCCGTCGCCCTCCCTGCCCGGGAAGCCGTCGAGGGTCGCCTCGACATACGCCATCACCTCCCCCTTCGGGATGCCGCGCACGTCCAGCTCCGCGAGGAGCGTGCGCATGCGCCGGTCCCAGTCGACTCCGGTGCGCAGGTCGTCCGCGGACTGCTGCTTGACGTCCGGTCGGACCGCCGCGCCGCTCTTGCGGTTGATGCGGATGATCCCCTCGCGCCGGAGCAGGTCGTAGGCCTTGTTCACGGTGTGGAAGTTGATCGCCAGGTCGACGGCCAACTGCCTGGTGGACGGGAGACCGGCACCGGGCGCCAGCGCGCCTTCCGCGATGGCTTCCACCACCCGGTCCCGGATCTGTTGGTAGATCGGTACCTCACTGTCGAGGTCGAGTACGAGATGCACATGCCCACTCTATCTGATATACATCTACTAGAACAGACGCTCATGGCAGCGGAACCGCGCTCCGACCCGGACGGACGGGTGCGGCCCCGAGGGAGGGATGGACCCCATGGCACTGATGAAGATCTCCGGCACCGAACTCGTGGTCGAGTTCAGCGGACGCGAGCAGACCTGGCTGCGCCGCGACACACTGAGCGTCCCGCTCGCCGCCGTCCGCCGGGTCGTCCCGGTCGACAACCCCCTGCGCGAGGCGCACGGCGCCCGCAAGGGCCTCCAGGTCTCCGGGGTCGCCAAGATCGGCACCTGGGGCCTGATGCTCGGACCGCGCCAGCTCGTGGCGGCGTACCGGGGCAAGCCCGGCCTGCGGGTCCAGCTCGACCGCGCCGCCTCCGGCGAGCAGTACGACGAGCTGGTTCTCTCCCTCGACGACGCCGGCGAGCTGGCCCGTCTCATCGGCCGCCACCAGGAGCAGAACTGATGCCACATCAGCACGAGGCGAACGGGCCGCGCATCGAAGTCACCGGCCTCACCAAGCGGTTCGGTGCGGTCACCGCGGTCGACGACCTGAGCTTCCGGGTCGAGCCCGGCGTGGTGACCGGCTTCCTCGGACCCAACGGGGCCGGGAAGTCCACGACCATGCGGATGGTCCTCGGTCTGGTCGCCCCGACCTCCGGCACGGCGACCATCGGCGGCCGGCGGTACGCGGAACTGGCCCGGCCCTCCGAGGTCGTCGGCGCCGCCCTGGACGCGTCCGCGTTCCACCCCAACCACACGGCCCGCGACCATCTGCGCATCTACTGCACGATGGGCGGTCACCCGGCATCGCGCGTGGACCGGCTCATCGAGGAGCTGGGGCTCGCGCAGGTGGCCGACCGCCGCACGCGCACCTTCTCCACCGGGCAGCGGCAGCGTCTCAGCCTGGCCACCGCCCTGCTGGGCGACCCGCGCGTGCTCCTCCTCGACGAGCCCAGCAACGGCCTGGACCCGGAGGGAATCGCCTGGCTTCGCCGGTTCCTGCGCGGCCTGGCGTCCGAGGGGCGCACGGTCCTCGTCTCCAGTCACGTCCTGAGCGAGGTCCAGCAGATCGTCGACGACGTCGTCATGATCAGCCGGGGCCGGCTGGTCGCGGCGGGACCGCTGGCGGAGATGGAGCGCTTCGTCCCGCGGTCCGTCCTCGTACGGTCCCCGGACGCCGCGGCGCTGCGCGACGCACTGCTCCGGGAATCCTCCGGCGGACAGATACAGGTGGAGACCGCCCAGGACGGCTGGCTGCGGGTGTACGGGGCGACCGACACCGTCGTCGCCGACCTGGCGGCGGCGGCCGGACTACGGGTGCACGGCCTCGTCACCGAGGAGGCGAGCCTGGAGCAGCTGTTCTTCCGGCTGACCGGGGACGGGGGCCGTGAACCGGCGGCGGCCGGCGCGGGGGCCTCGCACACGAACGACGAGGGGATCGAGCGATGAGCACACTGATCAGGGCCGAGTTCCGCAAGCTGCTGGCCACCCGGATGTGGATGTGGGCGCTGCTGGTGGCGGTGGTGCTCGGCGGCGGCATGGTGGGGCTGCTCACTCTGGTCGGTCCGGAGAACTTCGACCCGCCGATGCCCGGTCTGGACACCGAGGACGGCGTGCGCTCGGTGCTGGGGATGCTCGGGTTCACGGTGATCGTCCCGGCGGCGCTCGGCACCCTGGCGATGACCTCCGAGTACCGGCATCGCACGGCCACGTACACCTTCCTGTTCGCGCCGAAGCGCTGGCAGGTGCTGACCGCCAAGATCGTCGTCTTCGGGGTCGCGGGGCTGGTCTACGGGGCGGTGCTCACCGGCACCGCGGGGGCCGGCTTCTTCGGCGGGGCGGCGGCCCGCGGGGTGACGCCGGGCATGGAGTCCGCGGAGGTCCTGGCGCTGCTGGGGCGGCTGGCCGTCACCATGGCCGTCTACACCCTGCTCGGGGTCGCCGCGGGGGCACTGATCCGCAATCAGATCGCCGCGCTCGCGGTCGTGGTGGGCTACCTGTACATGGGCGAGCTGATGCTGATGATGATCCCGGGCGTCAAGCTGCTCTACCCGCTGCTCCCCGGCGGCGCCACCGCCTCGCTGACCGGCTTCACCTACATCACCGACACCCTCGCCGACCAGTTGGCGACCAGTCCGGTGTCACTGCTCTCGCCCGTGGGCGGTGCGCTCCTGCTCACCGGCTACGCCCTGCTCGCGGCGGTCGCCGCGGTGCTCGTCCCGATGCGCCGGGACGTGCACTGAGACCCGGTGCCGTGACCGGCACCGGAACGGAGCGGGTGCCCCGGACCGACTTCCGGGACACCCGCGGGATGTTGGTGCGAAGGGACGCGCGTCAGGCGGCGGCGCCGGCCGGGCTGGCCGGCTCCGCCTCCAGGCCCTCCATCTCCCGTATGAGGCTGGCGGGCCTCATGTCCGTCCAGTTCTTCTCGACGTACGCGAGGCACGCCTGGCGGGTGTCCTCGCCGAACACGACGGACCAGCCCTTGGGAACCTCCGCGAAGGTGGGCCACAGCGAGTGCTGGTTCTCATCGTTCACGAGTACGTAGAAAGAACCGTCCTCGTTGTCGAACGGGTTCTCCATGATGATTTCCTCCTCAAGAGCGGGATCCGGATGCGCCCGGCCCCGCGGAATCGTCCATCGCCCGCTTCCGGACCGACAAGTTGTTTCGTCGGGCACCGAAACGCGGGTGTCGTGCATCGCCCGGCCTGTGTCAGCCGTTCTGTCGGAAGAATGCGAGCAGAACGGAATTCACCTGGTCGGGACGTTCCAGATAGCCGTAGTGCCCCGCGTCCCGGATCTCGGTGTACCGGGCCCCGGGGACCACTTCGGCGACCTCCCGGCTCAGATGCGGAGGCAGCACCAGGTCGTCGGCGAAACCGATCACCTGGCACGGCGTGCGGATCGCGCGGTATGCGTCGAGACGGCTCTCCTCGATGTCGACATCGAGCTGGGCCCGGTAGCCGGCCGCGTCGGTGACCGGGGACAGCTCGAAGATGTCGAGCCAGTCCCGGATCTCCTTGTCCTCCCGCAGCGTCGCGGGCGACAGGTTCTGCAGCGCCCGAAGCGTCGCCCCGTACAGCGGCGTCAGCCGGCCGCCGCTGTCGTAGAACTCCCGCTCCGCCCGGACATGTGCCCGGCGCATCGCGTCGCTGCGGCCCCGCGTCGCCATCAGGACGGCCTGGCTGACCAAGTCCGGCCGGGCCAGGCACAGCTCCTGCACCACGTGGGCACCGAGCGAGGTGCCGACGAGCCGGCAGGGACCCGCGTCGAGATGCTCGATCAGCGCCGCGGTGTCCGCGACGAGATCGTCGATCGTGAAGCCCTCGGAGCAGGCGTCGGTGGGCGGGATGCCCCGGTTGTTGAAGGTGATCACCCGGTAGCCCGCCCGCACCAGCGCCGGCACCTGGTGCAGGTGCCAGGCCCTGCCTCCGGCGCCGGATCCCATGACCAGCACGACCGGGTCGCCCTGCCCGGTCACCTCGTAGCTCAGGCTGATGCCGTTGACTCTCGCTGTCGGCACTGGTCGCCCTCCCTTCCCCGCCCGGTACGGGCGCACTGTCGAATCGTTGACCATGAAGCCGCACGGGCGGCGTCAGGCTGCCTTCGGCTCCTCGGTCGTCCGCGCCGCCGCCCGGTCCCAGTACGGGCCGAACAGCGCGGCCTCGTCCGGAACACGTTCCGGAATGGGACGGGAGATGGTGGTGTAGTTCAGGAAATGCCGCCAGGTGACGTTCCCCGACACTCCGGAACCGCCCCAGCTCCCGCTGGACAGAGTGGTGGTGAAAGGCACGCCGCTGCTGAAGGATCCGGTGTTCGTCATCGTCGACTGGTTCACCACGACCCGGCAGTGCGTGACGCTCTCCGCGAGCCGCATGACCCGGTCCGGCCGGTTCGTGTGGATCGCGCAGCTGTGCCCGACACCGCAGCGTTCCGAGATCCGCTGCACGAGCCGCACGGCCTCGTCGAAGTCGGTGTACTCCGACAGGGAGAGCACGGGAGAGATCTTCTCCCGCAGCAGCGGGCCGTCCTGCCCGGCATCGGGCTGGTCCGCGACGAGCACGGAGACCTTGTCGGGCACCGTCAGCCCGGCCGCCGCCGCGATCTGTGCGGCCGGCCGGCCGATCAGGTCCCGGTCGAGGGTACGGCCGTCCGGCCACAGCGCCGCGACCAGCGCCGCGGTCTCCGCCGCGTCGCACAGATGGGCCCCGGCACGCACCAGACCGTCGCGGAAGTCGTCGGCGACGGAGCGGTGCACGAGCACATTGCTCTCGGACGAGCAGGACGTGCCGTGGTTGAAACCGGCGCCGGTGTGGATGTGGTTCAGGGCCTCGTCGAGGTCCGCGGTCTCGTCCACGAGGACCGTGGGGTTGCCCACCCCGGCGCCGATCGCGGGCGTGCCGCTGCGGTAGGCGCGGCGCACGGTGTTGGATCCGCCGATGGCGACGACGAAGTCGGCGGCGGACATGAGGCGTTCACCGGCGTCGCGGCCGGTCACGGGCAGGCACTGGACGAGGTCCTGCGGGGCCCCGGCCTCGGCCAGCGCGGCACGCATGACCTCGGTCGTGGCGAGCGCCGTCCGGTGGGCGCGCGGATTGGGACTGAAGACGACGGCGTTGCGGGTCTTCAGCATGGGCAGGGCGTTGCAGATGATGCCCGGGGCGGGTGCGGTCGCGGGGCTGGCGACGGCGATCACGCCGAGTGGTTTGGCGAGGGTGACGAGTCCCCGTTCGGGCTGCTCCTCGACGACGCCTACCGTGCGGACCCCGTGCAGGTCGTGCAGGATGCCGAGCACGCGTCTGCGCTGGAGCGCGTACATCGCCTCGGCGTCGCCGAGACCGGTCTCCTCCTCACTGAGCCGCGCCAGAGCGCGCGCGTTCTCCTCCCGATAGCAGTGCCAGCCGACGGCCGCCACGGCCTCGTCGATTCCGGCCTGCGACCATGACGCCACTTCCGCCTCCGCCACGCGGGCGCGGCGTACCGCTTCGTCCACGGATTCGCTGATCACAGCAACTCCCCTACGGCGATCGCTGGGGCGCGTCCCTCCGGGTGAGCCCGCTGCGGGACCTCGTCACCGGGCGTGCGCGCCGTGCTTCCCGGCAGGTCACGGGCCGTACCCAACCTCCGGCAGGGGGCTCCGGCCCCCCTGCTGGCGCAAGGTAGCCACAATCGGCTCCTGTTCACCACAGTTTCTGTCGACGGCAAATGCCCTGCGGTGAGCGGTCGTTCGGGCGGCAAGGTGAAGGCGTGAGAATTCGGCCAATCACGGCCGCCGCACTGGCGCACCTGAAAAATTCATGATCCACGCGCTGAGACGGTCATGGGTGTTCTGGGAGCGTCGCACTGTCGGCCGCCGCCCGACGCATGACACGGTCACTCGTGTTCCGACTTCCCCCGGACGACGGCAGACGGCGCCCCGCGGCGCGATCCGCCGACCTCGGCCGCCGATCGAACCCCATTTCCCCGGTCCGCCCGTCCGACGCCCGTGGAGCGTCGGACGGTACGGACCGGGGCGGCGGCCGGACGAGGCGCCGTCTCCGTGCCCGGGCGAGAAGTCGGCCACCGGGCCCGGGCAGCCGGGTCCCACAACACATGGGGGCCGTTCGATGCAGAGAATCCACTTCACCGCCGCAGATCTCGCGCGCACCCGAATGCAGAGCACCCTCGGCCCGGTGGCCGAGGGCGTGTTCGCTCTGGGCGCGCTCACGAGGTCCCGCAGCGCCGATCTCACCGGCTGGCGCGCCGAGGTCACCGCCCGACTACGGGAGAGTGCTCCTCTCAGCCAGCCGCTCGGCCCCCTGCTGCAGTCGTTGAACGCCCCCGACGACCTGCTGTTCCTGCTGGATTCCTCGCCGGACGCGGACGCCTCCGCACTGGCCGCGCTCTCGCTGACCCGGACGGAGGCGGTCCGGCTGGCCGTCGGCGTCTGGCGGGCCGGGGTCGCCCCGCTGTGGGACTCGGTGCAGCAGCGGCTGGACACCGAGTGCGACGCCCACGGGCGGATCGCGATGACGGGCGGGGTCGAGCGGCTGCTGTCGACGCTGCACCCGAGGATCGTGTGGAACCCGCCGGTCCTGGAGATCCACGACCGCACCGACCGGGACGTCCATCTGTGCGGGCGGGGCCTGTTGCTGGTGCCGTCGGCGTTCCTGACGGGCGTGGCGGGCCGGGTCATCGGTACCGAGCGGGACAGCGGGCAGGCCGCGCTCGTCTTCGGCATGCCGTCGGACGTGACCTCGCTGTTCTCGCTGCTGCCCGAAGAGGAGGAGGCCGGCGGCGAACAGGCGCTCAGCGCCCTGGTGGGCCAGACCCGGGCGGCCGCGCTGCGGCAGCTGACGGACACCTGCACGACGAGTCAGCTCGCGGCCCGGCTCGGCATCTCCCCCGGAACCGCCAGCCAACACGCCTCGGTGCTGCGGGAGTCGGGGCTGATCACCACCCGTCGGGTGCGCAACTGCGCCCTGCACACGGTCACTCCGCTCGGCATGGCGCTGCTCGGCGGCCGGCTGCGTACGCGCCCCGCGCCGGCACGGACCGGGGCGGGCGCTCACGCGCCGGGAGCGAAATCCCTCGGCCCGCTGCCCGTTCCGTGAGGCGCGCCCCGTCCTCGTCCGACCATCCGTTCAACCCCGCACCAAGAAGTAACCGACAGCAAGAAGGAAGGAACACCCGATGAACATCTCCGATGTCTCCGCACTCCGCCCCGACGCCGCGACCGGACCGGTCCGCGGCGCGCTCGGCGCCCTGGTGATCGAGGACCTGGACGGCGCGCCCGACGCCGCCGTCGCGCTGTTCACCATCTGCATCCGCAGCACGCCCGCCGGCTCGTCGGCCGCCGTGCGATAGCCCACCGGACGTCCGGCCGGCGGTGATCCGGGAACGGCCGGCGCGACTCCGCGCTCCGGGAGCGGGGCGTCACGCCGGCCTGACCGCCCGCCGGGTCCGGGCGGTCAGGGCCTTTCGTCGAACTGCCGTCGTCCGGCCGGAGGCCGGACCGCGCGGCATCCGGTGCGGCGTCCGGTGCGTGCGGCGTCGAGGCGGAGGATCTCCGTCGTACTGGAGGACTGTCCCCGGGCCCACCTGACGGCGGTTCACCCCCACACACACCCGCCTCGGCCCGGCCTCACGACCGGGAATTTCCGTCGTCGCCGCACCACTTATGATCTTCGCATGTGCACTGGAGTTCGACGACTTCGCGGGAAGCGCCACCGAAGATCGCAGACCGCGCATGAACGGGACGGTCGCATGAAGCAGGGGTGCGGTCGCTCGTCCGGCACGAACGGGGCAAACAACGGGGAATCAGCCGAAGGGGAGACGGCCGCAGGGCCAGGGGCCGGAACCGGACCCGGCGCCCGAAAGTCCTCACCGCTGCCGGATCTGCCGGCACCGCGGCTGGCCGGAACGATCCTCAAAGTAGCCTTGCTCGGCTATCTGAGCATCACTCTGATCAACCTCGCGAGCGCGGCGCACACGACTCTGTCGCTCGGCGCGTGCGCGGTGGCGCTGCTCCTCGTCTTCCTGCTCCAGATGCGCCACTCCAGTGCGCAGGCCCATCTCGCGCCGACCTGGCAGAAGGCGCTCACGCTCTCCGCCCAGGCGCTGCTGACCTATTTGCCGCTCGCCCTGTTCCACTCCCAGTGGGGCGCGATGGCCGGGTTCCTCGCCGGTTCCCTGCTGCTGCTCCTGCCGCCGAGGGTGGCCTGGCCGGCGTACGGCGCCGTCGGGCTGTCGATGTCGCTGCCGCCTCTCGTCGACGGCTATCCGCTGCGGGAAATGTTCTACCTCTCCCTGTCGACGCTGCTGACCGGTCTGGTGGTGTTCGGGCTGTCCCGGCTGTCGGCGCTGGTCCACGCCCTGCACGACACCCGTCTCGAGCTGAGCCGGATGGCGGTGACGCAGGAGCGGCTGCGGTTCGCGCGGGACCTGCACGACCTGCTGGGCTACAGCCTCTCCGCGATCACGCTCAAGAGCGAGCTGATCCACCGTCTGGTGGCCACGCATCCGCGGCGCGCGATGGACGAGGTCAGTGAACTCCTGGAGATCTCACGGCAGTCGCTGGCCGATGTGCGGGCGGTGGCCAGCGGACTGCGGGCGATGTCCCTCAAACAGGAGCTGGGGTCGGCGCAGTCGCTGCTGGAGGCGGCCGATGTCCAGGTGGAGACGGACATCCGCTTCGGCACGATCGACCAGCAGGTGGACACCGTGCTGGCGGCGGTGCTGCGCGAGGCGGTGACCAATCTGCTGCGGCACACCCGGGCGACGACGTGCCGGATGGAGGCCGTGCAGGAGGGCGACCGGGTGCGGCTGTCGATGACCAACGACGGGGTGGATCCTGCCTACCGCGACGTCTCCCCGCACAGCGGCAGCGGGCTGGGGAACCTGGCGGTGCGGCTGCGGGCCATCTCCGGCAGGCTGAGCGTCGAACGCCTGCCGGACAGGTCGTTCCATCTGGTGGCGGAGGCCCCCACCCGGCTGCTGCGGCCGCTCCCGGACCTGGACGACGACCCGTACGCCGAGGACTCGGTGGCCTGAGGCACAGGGCCCCGGCATGTGAAGAGTTCACTCTCGGCAGATGATCCATGCACTGTATGTTCTCGGCCATGCCTCGCAGAATCGATGGGGTGAAGGCCGGTCCGCTCCTCACCCGGAAGCGGACCGGCCTCCCGAACTCTCGACGCCGTGCGATCCACGAAGGGACAAGAACACCATGAAGGAAACCTTCTCCTCCCGTGCAAGGCTCGCCGAGAAGCCCGCTCCGCACCTGGTGATCGAGGATCTCGATGCCGCGTGTGCCCAGGCCCAGGCGTTGTTCACCATCTGCATCCGCAGCGGACCGGCCGCCGCCGACGCGACGGGCGAGCCCGCGCCGTCGGCACGGCTCGGGGCATGACCACCGACGAGGGACAGGACCTCTGGGCCGCCTCGGGGGACGACCGGATCCGGGTGGGCTTCGCCGGCCACCTCGAACCCACGGTCGTCCCCGGCGAGGCGGTCTACCTGGTGTCCCAGCGCGGTGTGACCGCACTCCACGGCGAGCACGCGGAGGTGCTCGCACCGCTGCTGGACGGCAGCCGCACCGCGGCGGACGTCCTGCGCGAAGCGGCGACGCTGCTCGGGGCCGTCGGGGCCCGTGACTCGCTCACCGCTCTCGAACGGGCGGGCCTGCTGCGCCGGTTCGCCCCCGACGGCACACGGCCCCCCGCCCCGCGCGAGACCATGGCCTACTGGGACCTCGCCGGCCTGGACGGGGCGCGCGCCGCGGCGGCGGCCGGGCGGGCACGGATACGGATCGTGGACCTGACCGGCACGGCGGACCTCGGCCGTCTGCGGGCGGCGTGCGAGGAGTCGGGGCTCACGGTCGCCGAGGTGAGCGACGCGAGCCGGGAGCCCTACGCGCTCCCGGAGACGGGCCCCGACTTCGCGATCGTGCTGTGCGACGACTACCTGACCCCTCGTCTGCGGGACGTCGATGCCGCTCACCGGGCGCGGGGCCTGCCCTGGCTGCTGGCCCGTCCGGGCGGCGCGGAGCCATGGGTCGGCCCGGTGTTCCGCCCGGCGGAGGGTGGCGCCTGCTGGTCGTGCCTGGCGGTACGGCTCCGCGGGCACCGGCGTTCCGAACGGCCGCTCCAACTGGCCCTGGGCATCGACGGACCACCGCCGAGGCCGCTCGGCGCCCTCGCCTCCTGCTACGCCCTCGGGTTGCATCTGGCGGTGCTGGAGTCCGCCAAGTGGCTGGCCGGGGTGCGCGATCCGGCGCAGGAGGCGGTCACCACGATCGGCACGCTCCGGTCGGGGTCGGCGCAGCACGCGGTCAACCGGCTTCCGCAGTGCGCCGGGTGCGGCGACCCGGGGATCGTCGCCCGGCGCGCATCCACCCCGTTCGTCCCCGTCTCCCGGCCGAAGGCGGAACGGGACCTGGGCGGCCACCGGGCGCTGACGCCCGACCAGATGCTGGCGGCGTACGGCGGTCTGGTCGACCCGGTCACCGGGATCGTCAAGGAGATCCGCCGGGCGCCGAACAGCCCCGGCTTCGTCCACCCCTATCTCTCCGGGCACAACCTGGCCATGGGCTCGTCGACGCTGGCCGGACTGCGGGCCGGACTGCGCGCGCTCAGTGGTGGCAAGGGCGTCACGGAGACCGAGGCCCGGGTGAGCGCGCTGTGCGAGGCGGTGGAACGGTACAGCGGCACACGGCACGGCGACGAGGCGGTGGTCCGTGACACCTTCCGCGCGCTGGGCGACGCGGCGGTGCACCCCAACGCCTGCCAGCTGTACGACGAGCGGCAGTTCCGCGACCGGGACCGCTGGAACAGCGCCGGGTCGCGGCTCAGTCACGTGCCCGAGCGGTTCGACGTGGACCGGCCCACCGAGTGGACCCCCGTGTGGTCGCTCACCTCCGGGCGGCAGCGGCTGCTGCCGACGTCGATGCTGTACTACGGCGACGGGTGGGGCACGGACGGGCTGTCCGCCGACTCCAACGGCAACGCGGCCGGCAGCAGTCCGGAGGACGCGCTGGTCCAGGGGTTCCTGGAGCTGGTGGAGCGGGACGCGGTGGCCCTGTGGTGGTACAACCGCACCCGGCAGCCGGCCGTCGACCTGGACGCCTGGGACGAGCCGTACGTGGACCGGATCCGCGAGGGCTGTGCCGGACTGAACCGTGAGGTCTGGGCGCTCGACCTCACCTCGGACCTCGGCATTCCCGTGGTGGCGGCGCTGTCCCGGCGCGTCGACAAGCCCGCCGAGGACGTGATCTTCGGTTTCGGCGCGCACTTCGATCCCCGGCTGGCGGCGCGCCGGGCCCTGACGGAGATGGGGCAGCTGCTCCCGGCCGTGTGCGACGCGCGGCCGGACCACACCGGCTACCGGATCACCGACCCGGAGCCGCTGGAGTGGTGGCGGCGGGCGACGAAGGCGGGCGAGCCGTACCTGGCGCCCGACCCGACCGCACCGGCCCGTACCCCGGCGCACTGGAGCTACGCACCGCGCGGCGATCTGCTCGACGACATCGCCGCGATCAACGGCCTGGTGCGCGCGCGAGGCATGGACCTGCTGGTCCTGGACCAGACGCGGCCGGACCTCGGGCTCCCGGTGGTGAAAGTGATCGTGCCGGGCCTGCGGCCGTTCTGGGCGCGGTTCGCACCGGGTCGACTGTACGACGTGCCGGTGGCGCTGGGGCGGCGGTCGGAGCCCGTCGCCTACGAGGACCTCAATCCCGTTCCGCTCTTCGTCTGACGCCGGATTCGGCCGGAACACGACAGTGGCGAGGGACGTTCGGACGGCGCCGCCGGAGCGACGCGGCGGCCGCCGACGGACGGACGCCGCAGTTGAGGAGTGCGTCGATCACTTCACGTGCTTCACATCATTCACATAAAATCGACGGCAGTCACAAGAATCCGTGGCTGTCCGGAATCGCTCCTCGTCGCCATCGAGGCCGCGACTCGCCCCCGCCGCTCCGCTCAGCGGTGCCCGGCCCCTGGGGGCATCCCCCGGAAACGGCGAGGGATCATGTGCAGTGGACACGGGGGAGCGGAGAACATGGCGATACGCGTACTGCTCGCGGAGGACATGAACATGGTGCGCGGGGCGCTGGTCGCCCTGCTGAACCTGGAGGACGACCTCCGGGTGGTGTGCGAGCTGGAGCGTGGCGACGAGATCGTGCCCGCGGCGCACAAGTACGGCCCGGACGTGGCGGTCATCGACATCGATCTGCCGGGCATGGACGGGCTGACGGCGGCGTCACGGCTGCACGAGGAGCTGCCGGACTGCCGGACGCTGATCCTCACCAGCATGGGCCGCCCGGGTACGCTGCGGCGGGCCCTGACGACCAAGGTCGACGGCTATCTGCTCAAGGACGCCCCGCCCGGCGAACTCGCCGACGCGGTGCGGCGGGTGGCCGCGGGCAGGCGGGTGATCGACCCTCAGCTGGCGCTGGCCGCCTGGGGCGGCGCGGAGACGCCGCTGACGGAGCGGGAGACCGAGGTCCTGCGACTGACCGCGGACGGCGCCGAGGCGAAGGAGATCGCGCGGCAGCTGCACCTGTCGGCGGGGACGGTGCGGAACTATCTGACGAACATCGTGACCAAGCTGAACGCGCGCAACCGGGTGGACGCCATCCGCATCGCCCGGGACGCGGGCTGGCTGATGTAGGTGCCGGTTCTCCGCTTCGCCCCGGTCCGGGGCAGGCGGGTCCGGGGCAGGCCGGGTCGGGTCAGACCGGGTCGGGGAACGGGAGGGCGGACGTGTCGGCCGGCGCCGCCATGGAAGCCGCGGCCAGGTAGCCCAGGATGTCCTCGGTGACCGACGGCGGCAGCGGCAGCGCCGCCGAGATGTCGTCCGGGGTGGCCGGCCAGGCCAGCATCCCCACCACCCAGACGGCCTCGGGGCGGTGCAGCACCACACGGTGCGCGGAGCTGGGCGACTCCAGGATGAAGCCGCCCGGCCGCAGGGTGAGCGTGATGTCGCGCGGCAGCCAGATGAGCCGCCCGCCCGGGAGCCGCAGCAGCGCGAAGGACGCCTGACGGGACACCGGCGTCACCGAGAGCAGGGGCCCGCGGAGGTCGTCCAGGCCCAGAGTGCGCACGACGAGGTGACTGAGACGTTCGAGAACCGGCAGCAGCACCAGGACGCCACTCCCGTCGGTGGTCCCGTCGCCCGGTGGCCCGTGGGGCTCGGTCGGCCCGGCCTGCAGACCGGCATCGGCCCGGTCCGGACCGGGGACGACATTGGCGAGCAGGATCGGCCCGAGCTCCATCCGGCGCAGCGCCGCCTGCACGACGGGGTCGGCGCCGTCGACCCACTCCTTGCCCCAACGGCCGGTGAGCACGAGCTGGTCCTCGGTGTCACCGGACTCGACGGTGACGTCCTCGGCCAACGACCAGAGGTGCACCGTCCGGTGCTCAGCCATCTCCGCCATGGCGCTCCCCCTCGACTCTCCGAGTCGCCCGGGCGACTCGGTGGACCGATTATGCAACTGGCCAGTAGCCCCCGGACAGCTACGGGCTCACGCCCCCGATATGAAGACTTCACATACCGGAAAGGGCACCGATACATCTGCGGGAACGTCGTCCGGGCCGACGTGCGCCGGGGCCGACGCGTCCGGACGTACGGTCCGCCGCCCGGCGCGGCCGTTCCCCGCCGTCCGGTGCCGGTGGCGGGGAACGGCCGTCGGATCAGGGCTCCCGTCGGTCGTGGCGTCAGCGCTCCCGAGGGTCGTGGCCGAGGGCGGACAGCCATCCGTGAACCGCGAGCGCGGTCGCCCCGGCGTGCTCTTCGAGCATGGAGAAGTGATCCCCCGTCACCTCCAGCAGCTCGTGGTCCACGGGCCATCCGGCACGCGTGCCGTCGCCGAGCAGGGCCGTGCTGTCCGCGGCCCGTACCAGCACGGTCGGGGTGGCGACCGGTCCGGGCCGCCAGCCGTCGAGCAGTTCCGCGTAGCACGCCATCGCGGTGAACTGCTCCTCGATCACGGGAAGTTGGGGGAGCTTTTCGAGGAGCCGCCGGGTCAGCACGCACATTCCGCGCGCCATGGCGGTGCCGGTCGACCGGGGTGTGTCGAGCAGCACCAGCGCGGCGGGAGGGGCGCCGGCCTTCTCCAGCCGCCGGACGACCTCGTGGGCGAGCCACCCTCCGGAGGAGTACGCGGCGAGCGCGAACGGCCGCTCCCCCAGGCGCCGGAGCAGTGTCGTCGCCAGTGTGTCCGCGGCCGCGTCCAGGGTCGCGGGGAGCGGCTCGCCGACGGCGTATCCGGGGATGGCGGCGGTCCACACCTGGCGCCGGCCGTGGAGTGCGGTGGCGAACTTCACGTACTGGTGGGCCCCGGTCGGGGCGACGAGGGAGGGCAGGCAGACCAGGGCCTGTTCGCCCGCGCCGTCCGACAGCCGCAGCGTGGCCGGCTCGGGCCCGTCCCCCGCCGCGAAGACGGGCCGGATCCGGGCGGCGACCGACAGGAGGTCGGCTGCCTGTTCCGGGCTGCCCGTCTCGACCGCCGTGCGGAGGAGACCGGCGGCGGGGCGCGCCGGTGACGCTGCCCGGGGCGCGTCCGCTCCGGGGAGCCGAACGGGAGACGGTTCGGGCGCGTCGGAGGTTCGGGAGGGGGGCGGTTCGGGCGCGTCGGGACGCAGGCGTGCGATGAGGCCGTCGACGCGGGAGCCGCCGCTCTTCATGAAGTGGGCGGTGAGTCCCTCGACCGATTCGGCGTCGAAGAGGAGGGTGGACGCGATGTCGCCGAGGTCCTCGCGCAGGGTGTTGGTCAGTTGAAGGACGAGGATGGAGTCCAGGCCGTAGTCGCTGAGCGGTGCCGAGAGCGCGATCCGGTCCGCGGGGATGCCGAGGGTCCGTGCCGCCTGTTCGCGGAGATACCGTGCCATCGTCTCCGCCCGCTCCTCCGGGGCGGGGCCGGTCGGGGCCCCCGTGGTCCTGGCGGGCTCCGTCGTTCCGGAAGCCGGTTCACGCGCCGGTTCGAGGGGCCGTTCAGGTGCCGGAACCGCATGCGGGGCCGGCGGCGCAACGATCCCGGGCCGTGTCCCGGTGCCCGTGGCCGTCCCCGTACCGGTTCCGGGACGCGCTCGCCGGGGTGCGGGCGTCGCGCGCTCCGGCGCGGACACCGCCTGCCGCACGATCCCGTCGCTCTCGGCCGCGATGATCTGCTGCCCGAGCTCGTGTGCCTGGGGCAGGACGAAGACGGACGAGCGGAATCCCTCGCTCTCCAGTACCCGTCGCCAGTTGCCGGGCGACAGCGCCGGCGAGCCCGGGATGCGCAGCGCGTGGTCCTCGAAGAGCCACCAGCCCTCCAGCAGCCCGAAGGTGAGGTGGCTGAAGACATCGAACGCGGCGAGCTCGTTCAGCAGAAGCCAGCCCCCGTCACGCAGCGCCGCCTTGGCGTTGCGGATGGTGTTGCGGGTGTCGCGCGTGGCGTGCAGCACGTTGGCGGCGATGACGAGGTCGTGGCCCCCGGCCTCCACGCCCTGCCCGGCGAGGGGCCGTTCGGCGTCGAAGCGGGTGTACTCGAGGTAGGGGACCTGTGGTCCGTACGCGGTGCGGGCGTGGTTCAGGAACGCCTTGGAGAGATCGGTGTACAGGTAGGTCTCGATGTGTTCCTGGAAGGGGCGCAGCGCGGCGAACATACCGACGCTGGTGCCGCCCGTACCGGCGCCGATCTCCAGGATGCGCAGACGTGCGCCGGGGTCCAGGCGCAGCCGTTCGGCCACGACGGCCGCGGCGGCGTCGGCCATGGCCCGGTTGTACAGGTCGGCGATCCGGTTGTTCCGGTAGGTGCCCTCGACGAGTGCGACGGAGCCCTGCGGGAACAGGATGTCGGTGGGCCGGGTCCTGCCGGTGAGGATGTCGGGGAGGGCTTGGAGGGTGGCGTCGAGGAGGGCGGCCTCGGCCTTCTTGTCGGGGTCCGCGGACCACCGCTCCCGGTACCGCTCCCACTCGCGCCGGGCCTCGGCCGGTGACGGGCCGGACGGTGGCACGACGCGGAGCGCGTGATCGAGCCAGGTGTCGTACCCGGGCAGGATTCCGGCGCGTTCGCGGAGTTCCGCGACCCGGGTGACGCGCTCGCGGGGGTCGGTGGTTCCGGGACCGGGCAGCACGCCGAGCGTTCCGAGGTGTGCGCGGAGCATGCGGGCGAGCAGCGGATCGCGTTCGGTCCTGCGCCAGTCGGCGACCGCGCGCAGTGCCTCGGGGTCGGAGGGCGCCCCGACACCGGCCCGGACCGCGTCGGGGGTGACACGGGTCCGCGCCCGCTCGTGGACGGTGATGCGTGAGTCCGGGTCGATGCCGGTGAGGGCGTCGGGCCGCCTCGACCTGACGAAGGCCACCTGTCGCTGCGGGCCGCCCAGGAGCGTGTCGAGGGCCCGCATCGCCTCGGGAGGCTCGATCGAGATCAGGCCCCAGCGCGCCATGCTCTCCCGGTGGAGCTGCGACGAGGCGCTGCCGGTGCTCCCCCACCAGCCCCAGTTCATGACCTTGACGGGGTACGGCCGGTGGCGGGAGAGGTGTTGGGCGTAGGCATCGGTGAAGGTGGATCCCGCCGCGTAGTTGCTCTGTCCGGCGGCCGTCGTGAACGACTGGACCGACGAGAAGAACAGCATGAAGTCGAGTGCGTCGTCCGTGAAGACCTCGGCGGTGGCGACGGTGGCGTCGACCTTCGCGGTGAGGGCCGCGCGGAGGGTCGGCTCGTCCATCCGGGCCAGACTCTGGTCCCGCAGCACCAGCGCCGCGTGGACCACTCCATGGATCCGCGGATGGTCGGCCTCGATCCGGGCGCGGGCGCGGCGCAGGGCGGCGGGGTCCGCGGCGTCGGCGGACATGTAGCGCACGTCTCCGCCGCAGGCGCGCAGTTTCGCTTCGATCTCGTGGTCGTGGGGGCGCCGTCCGATCCAGACGACGTGTGCGCCGTACCGCTCCACGACGTGCCGGGTCCAGACCACGCCGAGTCCGCCCGCGCCTCCGATCACGACGTACACGCCGCCCTGCCGGTACACCTCTTCCCGTGTGCCGGCGGGTTCGTCGGGCGCCCACCGCCGCACCAGCCACTGGCCTGCGCGGTGTGCGAGAGGGCCGTCCGAGGCCGGGAAGGGGAGCGTGAGGAGGTCGGCGGGCAGGGTGGTGGTGTCGAGGTCGGTCCGGCGGACGGTCCAGTGCGTGTATTCGTGCCCGAGCGATCCGAAGAGGCCGTGCAGCCCGGCGTGGGCGGGGGCCGTCGGCTCCGTGTCGTACGTGGCCAGGGCGCGCCGGGTGACCAGGGTGATGCCGAGCGGGTGGGCGTCGTGTCCGGTGCGCAGGAGCGCCTTGATCAGACGGAAGGCGGCGATGACACCGCTCTCCCGTGCCACGACGAAGCCGGCGGTGTCCGTCGGCGGGAGGGCCGGCGGGCCGTCCGGCGCGGTGTCCCCGGTCTCGGGGGCGATCCAGAGGAGGTGGTCGATCGGGCCGACGGTCCGCAGCCGCTCGGCCGTCTCGTCGACGGACGCCCCGGAAGCGAGGTCCCATGTCGTGACGCGTGGGTACCGGCCGGTGAGCGCGGCCCGTTGTCCGTCCGTGCCGCCCACGACGAGGACGTGGCCGGGGGCCGGGGCGCCGCCGTCCGTGTGGCCACTCGTGTTCGCGGGTTCCCATACCGGGGCGAAGAGTTCGGGCACCGGGTCCTTCGCGCGGCGCGAGGTGTAGCCGGTCATCCGGACGCACACCTGACCGACCTCGTCGACGAGGTCCACGTCGAGTCTGCTGAGCGGCGTGATCTCCCCCGCCGGGTCGGCGACCCGGATCACGGCACGCATCGACGCCCGGCACGGGGCCAGGATCTCCAGGCGGTCGAGCGCGAACGGAACGGCCGTTTCCGGCGGTTGGGCGCCGCCGGTGATGTGGAGCGCGGTCGACGCCTGGATGGCGGAGTCCATGAGGGCCGGGTGCAGGACGTACGGTGCGCCGGCCGGGTCGGCCTCGGTGGGCAGGTCGAGGACGGCGAGGACGGTGCCCTCACCGACGTGCGCCTCGCGGACGGCGCGCAGCGACGGGCCATGGACGATTCCCATCGAGGCCAGCGCCTCGCGGATGCGTTCGGCGGGCACGGTGCGCGTGCCGTCGGCGCGCGGCGGTGCGAGGTCGACGCGTTCCGGACGGGAGGTGTCCAGGACCGCCACCCGCCCCGTGGAGCAGACGACGGACGTGGTGGCGCCCTCGGCCCGCGAGCTGATCTCGAAGGTGAGGTCGCCGCCGGAACGAGCCGGTTTCACCAGGACGTCGACGGTCACGGGCCCCTGGTCCTGGACGAGGGGCCGTATCCAGGTGATGTCGCGCATCCGCAGCGGCGTCCTCGCGTCGACGCCGAGCGCCCGGGCAGCGGTTTCGCGCGCCATTTCGAGGTGGACGACACCCGGCAGGACGTGCTGCCCGCGCACGGTGTGGTCGCGCAGCACGGGTTCGTCGCCCTTGAAGACGGTGGTGGCACGCAGTGTGCCCCGCCCGTCCCCGGCGTCCCCGGCCGGGGACGTCTCGTGGATCAGCGGATGGGCCGCCGTCGGGCGGTGCGCCGTGGCGGGGGACGGTGTGGGCGGGTCCGCCGGGGGGACCGGTCCGGCCCAGTGGCTCTCCCTGGCGAAGGGATACGTGGGCAGCGGCACCCGCAGATGGGCTCCGGGGGCGAAGACCTTCCCGTAGTCGAGTGCCGTTCCCCGGATGAAGTGCCCGGCGAGGGCGGTGAGATCCGCGTGGTGGAGGTCGGCGGACGCGGTCCGTGCCGGGTCCGCGCAGCGGCGCAGTCGGTCGGCGCCCGCGTCGGCCTCGGGATCCGCTCCGGTCGTGCGCGTGCGCGTCGCGTGCCCGGTGTACGCGTCGGGTGCGTCGAGTCCTTGGTCGAGGATCCTCAGCAGCTCGGTGCGGTCGCGCGCCACGCAGGCGAACCGGTGGGCGAGCGCGGCCCTGCCGACGGTGAGCGTGTAGGCGAGGTCGCCCAGGTCGAGGGGTGTCTCACGGCGGCAGTGCGCCGCCAGAAGGGCTGCCTGCCGGGCGAGTTGCTCTCGTGAGTGGGCGGAGAGGAGGACGAGATGGGCGGGGCGCGTCGTGCGGCGGGTGCGGGTGGTGGGCGGGGCCTCCTCGATGACGAGGTGCGCGTTCGTCCCCCCGGCGCCGAAGGAGCTGACGGCGCCGCGGCGGGGACCGCCCCCGGAGGGTGACTCCCAGCGGTGGTCGCGCGTGCTCATGTAGAACGGGCTGCCTTCCAGGCGGATGGCGGCGTTCGCGGTCTCGAAGTGGAGCGAGGCGGGAATCCGTCGGTGCCGCAGGGCGAGGAGGACCTTGAACACACCGGCGACACCCGCGGCGAACTGGGTGTGCCCGATGTTCGTCTTGACCGAACCCAGCGCGCAGTAGCCGGATTTCGTGGTCGATGCCCTGAACGCCCGGTCGAGCGCCGAGAATTCGATGGGATCACCGAGGGGGGTGCCGGTGCCGTGGGCCTCGACGAGCCCGATGGTGCCCGCGTCGACGCCGAAGGAGGCATGGGTGTCGCGGAGCAGGCGCTCCTGCGAGACGGAGCTGGGCGCCGTGATCCCGTTGGTGGCGCCGTCCTGGTTGGTGCCCGAGGCGCGGATCACTCCGTGGATGTGGTCCCCGTCGGCCAGTGCGTCGTCGAGGCGCTTGAGCACGACCACGCCGACCCCCTCGCCGGGGACGAAACCGTCGGCGCGCCGGTCGAAGGTGTGGCACCGTCCGGTCGCCGAGAGCATCCCGGCGCGTCCGGCCAGTTCGTAGAGGCGCGGGGTCGACTGGACGAACACGCCGCCCGCCAGGGCCAGGTCCGTGTCGCCGGACCAGAGCCCGCGGCACGCCAGGTCGATCGCGACGAGCGAACTGGAGCAGGCGGTGTCGACGGCCAGCGCGGGCCCCTTGAGGTTCAGGTAGTAGGAGACGCGGGCCGGGGTGAAGGACGCCATGTTGCCCGTGAACGCCTGCGCGGGCGCGTGGTCCCCGACGATGTCCTGGTAGTCCCCGCTCCAGCAGCCCACGTACACGCCGCAACGGGCTTCGTCGAGCTGCCCGCCGGCGTGCCCGGCGTCCTCCAGAGCCTTCCACGACTCCTGCAGGAGCAGGCGCTGCTGCGGGTCCATGGCCGCGGCCTCGACTCCCGAGATCCGGAAGAACAGCGGGTCGAACTCGTCGATGCCGCGCAGGAATCCGCCACGCGTGCAGCGGGGCGATCCGTCGGGCCCGGCACCGGGGAGGTTCCAGCGGGTCGCCTCGGTGACGAGGTCGTCTCCGTCGACGAGGTGGGTCCAGAGTTCGTCCAGGGTGTCGGAGCCGGGGAACCTTCCGCTCATGCCGACGACGGCGACCGGTGGACGAGCGGAGGCGGGCCGGGAGGACGTGGGAGCGGGCGCGAAGGCCGGTGCGGGGGCCGGTTCCCGGACGGCGTCCGGGAGTACGGGTGAGGCCGCGTTCCGAGGGGCGGCCGGGGACGCGGCCGTTGCCGGAGGTGCGGAGAGGACCGGAGGTGCGGTCGGGGCGGGCCGTGTGGTCGGAGCCGGGGTCGGAGTCTCGGCCCCGATGTCCTCGTACTCCGCGAGCAGATGGGCGACGAGGCGGTCCGGGGAACTGTGGTCGAAGACCACGCCGGTCGGCAGATCCAGTCCGAACGTCTCGTTGAGCAGGTGCACGAGCCGGACCGCGAGGATCGAGTCGAGCCCGTGATCGGCGAACGCGAGCGCGCCGTCGAGCTCGTCCTGAGGCATCGCGAGTACGTCCGCGACCTTCGCGCGTACGGTGGCGCCGACGCGCCCCTCACGGGTGAGTCCGTCGGCGGTCGCGCCCCCGGTGTCCGGGGCTTCGGTCAGCGGGCCGCGGGTTTCCGGAGCGCCTGTGAGCGGGCCGCCGGTGGGTGCGGCGTCGGTGTTCGGGGCCTGTGCGGACGAAGCGTCGGAGTGAGGAGCGTCGTCCCGGGAGCGCGGCGCGGTGATCGGCGCGGCGGCGCCGGGCCCGGCTTCCCCGGCCGGCTCCAGGTCACCGATCCAGTACCGTTCCTTCGCGAACGGGTACGTCGGCAGGGACACCCGGCGGGGCCGCACCGGGTGCAGACCGTGCCAGTCCAGCTCCACGCCGTCGGCCCAGAGAGCGGCCAGCTTGTCGAGCTTCCCCGCCGCGGCCCACCGTTCGACGAGCAGTTCCCGCAGCTCGTCGTCGGCGGCGATCTCGGCGACGGCGCCCCGTGCGCTCGCCGCGCTCCCCCGGTGCAGGCCCGGCGCCCGTACCCCGTCCCCGGCCGTCGCGTAGCCGTCCAGTGCGTGCCGCAGTCCGGCGAGCGAGGAGACGGTCAGCGCGAGGCGTTCGCGCATGGCCCGGCGTCCGGTCCGCAGCGTGTGGGCGAGGTCCGTCAGGCTGATGTCCCGCCGCTCCGCGGGGTCGCGTTCACCGCGTTCCAGATACGCCGCCAGCCGTGCGGCGGCCTCGCGGAGCCGCTCCGGAGTCCGTGCCGAGAGCACGACCAACTGCTCGCCTCCTTCGGACACCGGCTCCGGCACGGTCTCGTCGGGCACGTACTCCTCGATCACGACGTGCGCGTTCGACCCACCCGCCCCGAAGGACGAGACGGCCGCGATCCGCGGGCCCTCGGACTCCCAGGGTTCCAGGGTGCGCTGGAGAAAGAACGGCGTCTCCTCGAACCGGATGCCCGGGTTCGGCTCCTCGCAGTGCAGGCTCGGGACGAGCGTGCGGTGCCGGAGCTGGAGCACGGTCTTGGTGAGGCCCGCGATGCCCGCCGCGGCCTCCAGGTGGCCGATCACCGACTTCACGGACCCGATGGCGCAGAACTGCTTGTCCCTGGTCGACCGCCCGAAGGCCAGTGAGAGCCCCTGCACCTCGATCGGGTCACCGAGTTCCGTTCCGGTGCCGTGCGCCTCGACGTAGCTCAGCCGTCGCGCCGGTGCCCCGGCCCTGGTCAGCGCGTCGTCGATCAGCTCCGCCTGCGCGGTCGGGCTGGGCACCGTGTAACCGTGGGTGCGTCCGCCGTGGTTGACGCTGCTCGCGCGGATTACGGCGAGGATCCGGTCCCCGTCCGCGAGGGCACGCCCGAGCGGTTTGAGGAGCACCGCCCCGACGCCCTCGCCGGGCACGAATCCGTCGCCGCCCTTGCCGAAGCTCCGCAGCTGCGGCCGGGTCGACAGCATGGTGGAACGGCACAGTTCGACGTAGTCGGACGGGTGCAGATACAGGTTCACCCCTCCGGCGACGGCGAGTTCGCACGTGCCCCTGCGCAGGTGCTCGCATGCCTCGTGGATCGCCGTGAGCGAGGACGAGCACATCGTGTCGATCGTGAGACTCGGGCCGCACAGGTCCAGTGCGTACGAGGTCCGCGCGCTGAGCGAGGCGAAGGAGAGCGACGGCACGACCGTCTCGCCCGACGGCAGGAGAGCGGCTCCGTGCCGGGCGTGGCCGGACTTGGTGACCCCGGCGAAGACGCCGACCCTGCGCCGGTGGCGGCGTGCCAGTTCCTCGGGGGTGTAGCCCGCG
Organism: Streptomyces sp. NPDC002476; assembly: GCF_042889785.1. Lineage (NCBI taxonomy): Bacteria > Bacillati > Actinomycetota > Actinomycetes > Kitasatosporales > Streptomycetaceae > Streptomyces > Streptomyces sp. NPDC002476. The sequence continues at coordinate 41,723 of NZ_JBIARH010000036.1, read as the reverse complement.
TCCTCGATCACTTCCCAGGCGGCCTGGAGGAACAGTCGCTCCTGCGGATCCATGGCGTAGGCGTCGCGCGGGGCGATCCGGAAGAAGGCCGGATCGAACGCGTCGAAGTCCTCCAGGAACCCGCCCCACTTGTGGTAGCTGCGGCCCGTGGCGATGGCCTTGGCACGGTCCGGTTCGTAGAAGCCGTCGAGCGGCCATCGGCCGGGCGGGATCTCCGTGACGCAGTCGCGTCCGGCCTTGAGGTTCTCCCAGAACTCCTCGATGTTCCCGGCGTGCGGGTAGCGCCCGCTCAGGCCGATGATCGCGATCGCCTCGTCGGGGCCGGGCCGTTCGGGACGGGCGGCCTCGTCCGGTGCGTCCGCCGCGGGCCGCGGCACCGTCGCCGTCATCACGGCGGCCGGCCCGGACGGGCCGTCACCGGCGGCGGGTAAGGACGCGGGTACGGGCACGGCTGCCGGACCGGCGAGGCGACCGGCGACGGCGCGCAGCGTCGGGAATTCGTAGAAGAGGGTGGTCGGGACCTCTCCGTACCGTGCGGACAGTTCCCGGTTGAGCTGAATGACCATGACCGAGTCGAGGGCGAGGTCGGCGAGCGGCCGGTCGGCGTCGATGTCCTCGGCGGGAAGGCCGGTGACCCGGGCGAAGGTCTCGACGACGGAGCGGAGGGTCTCCCGCTCCCGGCCGGCGTCGGCCGCCCCGTGCGCGGACGCGGGGACGGGTGCGGACTCGGGCAGGGGGGCGGACGCGGGTACGGATTTCGGTGCCGATTGCGGTACGGATGCTGTCGGGCGGGCCGGGCCCGGCAGTGGTACGGCCTTCGCCGTCTCGCCGTGATGCACCCAGATCCGGTCCTCGCCCGCCTCGCCGAGCCGCCAGGCCCGCAGCAGGGTCTCGATCCCCTCGTCCGACTCCATGGGGACCAGACCCCTCTCCCGTCGCAGGCGGGCGCGTGTCGCGTCGTCCACCGTCATACCGCCGTCCTTCCAGAGCGGCCAGGCGATCGCGAGGGTGTGCCCCGTTCGTTCGCCCGCCGCCACGCGCGAGTTGCGTACGGCCGCGTACGCGTCGAGGTAGGCGTTCGCGGTCGCGTAGTCGGCCTGACCGGGGTTGCCGGTGACGGCGGCACCGGAGGAGAAGGCGAGGAAGAAGTCGAGCGCCATCCGCGCAGTCGCCCGGTCGAGATGCACCATCCCGTCGGCCTTGGGCGCGAGCACCGCCTCCCACTGTTCCGCGGTCTTGTTCGGGAGCAGGCCGTCCTGGATCACGCCCGCCGCGTGGACGATTCCGTGGATCCGGCCGTTCTCCTCGACGGTGCGGGCGACGAGGTGGCGCACCTCTTCCCAGCGGGAGACGTCCGCGACGGCGTACCGGGCCGTGGCACCGGCCTCGCGCAGTTCGGCGAGCAGCCGGTCCACGCGTGCGTCCTGCGGCGACCTGCCGGCCAGTACGAGCACCGGGGCGTCGACGTCCGTGGCGATCCGGCGCGCGACCAGTGCGCCGATGCCGCCCGCCCCGCCGGTGACCAGGTACACGCCCCCGGCTCGCCAGGGCGTACGGGCGCCGTCCGGCGTCCTCGGCTCCCAGGTACGGACATGGCGTTCGGCGCCCCGGTGACGAACCAGTTCGTCCTCCGGCTGCCGTGCGTCGGCCGCGACGAGCTCCGCGACGGCGTCCGCGTCGTGTTCCCCTTCGAGTCCGACGACCTGGCCGGCGACCGCGTGTTCGAGGAAGGCGGTGCGCAGCAGTCCGGCGAGGGCCAGGCCGACGGCCCGATCGCCCTGGGCCGGGGTCACCACCTGTATGAAGGCGCCACCGTCGGGAGCCTCCCGGACCACTTCGCGGACGATCTCGAACACCTGCCGCGAGAGGTCGGTGAAGCGGCTTTCCGGTCGGGTCTTCGTGGTCCTGGCGGCGTGGCAGCGGGCGTCGGGCATCCGGCGCTCGACGGCGGTGCGCGCCTGCGCCGCGGTGTCGCACAGAATGACGGCGTGGTGCAGGTGCGGCTTCCTGTCGGCCGGGCCGGGTACGACGGGCCCGGGCATGGCGGGCTTCGGTGTCCAGCGCGGCACGAGCAGTGTCGTGCCGATCGACGCACCGGCTCCCAGGGCCGCGCCGTCGTCCCGGGCCCCGGCAGGCGTACCACCGGCCGCCGTGTCACCAGGTACCGCTCCGGCGGCCGTCCCACCGTGGATCGCCACGCCACCGGCCGGGATCCAGTACCTGTCGCGTGCGAACGGGTACGTGGGCAGGTGGGTGCGCGGCGGCAGGGCGGGACCGGACGTGCCGCCGTACAACGCGTGCCAGTCGGCATCGGCTCCACCCGTCCAGCGGGCGAGCGTCCCGGCGGCGTCCGAACCGCCGCCCGGTCCGGCGCCGTGCTCCGTGCCCGGGGCCGTGCGGTGCTCCGGGGCGGGCACCGTGCCGCCGTCGAGGAACGCCCGGAGCCGTTCGGCCAGTTCGTCGTGCGAGGCGACGACCCAGCCGGCCCGTTCGGCCATGGGCTCCCGCCCGAACTGGAGCGTCCGGCCGATGGAGCCGAGCGGGGCTGGGCGGGGCGTCTCCTCCAGGTACGCGAGCAGGTCCCGCGCCCGTTCGCGGAGTTGGTCCCGGGTGCGCGCGGAGAGCGGGACGACCACCCGGTTCCCGACGGCCATGTCCTGTGCTCCGCCGGTGTACGGGACCTGCCCGGTGTCCAGGGCGCGTCCCGTGTCCAGGGCGCTTCCCTTGTTTCGGCCGCGTCCCGTGCCGAGGGTGCCGGGCGCGACGTACTCCTCGACGACGACATGGCAGTTGGCGCCGCCGAAGCCGAAGCTGCTCACGCCCGCCCGCCGCGGCGCGGGCAGGCCGTGGCGGTCGCGGGGCCGCTCCCACTTCTCCCGCTCCCGCACGATGCGGAACGGACTGCCGTCGAGCTGTATGAACGGGTTGATCTCCTCACAGTTCAGGGTCGCGGGCAGGGTGCCGTGCTCCATGGCGAGCAGCACCTTGAGCAGGCCGGCGACGCCCGCCGCGGCCTCCAGGTGGCCTATGTTCGTCTTCACCGATCCCAGGCCGCAGGTGCGCCGGCCGGTTCCGCCCAGGCGTCGGAAGGCGGTCCGGAGGGCGCGCACCTCGACGGGGTCGCCCAAGGCCGTGCCGGTGCCGTGGGCCTCCACGTAGCCGATCGTGGCGGGGTCGGTGTCCCCCATCGCCCGTACGACGAGGTCGGCCTGTGCGGCGCCGTTGGGCGCGGTGAGCGAGTGCGCCCGCCCGCCGTGGTTCTCGGCACTGCCGACGATGACGCCCAGGATCGCGTCGCCGTCCCGTTCGGCGTCGGCCAGGGGTTTCAGCACGACGGCGCCGACGCCCTCGCCCCGGACGTATCCGTCGGCGTCGCTCGCGAAGGTCTTGCACCGCCCCTCCGGGCTCAGCATGCCCGCCCGTGCCGCGCTGACGAACGTGTCGACGCCGAGCAGCAGGTTGACCCCACCCGCGATGGCCGCGTCGCACGCCCCGGAGCGGATCGCCTCGACCGCCCGGTGGACCGCGACGAGCGAACTGGAGCAGGCAGTGTCGACCGGCTCGCTCGGTCCGTGGATGTCGAGCACGTAGGAGATGCGGTTGGCGAGCATGGAGTGCGCGTTCCCCGTGGAGGTGAACGCGTCGGGCGGGGTGCCGTGGGCGGAGAGCAGGGTCGCGTAGTCGGTGCCCGAGACGCCGAAGAAGAGTCCGGTGCTCTCCGGCAGACCGGCGGGGGTGTATCCGCTGTGTTCGAGCGCGTTCCAGACCGTTTCGAGGGCCAGCCGGTGCTGCGGGTCCATCAGTTCGGCCTCGCGCGGCAGGATCCGGAAGAACGCGGCGTCGAAGGCGTCCACGTCGTCGAGCACGCCCGCGTGGCGGGGGAAGTCGGACGATTCCACGAGCCGTGCGTAGGCGGCGTCGTAGCGGTGGAGGGGGAACGCCGTGACGCTGTCCCTCCCCGCCAGCAGGTTCGTCCAGTACGTGGGCAGATCGGGGGCGTCGGGGAAGCGCCCCGCGGCGCCGATCACCGCGATCGGCAGGGGCGGCGCGCCGGGCGCGGAGCGCGCGGACGCCGTGCGCGCGGGCACCGCCTCCACCCGCTCCTCGGCCTCCACCCGCTCCCCCGCCTCGGCCCCGTCGCCGGCTCCGGCGTCGGGTGCGGCATCGGGTGCGGTCTCCTCGGCCGGGCCCGTCGGGCGGGAACGCTCGTAGGCCGGGCGCAGGGTCTCCCCGTACTCCGCGACGAGGTGCCTGCCCAGCGACTCGAATGTGTTCAGATCGAAGAAGGCCGCGGGTGTCAGGTCTACGCCGAGCCGGTCGCGCACCTGCCCGGCCAGGGCGACGAGCGAGATCGAGTCGAAGCCGAACGCGTCGAACCCGGTCCGCGCGTCGAGCTCGGCCGCCTCGTACTTGAGGATGCCGCTCGCCATGTCCCGCAGTTCGTCCACGGCGAAGGAGACGAGGTCGTCCCGGACCTCCCCGGCCGGTTCCTCCCCTGGTCCCCGGCCGGTGTCCTCCGCGCCGGCCACGACCCGCGCCGCTTCCGCGGCCGGGCCGGTTCGCGGCGCCTCGCCCTCGCCGCACCACAGATCGGACAGCACCACGACCAGCTCGCCCTTCCCGTCGAGCAGCGCGACGCGCCCGCCGAGCCCGTCCGCTCCGCCGGTCACGTCGAGGACGACGTACCTCACCGCGTCCGGGATGTCGCTCCCCGGCGCGAAGAGCCGGATCTCGTCGATCCGACGGGGAGTCGTGCGTGCCCAGTCCGGTGCGCCGAGGCGCTTCGCCTCGAACTGGAGGCCCTGCGCGACCGCGGCGAGGACATGTGGCGGGAGGGTGACGTTCGGCCGGACGTGATCCCGTAGCAGTTCGGGCGGGAGGACGTCGAGCACCAGCCGTCCGTCCGGCATCCGGTACGCGCTCTCGGTGCCGTTGCGCTCCGGCACGTAGCCGAGTGCGCCCTCGGCGAGTTCCGCGAGGAACGCGGTGCGGGAGAGCGTGGCCACGGCGTCGGCCGCCAGGTCGCCGGCACGCAATCGCCTGTACGGTCCGGCGCCGGTGGCCCCTGCCCCGAAGGCCCCGGTCGCGGCTGTGCGGGCGGGGTCACCGGCCCGTACGTCGAACTCCGCCACGGCCACCCGCGTTCCCCGCGCCTCCTCCACGAACACCGTGCCCGAGGCCGTCTTCCGGTCGGCGGGGTCGAGGACCGTCACCAGCCGGGCGGCGGCCCTCCAGTCGGCCGGGGCGAGGAGACGCAGCCGGCGTACGACCGCGCCTTCGGCGAATCCGGAGACCCGGGTGACGGCGAGCGCCAGTTCCACGGCGAACGTCGGCACGATCCCCGGCGTGCTGTCCCGTCGCTCCCCCGACGTGTATCCGTAGTCGAGGAGGTCGTCGAGGTGCACGTCGAGCACATAGCGCGGCCCGTCGACGTCCGACGCGTTCTGGCCGAGCAGCGGATGCAGCTTCTCGCGCAGGGCGAGCGGGGCGATCACGGTCGGCGCACCCGGCTCCGGGGCCGTCCAGCAGCGCACGCGCTCGAAGGGGTACGGGGGAAGCGGGACCCGCCGCAACGCGCGGGGCTCGTCCTCGGCCTCCCGCCAGTCGACGCTCCTGCCGCCGACCCACGCCCGTGCCAGTGCGCACAGGCCCTCGGACGCGGGGTCGGTGCTCGCGAGTGCCGGGCCGAGGTCGCGGTCCCCCGCAATACAGCGGTCGAGCGCGGCCACGGCCTCGTCCGCGGTCCTCGCGAAGAAGGCCCAGCGGCACGGGAGTTCGTTGCGGCCCACGCGGAGTGTGAAAGCGACCGAGGCGAGATCCGCGGGCTCGTGCGAACCGGCCGCGAGGTGGGCCCGGAAGCGGGCGAGCCATGTCTCCAGAACGGCGTCGTTCATCGCGGAGAAGACGAACAGTTCCTCGCGCCCGTCGCTTCCGCCGTGCGCGGCGGTGTCCGCGCGCGTGTACTCCTCCACGATGATGTGCGAGTTCATCCCGCCCGCGCCGATGGAGGTGATGCCCGCGCGCCGGGGATGGCCGACGCGCCGGCCGTCGACCGTCGTCACCACGGGCTCCCAGTCGGTGAGCCGGCGCTGGAGACGGAACGGTGTGCGGGAGAAGTCGATGTCCGGGTTGATCACCTCGCTGTGCAGCGAGGGCGCGATCCTGCCCTTCTGGAGCTGGAGGAGCACCTTCGTGATGCCGATCATTCCGGCGGCATGCAGGAGGTGTCCCATGTTCGACTTGACCGAGCCGATCGCGCAGAACCCGGTGTCCTGCGTGTACGTGCGGAAGGCCGTGGTCAGGGCCTTGACCTCGATCGGGTCGCCCAGGGACGTCCCCGATCCGTGCGCCTCGACGTAGCCGATCGTCCGTGGGTCGATGCCCGCGTCGTCGATCGCCTTCTGGATGGCGCGCGCCTGCATGCGCGGGCTGGGGACGGTGAACCCGTTGCGCACGCCCGCGTTGGCGAGGGCGGTCCCCTTGATGACCCCGTACACGTGGTCGCCGTCGCGTTCGGCCTCGACGAGCGGTTTGAGGACGAGGGCGCCGACGCCTTCCCCGAGGATCGTCCCGTCCGCCCCCACGCCGAAGCTGCGGATCACCTCCGAGGTCGTCGTCGTGAAGTGCTCGTGCGACGAGGTGATGAGGTTGTACGGGTGCAGCAGGAGGTTCACCCCGCCCGCCACGGCCATCCTGCACTCGCCCGCCCGCAGCATCTGCACGGCCTGGTGCACGCAGGTCGAGGACCCGGAGCACATGGTGTCCACGAAGAGGGAAGGACCGGTGAACCCGTAGAAGTACGACACCATGTTGGGGAGCGTCGCCGTGTAGCTTCCGGTCGCCGCGGAACCGCGGACGAGGCTGTTCTGGAAGCCGTACAGGCCGTAGTGGTTGCTCATCGAGCCGGCGAGGACGCCCACGTCGCCGTCGTACCGCCGCTGGATCGTCTCGCGCGAGTAGCCCGCGTCCTCCAGGGCGTGGACCGCGGTCTGGAGGAACAGGCGCACCTCGGGCGACATGGCCTCCGCGTCACGCTTCGAGATGCGGAAGTAACGGGGGTCGAACATGTCGATGTCCTGCAGGAACGTGCCGGTCCGGATGGAGCTCCTGCCGAGGACGCTCCGGTCGCGGCTGTAGATCGCGTCGTGGTCCCAGCGTTCGCGCGGCACCTCGCGGAACTCGTGGCGGCCCTGTTCGAGGATCGGCCACAGCTCGCCCAGTGTCTCCGCGCCGGGGTAGGTCCCCGCGACGCCGATGACCGCGATGTCGTGCCGGGCGTCGCGGTCCCGGGCGTCGTGCCGGGCGTGCGCGGCGTCGACGGCCGGCACTCGGGCGGTGCGGGCGTCGGGAACGGTCGGCGGTTCGACGGTCACTCGGGCCTCCGGTGCGTCCGGGACGGGGGCGGCGGGAACCGGTGCGCCGTCCCGTGCGTGCGGCACGTCCCGCGTCTCGGCTGTGTCTCGTACCTCAGGTGCGTCTCGCTCGTCCGGCACGTCGCGCCCGTCGTGTGCGCTGTGGGCGGGGTGTGCCGGATCCTCGGCGTCGAGGACCCGGGGAAGCCGGTCGGCGTGCTCCTCGACGAAGTAGCCGGCGACGCCCGCCAGCGTGGTGTGTTCGAAGAAGATGGTCTTGGGCAGCGGGCCGAAGAACACTTCGAGCGACGCCGTGGTCTCCAGGATGCTGAGCGAGTCGATCCCGTAGGCGATGAGATCGACCGTCTCGTCGATGGTCCCGGGATCACGGTGCAGCACCTCGCCCACGACCCGCCGCAGCAGATCGGTCGTACGCCGCGTCAGCTCCTCCCCCGTGGCAGCGGCGAGGGCGGGAACGGCCGCCGCCACGGGGGCGGGCGGGTCCGTCGGTACGGCGGCGGGAGCGGTGGTGAGCCGTGCGGAGGCGCCGTACGCCACCACGAGGTGCGCGGGGCCGTCGCCGAGCACGCGGCCGAGGAGACGGAGCCCGGCCTCGGTCGGGAGCGGTTCCCAGCCGCGTTCCCGGCGCATCGCTTCCCTCGTCACGTGGTCGACGCTCATACCGCCGTCGGCCCACAGCGGCCAGCTGACGGCGACGGTCCTGCCGCTCCGTTCCCCGGCGTCGGCCAGTGCCCGGCGGTGGTGGGCGAAGGCGTCCAGGAAGGCGTTGGCCGCCGCGTAGTCCGACTGCGCCGGATTGCCGAACACCCCCGCCACCGAGGAGAAGACGACGAAGAAGTCGAGCGCGGTGTCGCGCGAGGCGGCGTCGAGGTTGAGCACCCCGTCGACCTTGGGCGCCAGCACGGCGCGGAGGTCGGCCGCGTCCTTGGTGTAGACGTACGCGTCCCGGAGGACGCCCGCCGCGTGGACGATGCCGTCGAGCCGCCCGTGCTCCCGCTCGATGGTGCGCACGGCGCGCTCCGCCTCGTCCTTCACCGCGACGTCGACGGGGAGGTGGTGGGCGTCGACGCCCGAGGCGCGCAGCTCCCGCACGGCCGCCTCGCTCGCGGCGCCGGGCGCCGACCGGCCGCTCAGGACGACGGTGACCCCGGCGCGCCGCCCGAAGTAGCGCGCGGTGTGCAGCCCGAGGCCGCCCAGACCGCCCGTGATCCAGTACACCCCGCCCTCCTTGAGCGGCGGGATCGCGGGGCCCTCGGTCAGGTCGACCGCGACGGTGCGTGCCGCATGGCGTGTTCCGTCCGTGACGTGGCGGATCTCGCAGTCGGCGCTGTCGTCCGCCGCCTCCGCGCGCAGGATCTCCGCGATGCGTTCCGGCGGCGCGGCGTCGAGTTCCGCGACGCGGACGACCCGGCCACAGACGCGCGGGTTCTCCAGGACGACGGTTCTGAAGAGTCCGACGAGCGGTGCGTGCACCTGCCTCGGCACCCGGTCGTCCACCAGCACCACGAAGCGGTGCGGGGTCCGGGGGCTCGACCTGACCACCTCCGCCACCTGCCCGAAGACATGACCGGTCGTCGCGGCGACGGCGTCGGCGACGCGGCCCGGTACGAGGTCGGGCAGGCGCGCGGCGGTGAAACCGGTCATGCCCGTGAGAGTGTCCAGATGGGCGGCGGCCCTCCCGCCGAGGTGGACGTGGACGTGCGGGGCCTGCGCCGCGTCGGGGCCGGACGGGGCCGGTGTCCACTCCGTGGTGGCCGTGACGACGCCCGTGCCCGCGGCGGTGTCCCGCCTCGCGGACGGGGTGCGCTGCACCAGGCCGCGCAGCCGGGCGGTGACGGCTCCCCCGGCGTCGCACAGGTCGATGTCGAACACGTCGAGCGTGCTGTGCCGCGCGCGGCGCCGTACCCAGGCCCAGGTCTCGGACGGGCAGGGGCCGTGGACCGTCAGGTCCTCGAACGCGAACGGCATCGGCGGGCCGTCGGCCCGTCCGTCACCGGTCTCCGCCAGGAGCAGGAGCGAGGACTGGAAGGCCGCGTCCAGCACGCTCGGAGGCAGCACGAATCCCGCCTCCGTGCCCTGGCCGTCCCCGGGTGCGCCGATGCGGGCGAGGAGTTCCCCCTCGCCCAGGCGGATCTCCCGCAGTCCGCGCATGGCCGGTCCGTACTCCAGCCCCCGGTCCCGGAAGGCGGCGTACACGTCCCGCGGGACGCGCTGCGTCGGGCACGCGGCCCGTATCCGGTCGAGATCGAGCCGTTCCGGTTTCCCGTGGTCACCGGTCTCGGCGGTGCCCGAGCAGTGCACCGCGGCCGTTCCGGCGCCGGTGGAGATCTCGAAGGCGAGCGCGCCGCCGTCCTGGGACGCGAGTCCCACGGTGGCCTCGACCGGTGCGTCCCGCACCACGATCGGGCGCCGCCAGACGACGTCGCGCAGCCGGACGGCGAGCGGCCCTCGCTCGTCGCGTCCGGAGGCGCGCGCCACCGCGGCGCGGACCAGTTCCACCTGGGCGGCGGCGGGCAGCACCCGCTCGCCGCGCACCACGTGCGAGGCCAGGAAGGGCTCCTGCCCGTCGAAGACCGCTCCGAGGCTCCCGCCCTCGGGGCCGGCCCCGCCGTCACGCAGGAACGGGTGGGCGGCGGCGACGGGCGGAGGCACGGCCGCCGCCCCGGCGTCGCGGCCCGGGGCCCTGAACCAGTGGCGCTCCCGGGCGAACGGGTACGCGGGCAGGGGCACGCGCCGGGGCCCCGTCCTTTCGCCGCCCCGGTGGCCGGACGGCTCCGCCCAGTCGGCGGTGGCGCCGTCGGCCCACCGCTCCGCCGCTTCCACCGTCCCGTCCGGGTACCCGTCCGCGCCGCGCACCGAATCGCCCACGAGTACCCGGACGGTCTCGTCCGCACCGTCGATGAAATCCCCGAGCAGGGTGACGAGTTCGTCCCGGCCGGTCACCACGAGGGCCACCCGGGCGGGCATCTGTTCCCGGCCGACGCGCAGGGTGTGTGCGACGTCCGCGAGCGTCGGCGCGGCCCGCCCCCGCAGATGGGCACGCAGTCGGCGGGCGACGGCCCGCAGGCGTTCCGGGGTCCTGGCCGAGAGGGGCACGAGCTCCGGGCCCCTCCCGGACGCCGCGACCGTCGGTCCCTCGTCCGTGAGGTGTTCCTCCAGCACCAGGTGGGCGTTGGTGCCGCCGAACCCGAACGAGCTGACCCCGGCACGGCGCGGCGGAACGGTGCCGTCCGCCCTCGCGGGCGGCGCGTCCCAGGGCCGGGTGTCCCGGACGATGTGGAACGGGGTGCCGTCGAGTCGTATCAGTTTGTTCTGCTTCTCGAAGTTGACGGTCGCGGGCAGTACGCGGCGGGCGAAGGCGCTGATCACCTTGGCGATGCCCGCGACGCCCGCGGCCCCTTCGAGGTGTCCGATGTTGGTCTTGACCGAGCCGATACCGCAGGCGTCCGGGCGGGCGACCGTGCCCTGGGCCGCGTGCAGGTTCCCGAAGGCGCGCTTGAGGGCCATGATCTCGATCGGGTCGCCCACCGGTGTCCCCGGGCCATGTGCCTCGATGTAGCCGACGGTCTCGGGGCGGATGCCGGCCCGGGTGTAGAGCCGCTCGATGAGCCTGGACTGCGCGGCCGGGTTGGTGACGGTGAGGGAGTTCGTCCGGCCGCCGTGGTTCGTCGCGACGCCCTTGATGACGGCGTGCACGGTATCGCCGTCCTCGACCGCCCGTGCAAGGGGTTTGAGGAGCAGCACGGCTCCCCCTTCGCCGCGGACGTAGCCGTCGGCGCTCTCGTCGAAGGCCCTGGCGCGGCCGGTGCGGGACAGCATGCTCGCCTGGCTGAAGGCGACGAAGTGCTTTGGCGACCAGATCAGGTTGACGCCTCCGGCCAGGGCCAGAGCGCAGTCGCCGCCCCGCAGCGCGCGGACCGCCTCGTACACGGACACCAGCGAACTGGAGCAGGCCGTGTCGTTGGTGATGCTGGGGCCCTGGAAGTCGAAGTGGTAGGAGATGCGGTTGGCAATGATCGAGTACGCCGTGCCGGTGGGGAAGTAGACGTCCGTCCGCACTCCTTCGCGTTCCATCAGCTCCGCGTAGTCGGCGTGGCAGACCCCCATGAAGACGCCGGTCTCCGTCCCGGCCAGCGCGCTCGCCGCGTACCCGGCGTTCTCCACGGCCTGCCAGGCGAGTTCGAGGGCGATGCGCTGCTGGGGGTCCATGCTCTCCGCCTCGCGCGGCGAGATGCTGAAGAAGTCGGCGTCGAAGCGGTCCGCGTGCTCGATGAAGCCGCCCCAGACGCTGTTCGTCTTCTGGGCGCCTCGCCTCGGGTCCCCGAAGTAGTCCTCCTTGGACCAGCGTTCGGCGGGCACCTCCGAGATGAGCGAGCGTCCGGCGACGAGATGTTCGCCGAACTCCTCCAGGGTGTCGGCACCGGGGAACCGCAGGGCGAGTCCGATGATCGCGATGTCGTCGGGCGCCGGGACCACGTCCTCGCGGCCGGGGACCGCGTCTTCGTGCGCGAGGGCCCTGTTCTCGGAGGCCAGGGCCTCGTCCTCGGGCGCGGGGGGAACTTCCTGGTGCGCGGAGGTCGGTTCGACCGTGCTCATCGGACTCCTTCTGCGCGGGGGAGGACGGGACGGGAGGACTCCGGCCCCCGGTTCTTCCGGTGGTCGTGGACGGTCCGGATGTGCATGCCGCCCCCGCCGGGGGCGCTCCGGTGCCCTTCCCGCCCTCTCACGAACCGGTGGTCGAGGACGGCGGTGGAGAGCAGGTAGAGGAACGCCTGGTCCTCCTTGGTGCTGATCTGCCGGTCGGGCGTGGTCATGATCTTCGTCGCGAGTCTGCGCGCGAACACGGGATCGACGCAGTCGATCTTCGCCAGTTCCGTGTCCGAGAGGATCAGGTCCAGGTAGTCCGGCCGCTGCTCCTTGAAGACGCTCGCGCCCGGGGCCCGGTACGGCTGCTTGCGCCGCTTCAGGCTCGACTCCGGCAGCTCCCCGTGAAACGCCCGCTTGAGGATCGCCTTCTCCTCGAACCCGTTGTCGAACCGCAGGTTCACGGACGCCGCCGCCCGCACCACGGCCGGGTCGAGGAAGGGGCAGCGGTTCTCGACCCCGTGCGCCAGGCTCATGCGCTCGCCCTGCGTCGACAGCAGATAGCCGGGCAGCAGGGTCTTGTACTCCAGCCACTGCGCCTTCTGCACGGGGCTCAGCGCGGCGTAGCCCGGTGTCGTCCCCGTGAGCGCGAGCAGGTCCGCGAAGGGGTCCTCGCGGCGCTTCAGCAGGCGTGCCGCGAACCGCCCGTTCTGGTAGCGCAGTTCGTGCGAGAAGAGGCCGGGCAGGCGTTCCACCGAGAACTGCTCGAAGAGACCTGCCAGTCGCGCTCGGTTCGCGGGGCCGAAGTGGCTCAGCTCCGGATGCAGGTTTCCGATCCTCTTCATCCGCTCGGCGTCCGACAGTTCGTTCCACTCCGCGCGCACCAGCGTCTCGCGGAACAGCGAATAGCCGAGGAACGCCTCGTCGGCGCCCTCGCCGGTGAGGACCACCCGTATGCCGGCGTCCCGGACGTGCCGCGCCAGCAGGTACATCGGGACGAACGCGGTCCGGAACGCGGGCACTTCGGCGTGGTAGACGGCCGACGGGAAGGTCCGCGCGATGTCGGCGCCGGACACGGTGATCGACGAGTGGAGCGTCCGCAGGTGCGAGGCCACGACCTGCTGACTGCCCGACTCGTCGAAGGCGGCCTCCTCGAACTGCACCGAGAAGGTGCGCACCTCGTGGGAGGAGAGGTCGGTGGTCAGTTTCGTCACGATCGAGGAGTCGAGCCCGCCGCTCAGGTAGACCCCGACCTCGACATCGCTGCGCAGCCTCATCTCCACGCTCTGCCGCAGGGTTTCGCGCACGAACTGCTCCGCTTCGCGCGCGGATCCCGTGAACGCTGGTGTTTCCAGGGCGAGTTCCTCGTAGTGGTGCAGTGAGGTCCGGCCGCCGCGGACGACCATCCAGCTGCCCATGGGGAGCTGACGGATGCCCTGGAACGGGGACCGGTCGGGCAGCGGTGTCCAGGCGGCGAAGGTGGAGGCGAGTTCGGCGGGGTCGAGTTCGAAGCGGAAGCCCGGGAACGCCTGGAACGCCTTCATCTCGGAGGCGAAGAGGAACGCACCGTCCCGGTCGCCCCCGCCGCGCGTGCGGTCGGCGTAGAACAGCGGGCGCTTGCCGAATCTGTCGCGTGCCAGGAAGAGTTCTCCCGACACCGCGTCCCGGATCGCCACGGCGAAGGCGCCGTTGCACCGGGGCAAACATCCCGGGCCCCACTGCATCCAGGCCCGCAGGAAGACCTCGGTGTCGGAGCGGGTGCGGAACCGGTGGCCGAGTCCGCGCAGTTCCTCGCGGAGTTCGACATAGTTGTACAGCTCGCCGTTGAAGCAGATCCAGTAGCGTTCCTCGGGATCCGCCATGGGCTGCGCACCGTGGGAGATGTCGATGATCGCCAGCCGGACCGTGCCCATGGCCATGCCGTCGCCCAGGTAGTAGCCCGCCTCGTCCGGTCCTCTGTGGCGGATGAGCGACAGCATCGAGGTGATGACCTCGGGCGCGGCCCCGGCGTCGAGCGACGGCGAGACGAACCCAGCGATTCCGCACATGCGGGGTCTCCTTGCTTCAGTGGTCGTCGCGCTCGGCGATCTTCTTGGCCACGAAGGCGTCGATGGCTTCGAGCGAGGTGAAGACGTTCGCGATGAAATCCTCGTCCGTCATGTCGAGCGAGAAGTCCTTTTCGAGAGCGCTCAGGAGCTGGACGTACCCGAAGGAATCCATCACCCCGGCCTTGAAGAGATCGCTCGCGGCCGTCAGCTCGTCGTCGAACTCCACGAGGAACTGGTCCTCGACGAGTTTCTTTATGTGCCCCGCTCGGTCCATCTCTCACACCGCGCTTTCGACTGGTTGGCTGTGGGTATCGGACTTCATCAGGCTCCGCACCATGCGGGTGAGGGAACGGCCGCCCATCTCCTCGCACTCCAGCCCCGTCCCCAGGGAGAGGAGATGACGGACGCTGTCGGCCCACCGGACCGGCTCGACGAGCTGTCTGCTGAGCATGGAGGGGATCGTGTCGCGTTCATGGGGGCGCGCGCTCGCATTGGAGATCACGGCGGTCCGGGGTTCCGCGAACGTGAACTCCCCGAGAAACTTCTCGAATTCGGCGCGAGCGGGTTCCATGTGCCGGGAGTGGAAGGCCGCGCCGACCCGCAGCGGGGCGTGGCGGATGCCCCGCTGCTTCAGTGCGGCGTGAGCCGCGCGCAGCGCCTGGTCGCTGCCGGCGATGACGACCTGGGCGTCGGTGTTGAAGGCGGCCAGGTCGATTCCCTCGACGCCGTCCTCGGCCAGGGCGTCGAGCAGGCGCGCGGGCGGGACGTCCATGACGGCCGTCATCCCGCCGCCGGTGGCCGCGGCCATGAGTTCGCCGCGCCGCTTGACGAGTCTCAGCCCCGTCTCGAAGTCGAAGACCCCGGCGGCCAGGAGCGCGTTGTACTCCCCGAGGCTGTGTCCGAGGTAGCAGTCGGCGGGCGGCTCCTCGCGCCGCTCGCGCTCGAACGCGTGCAGCGCGTTGACGGTGTAGAGCGCGGGCTGTGTGCACTCCGTGCGGGAGAGCATGTCGTCCGGATTGTCGCGGCAGAGCGCGACGAGGTCGTAGTCGAGGAGGTCGCAGGCGTACCGCGTGAGGCCGGGATAGCGGCCGAAGACGTCCGCGCCCATGCCCCGGAACTGCGAGCCCTGCCCCGGGAAGAGAACCGCCAACACCGTTGTGCCTCCCTGGTCCGCGCCGGATGGCCCGCGCCACCGGCGGCGCCGTGCCCATGCTGCGCCACACCCCTTGCCGCGCGCTGGCCGGAATTCTGTTGCCGGTCCCCCGCGCCCGCCGTCTCCCTTGCCATTCGCTTGCGGATCACTTGCCGGTCCCCCGGACATATCCGGGGAACGGTCGTCTGATCGCTTACCGGCCATTCGCCGGGCGCGATTCGCTGGAAGCAACATCCGCTGTTCTAGGATCAATTCACCGGGCGCGTCTCAAGCGTGAGAACGAATGGGGCCGAGTATGTCTGCACGTCGGATAGGGATCACAGCGACGCCCCCGTGCCCGCCCGCCCCCGACGGGCCGGTGCTCCAGGTCCTGGGGCCGATGTCGGCGCGGTACGCGGGACACGAGGTGCCGCTCGGACCGCCGCGCCGCCGGGCGCTGCTGGCCCTGCTGCTGATCAGACTGGGCCGGGTCGTCCCCACGTCCGCCCTGATCGAGGGGCTCTGGCGGGACGATCCTCCGCTGCGGGCGGTGGCCACGCTGCAGAGCCATGTCTCCCATCTGCGCCG
This sequence comes from Streptomyces sp. NPDC002476, assembly GCF_042889785.1. Lineage (NCBI taxonomy): Bacteria > Bacillati > Actinomycetota > Actinomycetes > Kitasatosporales > Streptomycetaceae > Streptomyces > Streptomyces sp. NPDC002476. Next base: position 25,998 of record NZ_JBIARH010000036.1, on the reverse strand, counting down.
GTCGTTGGCCCCGCCGGGCGGTCCCGGTGGGGCCTCGGTGCTGCGCTACCAGGCCCCGGGTTACGTGCTCCAGCTGCCACCGCATCAGGTCGACGCCCAGCTCTTCGAGCAACTCGCGATTTCCGGGCGGCAGTTGCTGACGCGTGACCCGCTCGCCGCCCGTGACCGGCTCACTCGGGCCCTCTCCCTGTGGCGCGGCGCCCCGTACGCGGAGTTCGCCTCCCACCAGCCGCTCGCCGACGAGAGCACCCGGCTTGAGCAGGTCCGCCTCACCACCCTGGAGGCGTCCGCCGAGGCCGCGCTCGCGCTGGGGAGGCCCGCCGAGGTGGTGGCCGAACTGGAGCGCGAGGCGCGCCAGCATCCGACGCGGGAGCGTCTGGTGGGGCATCTGATGACCGCCCTGTTCCGGACGGGCCGCCAGGCGGAGGCACTGAAGGTGTACGAGTGGACGCGAGGCCATCTGGTGGAGGAGTACGGCGTGGACACGACCGCCGAGCTCCAGCGGCTGCACGTGGCACTCCTGCGGCAGGAACTCGATGACGAGGAGCCGGCCGGGGCGCCGGGCCGGTGGGCCGCGTCCGGGAGCGCGGGGGTCTCTGTCGGGGCCCCGCCGGCGTCCGGGGCGGCGCCCCGGACGGTGGCGACCACGGCCCGTTCCTGTGCCGCCGGGCCGGCGGCCCGGAGCCGCACCCCCCGGGTCCGGCCCATCCCCTACGAACCGTCCCCGCGCAAGCCCGGTACGACGCCACCGATGACGGGCCGGGACCGGGAGCTGCGGCGCCTGGTCGTGGCGACGGCCGGTGCCGCCGACGGCCGCGGCCATCTCTCCTGCGTGTTCGGATCCTCGGGGCTCGGCAAGACCCATCTCGTGATGGAACTGGCCCAGCGGATCCGGGACGGGGACAGCGACATCGAGACGGTGCGGGGCAGTTCCTTCTCCGGGGAGGGCGTCCCGCCGTACTGGCTCTGGACACAGGTGCTGCGCCTGCTGTCGACCTCCCGGCCCGACGCCTTCCAGGAAGCCGCGGCCCCCTTCGGGACGTTGCTCACCCCCCTGCTGCCCGGCTGGCGCGAGGCCGGGACGAGCGGTGGGCAGGGCTGCGAACCGGAGGGTTCCCGGGACCCGTTCCGGGTGCACGACGCCGTCTGCGAGATCCTGTTCGCCCTGGCCGCGCGTCGTCCGCTGGTACTGCTGCTGGAGGACGTGCACTGGGCGGACACCGCTTCCCTGGAGGTTCTGCGGCTGCTCGCCACCCGCCGTCAGGGACAGTGCCTCAGCATCGTCCTGACCGGCTGGGACCTGGAGGCGTGGCCGGATGCCTCCCGGTTCCGGTTGATGACCGAGGTGCTCAAGGGCCCTCGTACGGAGATTCTCCGGCTCACCGGACTGGCCCGGTCCGATGTCGCCGCGCTGGTCCACGCCCAGGCCGGACCGGGTGTCGACGAGCGGCTGGTGGACGCGTTGCACCGCCAGGGCACGGGCAGCGCGTACTTCGTCCTCCAGACGCTCTCCTACCTCGGCGGCGCGGGGGACCTGCGCGATTCCGGTGCCACGGACGAACTCCTCGGCCTCGTCCCGGCGTACGCGCGCAAGGTCCTGCGCCAGGAATTCGCCATGCTGCCGGAGCCGTTCCTGCGGCTGCTCCGCCTGTGCGCGGTCGTCGCCCCCGACATCGAGGTGGACGCGTTGTGCCGTGCCTCCGACGGAAATTCGGCCATCGCGCTCGTGGAATCGGCGATCCGGTACGGCCTGCTGGCCCCGGACCCGAACCGCCCCGGACGATTACGCCTCGGCTGCCCCCAGGCCCAGGAGGTGCTCACCGCCGAACTGACCGATGAGGCACGCGAACGATTGCACGCCCGGTACGCCGAGGCCCTGTCCTCGCGGCTGGATGCGGAGAGCGCCCCCGAGGAGGCCGACCGCGTCGCCCACCATGCCTGGCACGCCAGGAACGCCATGCCCGCGCAGCGCGTCCTGCCCTGGCTGCTGCGCGCCGCCGCGAACGCGGAGCCGCGTCTGGCATCGGACGACCGCGAGACATGGCTGCGCCGTGCGATGCGGACCGTCCGCCTGCTCCCGGACGACGCCTCGGCCCGCGAGCTGGAACACCGACTGCACCTGGAGCTCGGCCAACTACTGGCGCACGTACGCGGGTTCGGGGACACGGAGGCCGAGGCGGAGTTCAACCGGGGCCGCGCCGCGCAGGCGGGCACCGCCGACGACCCCGCGGCCCTGTCGATGCTCGGCGCCTCGCTCCTCGTCCGCGGCCGCTACGACGATTCCCGTCAACTGGCGCTCCTGCTGCGGGACATCGCGGAACGGACCGACGAACCGACGGCCCGGCTCGGTGCCGCCTACGGCGAGGCGACCGTGCTGTTCGTCCGCGGCCGGCTGTCCGAGGCGCTGGCGGAGCTGGAGCACGGCGTCGGGCTGGCCGACCGCTACTCCCGCGAGGGACGGCTTCCGGAGCGGATGTACCAGTCCGACCCGCGCGTCTACTTCCGGTGCTACGAGGTGCTGGCCCGCTGGCTGACCGGCGACCGGGACACGGTGGCCGAGCAGCGCCGCGGCCTGCTGCGGCTGACGCGGTACGACAGCAGGCCCTGGGACCGGATCCACGCCCTCTACACCCATGCGGTGGTGGCCGCCTGGGAGGGCGATGCCGAGACGGCACGGTCCTCCTGTGCCGAGGGCATCGGACTGGCCGTCGAGCACGGTCTGTACTACTGGAAGATGATGCTCCGCCTGCCGCTGGGGTGGGCGCTGGCGCACTCCGGGCGGGGTGAGGGGATCGCCGAGATGAGGGACGCGCTCGCGGAACTGCGCCTGAGCGGCACACGCATCCGCCAGCCCCTCCACCTGGGCCTGCTCGCCCAGGCCCAGCACCACGTGGGACAGGTGGAGGAGGCGGTGGACACGCTGCGCACCCTGCTCGCGGTCGTCGAGCTCCGGAGCGAGTACGTGTACCTCCACTCCGCCCTGCCCGCCACGCGCCTGCTGCGCGACCTCCTGGGCGGGGGCGTCGCCGAGCCGTCCCCGCGCGAGTGAGCCGCGGGCGACCGGACAGGCGATGCGCGCCGGGGCCGGGCCCCTGAGTCCTCCCTGCGTCCGCCCCTGCGGCACCTCGGAGACAACGTCCGGCGGATGCCCGGACGCCCGACGGGAGCCGCCGGCCGTGCGGGAGTGCCGCCGGGGCGGGGCCGGGGATCCGCCGGCGCCATGACCGTCCCGACCCCGGGCCCTGCCGCCGCACCGGGTGTCCTCGGCACCGCTCTCGCCGCCCGGGGCCTCATCGCTCCGCGCGCACCGGACGGGTGGAGGCGCGCGGCAGCAGCCTGGCCGGGACGAGCCGGTGTTCCGGCCGGGCTCCGGCAGGCGGCGGCCGCCGTATCACGTCGATCAACAGCTCGGCCGCCTGTCTGCCGATCTCCTCCGGGGCCAGGTCGAGCGCCGTGAGCTCGGGGCGCGCGCTGCGTGCGAACTCCCCGTCCGCGCCCACCACGATCTGCACGTCGCCGGGAACGCCCAGGCCGAGTTCGCGGCAGACGGCGAGCGTGGCGAAGCCGAACTTCTCCATCACGACGTACAGCGCGTCGGGCCGGTCCGGACGGGCGAGCAGACGGTGCGCGGCGGCGGTGGAGTCGGTCCCGGACTCGGCCCGGTCCATGAGCAAGGGGCGCCCGGTGCGCCCGCACCAGTCGCGGTAGGCCTCGGCCGCGTCCTCGTCGTAGGACTGGCCGGTCGATCCGGTCAGCAGCCCGATGCGGCGGGCGCCGGTGGCGGCGAGATGGTCGAGGGCTGCGACGGCGCAGGTGGACAGCTCGTTGTCGACCCAGGGGAAGGCGTCCTTGCGGGACAGGTCACGCCCGGTGGTGACGACGGGGACCCCCATGCCGGAGAGGCGGCCGAGCAGCGGATCGTCGGTGAGCGGGTCGATGACGATGGTGCCGTCCAGCGGCAGCGAATCGAAGGGGCGCCCGTCCAGGGAGGGCGGGACGAGCACGAGGGAGTAGTCGTGCGCCATCGCCGTCCACGTCGCCGCGTTCACGATCTTGACGAAGTACTCGATGTCGGTGATGCCGCCCTCGACGGCCGTGCGGTGGGTCAGACCGAGCAGCCCGGTACGGGCGCCGCGCAGCCCGCGCGCGTTGGGATTGGCGCGATAGCCGATCTCTGCGGCGACGGCGAGGACCCGCTCACGGGTCTCGGCCCCGACCCGGCCGACCCCGTTGAGCGCGTGCGAGGCAGTGGTGACGGAGACACCGGCCCGGCGGGCGACCTCGCGCAGCCCGCCCCCCTTGGGCGCGCCCGGCGCGCGGGAGCCGGCACCCGCGTTCCCGGGCTCGCCGAGCCCCGTCGGCTCTGTGACATCTGACATGGCGTCGAGCTTACCGTTTGACTGCCAAAACGTTTAGGCAGTACCGTCCGGCACGTTGCCAAAACGTTTGGGCAACGCCCTCGCGCATAGCCGGGGGCGCGCCCGGCGGGCTGCCGACCCCCTTCGCACACTGTCGTGCGCCCCGTGCTCCGGCCTCGCCGGACCTCCCCGTACATCCCCCGTCCCGTCCCTCCAGGCCGGGACGCGAGTCCGCAAAGGACGCCTGCCGACCATGGCCGAGGCCACCACCGCCGCTCCGCCCGGATCCACCGGGACCACCCCGTCCGCCGCGCCCGCCGCCTCCACCGCGTCCGTCTTCACGGTCGAGCAGCGCGGCATCGACGCCGTACCCGCCGAGGAGCGCCAGGGCGGGCCCAGCCGGCTCCTCGGGCTCTGGGCCGGGACCAACACCACCGTCTTCACGGTCGTCTACGGAGCGCTCGTCGTCTCCTTCGGCCTCTCCTTCTGGTACGCGGTCGCACTGATCGTCGCCGGCAACCTGCTGGGCTTCGCCGTCACCGGTCTGACCAGCCTCCAGGGCCCGCGCACCGGCACCTCCACGCACTCGATCTCGCGGGCCGCCTTCGGTCCGCGCGGCGGGAAGCTCCCCGCGCTGCTGAGCTGGGTGATGCTCGTCGGGTTCGAGGCGGGGGGCATGGTACTGATCGTGCTCGCCGGGCTCGCGCTGCTGGACCAAGCCGGAGTCACCGCCGGTACACCTGGGAAACTGCTGGTCATCGCCTGCGCGGCGGGGCTGCAGATGCTGCTGCCGCTGGCCGGCTACCACCTGATCATGAAGGTGCAGAAGTACTTCGCCTGGATCTTCGCCGCGATGTTCGCGGTGATGGCGTTCCTCGTCTTTCCCAAGGCGGACTTCGCCGGCCACGGCGAGGCTCCCTCCCTCGTCACCGTCTCCCTGGTCCTCGCCATGGTCACCGCGTCGGGCGGCCTGTCCTGGGCCGGCATGGGCAGCGACTACTCGCGCTACCTGCCCGCCGACTCCGCGCCCCGCAAGGTGTTCGCCTGCGCCGCGCTCGGCGGCATGGTGCCCAACATCCTGCTCCAGATCCTCGGCGCCGCCGTCGCCACCGCGACCACCAACGCCGCCGACCCGATCTCCGGTCTGCCGGAGATCCTGCCCGGCTGGTTCAGCACGCCGTACCTGCTGCTCGCGATCGTCTCGCTGCTCGCCGTGAACACCACGGACATGTACTCCTCCGGCCTGAACCTCCTGGCCGTCGGCCTGCCGATCAAGCGCTGGATGGTCGTCTTCATCGACCTGACGCTGTGCACCGGCATCACGCTGTGGGCGGTCTTCTCCGCCGACTTCTACACCCTGCTGTCGAACTTCCTGAGCCTGATCGTGCTGTGGCTCGGCCCGTGGGCCGCCGTCTACCTGACCGACTGGGCGCTGCGCCGGGGCCGCTACGACGTGCCGTCCCTGTTCCCCGGGGAGACCGGCCGCCGGGGCATCTACTGGCACCGGGGCGGTGTCCGCCCGGCCGGTCTGCTCGCGGTGCTGCTGGGTCTCGTCGCCGCCGTGCTCTGGGTCGACTCCACCGTCTTCGTCGGCCCGCTGTCCCGCGCCGCGGGCGGCCTGGACCTCTCGGTGTTCGCCGGGGCCCTCGTCGCCGGGGTCGCGTACTGGCTGCTCGCCCGCCGCGACGTCCGGGCCGAGGCCGCACTGTCCCCCGCCGCCTGATCCCGCACACCTCCTCTCCGCCCTCGTACCACTTCTGGAGCCAACCGCATGAACCAGCCCAGCCTCCGCGCGCTCATCGACGCCTCCGAGGGCGTCGTCAAGGCCGACCGCGTCATCAGGGGCGGACAGCTCGTCAACGTCTGCACCGGCGAGATCTACCCGGCCGACGTCGCCATCACGGGCGACCGGATCGCCGCGACCGGCGACGTCTCGGCGTACGAGGGCCCGGACACCGAGATCGTCGACGCGACCGGCAAGTACCTGACGCCGGGGCTCATCGACGGACACCTGCACCTGGAGTGCTCGAAGCTCTCGGTGACGATGTTCGCCGACGCCGCCGTCCGCCACGGCACCACCTCGGTCGTCTCCGGGCTCGACCAGTTCCTCGTCGTCGCCGGCCTGGACGGGGTGCGTGAGGCGCTGCGCGAGGCGGATGCGAGCCCCATGAAGATCTTCTGGGGGGCGCCGTTCAAGACGCCGTACACGCTGCCCGAGACGACGGTCGGCTTCTCCTTCGGGCCGGACGAACACGCCGAGACGCAGGAGTGGGCGGACTGCTTCGGCGTGTGGGAGACCGTCGCCGAGTTCGTCCTCAACCGTGACGAGAAGGTGCTGCGCGCCCTCGAACTCGCCCACCGCAACCGTCTGCCGATCTTCGGCTGCGCGCCCATGGCCGCCACGACCACGATCAACGCGCTCTCGGCCGCGGGCGTGCGGCTCGACCACGAGAGCTACACCGCCGAGGAGGCCCTGGAGAAGCTGCGCGCGGGCATGTCGCTGCTGATCCGTGAGTCGTCGGTGGCGCACTTCATGAACGAGAACGTGCGCACGGTCACCGAGTTCGGCGCCCAGTCGCGGCGCGTCGGCTTCTGCACGGACGACATGCACGTCGCCGACATCCTGCGCGAGGGCCACCTCGACAAGCTGGTGCGCATGGCGATCGCGGCGGGCGTGCGGCCGGTCGAGGCGATCCAGATGGCAACGCTCAACTGCGCGGAGATGTACCGCATCGACCACCTCGTCGGCTCGATCACTCCGGGCCGCTACGCGGACGTGCTGATCGTCGACTCCCCCGAGTCGTTCCAGGTGGAGCGGGTGTTCGCGCGCGGCAAGCTGGTCGCGGAGGGCGGCCGTACCGTCGAGGCGCCGCGGGCCCCGGAGCGCTCCGCCGCCCTCTCCCCCGCCTTCCGGGTCGCCCCGGTCACCGAGGACTCGATCGGCGTCGCGGCCGAGGGCGACGAGGCCCGGGTCCTGGTCGTCGAGATGGACCGCACCGTGCCGTTCGTGCGCAAGGGCGTGCAGATGACGCTGCCGGTCGTCGACGGCAGGGTCCGCGCCGACCTCGCGCAGGACGCCCTGTACGTCACGGTGTCGGAGCGCTACGGGAAGAACGGCGGCGGCACCGTCACCGCGATGATCAACGGCTTCGGCCTGCGCTCCGGCGCGATCGCCTCGTCCGCCGCCCCCGACGACAACAACATCGTCTGCGTCGGTGCCGACCGCGCCGACATGGCCCTGGCCGTGAACCACCTGGCCGAGCACGGCGGCGGCCAGGTCGTCGTGGACGGCGGTGAGATCAAGGAGTTCCTGCCGCTGCCGGTGGCCGGCATCGTCGCCGACCTCGCCCCCGAGGAGATGGCCTCCGCGGAGGACCGTCTGGAGGCCGCCGCCCGCGCGCTCGGCTGTGAACTCCCCTCCGCCTTCGGATACCTGATCTTCCTGGAGATCACCGCTATCCCGGAGTACGCCGTGACCGACCTGGGTGTCGTCAACTACCACACCCAGGACGTCGTCGACATCCTGAACCCCGCCGCCAACTGACGTATCCAGTCGAGGAGTTCACCATGACCACCGCACCCGCCCCCGTAGACGCGTTCATCGCCGGCCTGCCCAAGTGCGAGCTGCACCTGCACATCGAGGGCACCCTCGAACCCGGCCTGAAGTTCGCCCTGGCGCAGCGCAACGGCATCGAGCTGCCGTACGCCGACGAGACCGCGCTGCGCGCCGCGTACGACTTCCACGACCTGCCCGGCTTCCTCTCCGTCTACTACGAGGGGATGTCCGTGCTCCGCACCGAGCAGGACTTCTACGACCTCGCAGCGGCCTACGCGGCCAAGGCGCACTCCCAGAACGTGCGGTACGCGGAGATCTTCTTCGACCCGCAGGCGCACACCGCGCGCGGCGTCGCCTTCGACACCGTCATCCGCGGTCTGACCCGCGCCCTCGACGACGCCGAGCGCGCCACCGGTTTCCGGGGCCGCCTCGTGATGTGCTTTCTGCGCGACTTCCAGGCCGAGTTCGCGATGGCCACGCTGGTGCAGGCGCTCCCCTACAAGGAGTGGATCAGCGGCGTCGGCCTGGACTCGGACGAGGCGGGCAATCCTCCGGTGAAGTTCCGCGAGGTCTTCGCCCGGGCGCGCGCCGAGGGCTTCCGGCTCACGATGCACTGCGACGTCGACCAGAAGAACTCGACCGAGCACATCCGCCAGGTCATCGAGGAGATCGGCGTCGACCGCATCGACCACGGGGTGAACGCCCTGGAGGACCCGTCGCTGATCGAGCGGATCCGCGAGCGCGGCCTCGGCCTGACGGTGTGCCCGATCTCCAACGCGCAGGTCACCGACGGCATGAAGGCAGCCGAGATCCGCGCCCTGCTCGACCAGGACGTCAAGGTGACGGTCAACTCCGACGACCCCGCGTACTTCCCGGGTTACGTCGCGGAGAACCTGGCCGCCCTGCGCGAGCCCGCGTCCCTCTCCGACGCCGACCTGGTGCGCCTCCAGCGCAACGCGATCGAGATCTCCTGGGCGGCCCCCGCCGTCCGCGAGGAGTTCCTCGCCGAGCTGACGGCCTACGCGGAGCGCGGCGGGGTCTGACCTCTCCCGGGCGGACGGAGACCGCCGGACCCGCCCTCGACCGCGCCCCCCTGAATCGCCCGGGTGCCGACCACATTCTCTGGTTCGGCACCCGGGCGGTGCAGTCGGCGCATTCGGCGTCACGCCGCCCCACCACTGTCCGGGCATCAGACCAATCCCCCGGGTGGCGCCGGCCGGTTCTCGGCGGGCTTGTTGCTTCCACCTCCGCTGTCGACTCCATGATGGTCCTGGTGGTGTTGAGAACCTGTCCGCCGTCGCCGTTGCCCGCGATCTGCCGGGTCTCGACGGCCCGGTTCAGACCGTCGAACGTGGTACGGGTCTGGGTCTCCACGGACAGGGCATCAGCCGGCTTGAAGAGACCGTTGCTCGGCTTGCCCGTCGTGTAGTACGGCTCGAACGTCTTGGCGGGGAGGCCCCGCTCGTCGTAGAAGACGTCCGTGATGATGCTGCCGCCGTCCGGCCCGGGGGACTGGGTCTGCCGCTCGCGCTGGAATCCGTCATGGAACACGTACGACGTGATCTGGCCGCCCTTGTTGTTCAGGGTCTTGGTCGCGACGGCGACAGTCGCATCGGTGACGGTGTAGGTGAACTCCTGGTTGGGGACCTGGGTGCTACGGCGGTCCGGCAGCCAGACCTTCATGGAGCGCCCGAGTGCGTCGTAGGTCACTTCGCTCACATTGCCGTTGGTGTCCGTCTCCTTGACAGCCGCACCGCGCAACGGATCGACGGTGGTGACGGTGGTCCGGGCCGTGGTGGCATCCGTGGGGTCGGCGGGAGGCGTGGTCGCCTTGATCTCGGTGACCAGCCCCGTGGCAGGGACATACGTCGTGGTCGTCGTACGTCCGTCCGCTCGCACAGTGCGGACGGGGGAACCGGTCCCCGTGACCACGACATCGGCGACCAGGTCCGTCGTCTTCACCTGGCGTCCGCGGGTTCGCCAGACAGGCCCGCCTGTACGTCAACGGAATCCTCCAGGAGGTCGCCTGCGGCGACGGCGACGCCAACGGCAGCGCCTGCGAGGGCCTGATGGCCTGGGGCGACGACGTCCTGACCACGAAGGCCGCGAAATCCCTCCAGATCGGACGTACGAAGATCGGCGCCGTCGGAAGCGAGTACTTCCCCGGCTTGATCGACGACGTATGGGCCTTCCAGGGCGCCCTGAACGACAGCCAGGTCGAGCAGATGGCCGGCACGTGGTTCGACCTGCCCACCGAAGTCCCCGCCGGCAGCTGACATCACGGGGTGAGACGTCGCCCGTTCGCCGGTCCGCCGGAGGAACCGGAGCGGACCGGCGAACGGACAACGGACAACGGCCGACGGCATCAGCGGAGCAGGCCGAGGCCACGCAGGTCGGTGACGTACTTGCGGATGAGGGCGGCCGACAGGTGGGGGATGTCCTTGTCGGGGCCGATCCCGGCCGACCGGACGGCGGCGTGGAAGCGTTCGGTCGGGAGTGTCGCACCAGGGGTGCCCTCGTCGGGGTGCGCGAAGGCGTGCAGCAGGGGCAGCAGCGAGGACTGACGCTGTTTCTCCGGCAGGGCCCGCATCGCGGCCGTGATGCGGGCGAGCCATGTGTCGTAGTCGTCGATCCGCCGGATCGGGTGGCCGGACTCGATGAGCCAGTCGACGAAGGTGTCCAGCGAGATGCCGTCGTCGTGCGGGTTCAGCGCGTTGAAGGTGCGGTAGCCGTCGGTGGGCCGTGCGCCGAGTGCGGTGATCGCCTCGGCGGTGAAGTCGACGGGCAGACCGTCGTAGTGCGCTCGCGTGCCGGTCCGGTGGAACGAGGCCGGAGCAATGCCGGTGGCGACCACGCTGAGCAGCAGCCGGGTGAACACGTCGGGCACGTTCAGCTGTCCCCGGTACCTGCTGTGCGCGAGGATCATGTCCGACCGGAAGGTGGCGACCGGAAGGCCGCACAGGTCGTGCGCCTCCCGGAGCAGGACCTCCCCTGCCCATTTGCTGGTGGCGTACCCGTTGGCGTAGCTCTGGTCGAGGCGCCGCACCGGGCTGGTGACGCGGATGTCGGCGTCCTCGTCGAGGGTCGCGGCCCCGGCCTGGACGGCGACGGTGGAGACGTAGGTGAAGGGCTTGATCCGCGCGGTGAGCGCCAGCCGGATCAGTTCGGCCGTGCCGACGACGTTGGGTCCGAACAACTCCCTATAGGGCAGTACGTGGTTGACCAGGGCGGCCGGGTGGACGATCCGGTCCACGGTGCTTGCCAGCCCGTCCCAGGTGTCCTGGTCCAGGCCCAGACGCGGCTCACCGATGTCGCCCGCGAGGACCTCCAGGGTTCCGTCGGCCAGTTCCCGGTATCGCCGCAGCAGTTCGGCGTCGCCGCTGTCGAAGGCCCCCTCCAGCCGTTTCGCCGCCGCGGATGCGTCACTGCCGCGTACGACGCAGATCAGCCGGCCGCCCGAGGGCGCCAGCCGCTCCAGCCATTCCAGGCACAGGAACCGGCCGAGGTAGCCGCCGGCGCCGGTCAGCAGGACGGTCCGCGCGGTGCCGTCGCAGCGGGGCAGCGCCGGGGCGGCGGCGAGCGTCGGCGCGTCGATGAAGGCATCCAGGGTGAGATCACCGGCGCGGACCTCGGAGCCGTTCTCGCCGTGCACCAGGGCGCATGTGGGGCGCTTCGTGCCGGACTCGCGTTCCGCCTCGATGTACCGCGCCACCCGCGCCAGGTCGTTGACGGGGCTGATCACCACCCCGACCGGAACCTCGACGTGGAAGATCTCCTTCATGAGCCGGGAGAAGGACAGCGCGGCCAGGGAGTCCCCGCCCAGGTCGGTGAAGTGCGCGTCGGCACTCAGGTCGGTGTCCGAACGGCCCAGCAGGGCCTGCGCGGCCCGGGCGACCGTTTCCGGCACCGGCTGGTCCGGCCCCGCCTGTCGCAGCTCGCGCAAGCACTCGGTCTGTCCGTCGGCGAGTCGCGCGTACAGCCGCTCCAGGGCCTCGCCGTACCGTTCCCTGAGCCTGGGGCGCAGCAGTTTGTGGCTCTCGGCGAGCAGGCCGTTCTCGGCGCTGAAGGGTTCGGTCTCGATCAGGAAGTCGCGCGGGATCTCGTACGGGTTGAGCTCCGCCTCCTTGGCGGCGTCCTGGAGCGATGCGCTGAGCAGCGGCTTGAGCGACTCGACGTCCCCGCCGCTCCTGGCCAGCGTGGCCGGTGTGGGCACCACCACCGCGAGCAGGTGGGCGCGCTCGCTGTTGCCGTACACGAAGATCTGCTGGACGAGGGGGCTGCCGACGAAGACGGTCTCCAGGCGGGAGACGGCCACGAACTCGCCCTGGGACAGTTTCAGCGTGTCCTTGGTGCGGTCGACGTGGACGAGCCGGTCGGGTCCGAGCTCGGCGAAGACGTCGCCGGTCCGGTAGTAGCCTTCCTCGTCGAAGACCGCGGCGGTGACATCGGGGCGCTTGTAGTACCCGGGGATGATGGATTCGGTCTTGAGCAGCAACTCCCCCCGGGGATACGGCACATCGGTGCGGAAGTAGCCCAGTTCCGGGACGTCGACCAGCTTGTAGTCGATCACCGGCGGGCGCTGCACCACCGTGTCCAGCAGCACCCCGCCCGCTTCGGTGGAGCCGTATCCGGTGTACAGGTGAAAGCCCAGGCAGGACTCGACGAAGGCGGCCACCTCGGCGGAGAGCGGGGCGGTCCCGCAGAATGCCTTGGTGACGCGCCCGCCCAGGAAGTTCTCGCGGAGATCGGTTCTGATCGCCGTCTCGATGTCGCCCGGCTCGCCCGCTCGCCGGTCCAGTTCGCTCTGGTACTGCTGGAAGAGCATGTCGCACAGACGCGGGACCATGGTCAGCTCGGTGGGCCGGACCAACGCGATGTCCTCGAACAGGGTGGACAGGTCGCTCCTTGCCGTGAAGTGGCCGACGCCGCCCCGGACGAGCGAGCCCATCAGCGCGTAGCGGCCGGCGAGGTGGCTCTGCGGCATGTAGAGGACGCTCACCGGGACCACGTCCGACGCCCCGTAGCTGAACCCGTACCACGCGGTGCCGACCAGGCGCTGGGTGTACATGGCCCCCTTGGGGGTCCCGGTGCTGCCGGAGGTGTAGATGAGCAGGGCCAGCGGGTCGTCGCCCGGATCGGCGGTGAACAAGGGAGCGGGTGGGAGCCCGGTTCCCTCCGCGATCAGCGCGGCCAGCGTGTCCACGGCCACCGGACTGCCCGCTTCGGCAAGACGGCGCCGGGCGGAGGCGAGGGCGTCGCGGTGGTCTGCGGCTTCGGGGCGGTGGTCGAACACGATCAGGCGCTCGACCGAGGTGCCCTCGAGCACGGCCTCGACGGCGATGCCGAGGCGCTCGGTGCTCGCCGCGAGGACGCGCGGTTCGGTCTCCGCGATGATCGGCATCAGCTGGGACAGCGGCGCGCTGGACTGCAGGGGCACGGCGACGACGCCCACATGGATGCACGCGAGGTCGAGTGTCGCGTAGTCGGTGCTGGTGAAGCCCAGGGTGCAGATGCGGTCGCCCGCGCTCAGCCGGTGGCGCGGGTCGTGGTACCACGTGCCGGCGACCGCGCGGACGCGTGCCCACAGCTCGCGGTAACTGATGGTGTCGAACTGCGGGAGCAGGCGCGCCGTCCCGGGTTCCCTGGCGCGTTCACCGAGGGCCGGGCGGTCCCCGTAGCCCTCCATGATGATCGCCATGACCTCGGCCAGTCCTTTGTCCGGATCATGCGCCGCCGCGGCGATCGTCTCCAGTGGTTCGGCCATGACCAGCCCTCCCGTAGCGTCCCTGTTGTACCGGTGAGTGGTTCGTTCCGAACGACCGGGGCACCGGAACGGGACGCCCGATCCCAGCATCCGGCAGCCCGTGACCCGCCCCTGATCCCGGCCCCGGCCCCGGCCCCGGCGGACCGTCCGAGGCCGCGGCCTCGCCGCCGGTGCGGCCTCACCAACCGACCGGGAGTGTCTCCGCACCGCGGATCAGACGCTCGGTCCGCCACGGCACCTCGTCGGCCGGTACCGCGAGGCGCAGGCCGGGCAGGCGGGAGACGAGGGCCTCGAGGACGGTGCGCAGTTCCATCCTGGCCAGCTGCGCGCCGAGGCAGTGGTGCACGCCGTGCCCGAAGGTGACGTGCGGGACGCTCCCCCGGTGGAAGTCGATCTCACCGGGGCGGTCGAACACCTCGGGATCCCGGTTGGCCATGCCCAGTTCGGCGACCACCGCGTCACCGGCGCGCACGGTCTGCCCGCCCAGCTCCACGTCCTCGGTGGCGATGCGGGTGAATCCTGCGGTGGCGCTGATCGGGACGATCCGGGAGAGTTCCTCGACGGCGTCGGGGATCAGCCCGGGATCGGCGACGAGTTCCCGCCAGAGATCGGGGTTGGTCAGCAGTGTGTAGACGAAGTTGCCGATCTGGTTGGCGGTGGCCTCCTGTCCGGCGGACAACAGGCTGACCCCGAGGCTGACCAGTTCCTCCTCGCGCAGCGGGTCCTCCTCCTCGGCCTGCGCGGTGACCAGTTCGCCGAGCAGGTCACTGGTGGGGTCGGTGCGGCGGAGCGCGACCAGACCGGCGAGGTAGTCGTTGAGGTGCTCGCGCGCCTGTGCCGACTGTTCCGGGTCGGACAGCATCAGCAGACCGTCCACCCAGACATTGAACCGGTCGCGGTCGGCGACGGGCACGCCGAGCAGTTCGCAGATCACCGTGATCGGCAGCGGCCAGGTCAGCGCCTTGGTGAGGTCGGCGGGCGGTCCTGCGGCGATCATGTTGTCGAGCAGACCGTTCACGATCCGCCGGACGTACGGGCGCAGCGCCTCGACGCGTCGTACGGTGAACGCGTTGGCCACCCGGCGCCGCAGCCGGCTGTGCTCCGGCGGGTCCATGCTCAGCATGGAGGTGCTGGGCAGCCCGGCGGAGACCGTGCGGGGCACGTGGTCGCCCACGGCGGCGGCGCGGCTGAACCGGGAGTCGGCCAGCACCGTCTTGACGTCCGCGTGCCGTGTGACGAGCCAGGCGTCGCCGCCGAAGGGCAGGCTCACACGGAGTACCGGCTGTTCGCCACTCAGCTCGGCCAGCCGCGGATCCACTTCGAGCCGGTCGACCGGACCGAACGGATAGGGCCGGGCCCCATCCCCTGTGGTGGTCATCGTGTCAGTCCTTCCAGTCCTGGCAGACGGTCACTCGTTCACAACGTGAACAACTGCTCACTGACGCGGCTGCGGTTCGTGTGCTGCCCGGACCGCCGGTCCGTCGCCGCGGTCGGCGGGTCTGCCGGGCCTGCTGGGAATCGGTGCCCGGACCGCCCGTGTCGGACGTGCCGGGGAGCGGTGCGCGGACCGTCGTGTCGGCGTCCGCACCGAGCCCGGGTCACATGGCCGCGATCCGCCCGCCGTCGATGACGAGCGTGCTGCCGGTGATCCACGAGGCCCGGTCGGAGACCAGGAAGCCGACCGCTTCGGCGATGTCCTGCGACCGGCCGAGACGCCCCAGCGGAATCTCGTCCGCCCATGACACCTCGTCGCTGCCGAGATAGTCGACGATCTGCTCGCGCGCCTCGTCCGCCCCCGGTGTCGCCACGTTCCCCAGGGAGACGGCGACGACGCGGATGCCCTGCGGCGCCAACTCGGCCGCGAGCCCCTTGTTGTAGGTCTCGAGCGCGGACTTGGCGGCGGCGTAGTGCAGGATCATCGGGTAGGACGCGATGGTGGCGATGGAAGAGACGTGCAGGACGACCCCGCCTCCGCTCTCACGCATGGACGGCACGAGGGCGCGGTTGAGCCGGACGGCGGCGAGGAAGTTGATGTCCATCGTGTACTGCCAGTCGTTCTCGATCTCCAGCGCGCTCTGGAGGGCCCGGCAGCCTCCCGCGTTGTTGACGACGATGTCGACTCCGCCGAGGTCTTCCAGCGCGGCGTCCGCGAACTCGCGTACGCCGTCGGGGGTACTGAGGTCCGCCCTGACGAACTTGGCTGCGGACGGGGTGTGTTCGGTCGAGCTGCGGGCCGAGGTGACGACGGTTGCGCCCGCGTCGAGCAGGTTCTGCACGATCGCGGCGCCGATGCCGCGGCTGCCGCCGGTGACCACGGCTCGCTTGCCTTCCAGCTCGTTGGAGACCTGCGCGGTAAAGCGACTTCGACTCACCCTTGGTTCCACCCCCTCGATTTCCTCGGAAATCCTGCGTCCGCGGCACGAATCGGCGACAGAAGCAATTTCTCGGACTGCGATTCGGAATGAGAGTTTTTGATCCGGCTGATCATGACGACGCGGAATCATCGGGACCACTATCGGCGATCTCATTGACACGGTCAAGATGATTATTTCGATGCACTGGATCGCATCTTGCGATGCGTCTCGGACACCTGAGCCGGGTTGTTTGCACGTATGAAATCGGGTGTCCCCCCGACCGTTTCCTTCCGCGGCACCCGGGTGACGAGGACGCACTGGCGCGCCTGGTTCCCCATCGCCGCTCTTCGTGGTCGGCAATCAAGACATCGACATGGCCGCCGCCGGGCGCGCACGAGGTGGCGCGTACGGGCCGCAAGGGCAGGGCACAAAGGGGATCCGCGCAGTCCGGTACGGGAAAGAAATGAGCCGCCGGAAGGTCCGCGCCGTCGCGGCCGTCTGGACGCCGTGGTCCCGCATTGCGGATAATCGTGCGCCATCGATGTGCGGCCGCCGCGTTTCGTACCGGCTGGAATTCTTTTGCCGGACCGGAAGAAACAGGCGCGCAGCGGATGGTACGTACATGTGATGCCGACAACTCGGGAGGAATAATGGCCAGCCTGGGCGAGCCGTTCGTCGTGGGTGATTTGACGGTCGCCAACCGGATCGTCATGGCCCCGATGACCAGAATGCTGTCCCCCGGCGGTGTGCCGGGCCAGGACGTGGCGGAGTACTACGCTCGCCGCGCGGCCAACCAGGTCGGGCTGATCATCACCGAGGGCACCTACGTCGACCGAGCCGCCGCCGGCGCGTACGAGAACGTGCCCCACTTCTATGGCGAGCGGGCCCTCGACGGCTGGGCCCATGTGGTGCGACGGGTGCACCGGGCCGGGGGCAGGATCATTCCGCAGCTGTGGCACACCGGGGTCGTGCGCGCGGCGACCGAGCCGCCTGCCGAGGGCCCGTCCGGGCTCGGCCTGGACGGCGCCCTCGCCGGGAAGGCCATGACCCAGCAGGACATCGACGACACCGTGGCCGCGTTCGCGCAGGCGGCCGTCGCCGCCGAGCGGCTCGGCTTCGACGGCGTCGAACTGCACGGTGCGCACGGCTACTTGATCGACGACTTCCTGTGGAGCGGCACCAACCGTCGCACCGACCGCTACGGGGGCGACCCGGCCTCCCGCGCCCGTTTCGCCGCGGAGATCGTCCAAGCGGTCCGCGCGGCGGTCGGTCCGGGGTTCCCGGTCTTCTTCCGGCTCTCCCAGTGGAAAGTCAACCGGTACGACGCCCGGATCGCGGAGAATCCGGACGAGTTGGCGCGGCTGCTGACTCCGCTGACCGAAGCCGGTGTCGACGCGTTCCACGCCTCCACCCGCCGCTACTGGCAGCCCGAGTTCGACGGCAGCGGGCTCAACCTGGCCGGCTGGGTGCGCAAGCTCACCGGCAGGGCCACCGTCACGGTCGGCTCCGTCGGTCTGGACCGGCAGTACGGCGAAGGCGAATTCGCCCAGGGTTACACCCGGCAGGCCGGTCTGACCGGCATCGAGGAGCTGCTGGCCCGCCTGGAGCGCGACGAGTTCGATCTCGTCGCCGTGGGCAGGACGTTGTTGGCGAACCCGGACTGGGCGGCGAAGGCGCTCCGCGGAGAGCTGTCCCTGACCGTCCCCTACGACCCCGCCGTGCTCAGGACGCTGGTCTGACGACGGTCCCCGCGACGAGCGGGCAGCGCCGCCCGGGTCACGACGGCCCGCCGCGGTGCCCGCCCGTCGACGCGGCAGGGCGTGACGCGGCGGAGCTCGGCGAGGGCCTTCCGGGTCACACCGGCATACGCGCGTCGTAGCTGATCGCGACCGCCGATCTGAGGACGTCCAGGAAGGCTCTGCCGCGTCCGCTCATGATCAGGTCCGGCATCATGGCCACACCGAGGGACAGAGAAGGCAGGTCCCCGGCGATCTCGACCGCTCGGACCCTCCCGCCGTCCAGAGTCGTCATGTTCGGCGTGCGTTGATACATCAACGCGAACCCGGAACCAGCGGCCACGAGCCCGCGCATCGTCTCAGGACTGGCTGTCGTCATCACACGCGGCATGGGAACACCGGCACCGGCGAACATCTTCTCGAAGTGCCGGAGCACGGTCGGGGCGTTCAGGGTGATGAGCGGTCGAGCGGCCAACTCGTGCAGGCCGACCGTGCCGGCCCTCCCCATCGGGTCGCCATCGGCCAGCAGGGCGTAGACAGGCAGGTCCACCAGGGGGTGGAACCTGGAATCGCCCGACAGGAAGTCATAGGTGACGGCCAGTTCGCATCGACCGTCCTGCAGAAGA
The DNA here is from genome assembly GCF_042889785.1 of Streptomyces sp. NPDC002476. Classification (NCBI taxonomy): domain Bacteria; kingdom Bacillati; phylum Actinomycetota; class Actinomycetes; order Kitasatosporales; family Streptomycetaceae; genus Streptomyces; species Streptomyces sp. NPDC002476. The sequence continues at coordinate 7,604 of NZ_JBIARH010000036.1, read as the reverse complement.
CCCAACAGCCGGTCGGCGAATGCCTCGTGTGGGTTCAGTTGCAACTCCGCATGCCGCTCCCTGAGGATCCGGTGGACCAGCGGAAGGAGGAACGGAGCGATCGAGAAGAAGAACCCGACATCGAGCTGACCGGTGGTGTCACCCGCCAGGGCGTCGCCCTGGGCCTTCAGATTCCTCGCCTGGCCGAGCAGCGCGCGTGCCTCGCGCAGCAGGTGCCGGCCGCTCGGCGTGAGGGTCACCCCACGGGCATGATGACGGAGAAGCAGTTGCACACCCAGTTGACGTTCCAGCCTCATCACGGCCGACGAGACCGTCGACTGCGACGCACACAGTTTCTCGGCCGCCTCCGATATGTTGCCGAGCTCGGCGGACACGACGAAATACCGTAACTGGGTGAGGCTGAAGCCCAGTCGGTCGTTCATCGCGCACGTCCGCAGGCGTGTCCCCGGTCTCCGGCCGTCCGGTTCTCGCGCCGCCGGACGCTGTTTGGCAGGACGCCCCGGATGTCGGTGACGGACGACGGGCAGCACGCTCGCCGGTCCGGGATCCGGTGCGCGGGGGCGTGGGGCACCCCCTCGGCCCGAATCCGGAGCCGACCCGTTCCGGTCACCGCTGCCGCGCCGGTGCGGCGGCCCCACCCGGCGGGGTGGACCGCGGGAACCGGGCGGGCGTCGGAACCACCGTCGCCCGCCGGGGAATCCCCCGCCCCAGAAGCGTCCTCCCCACGCGAGAAGAGGACGTGAGCGCGACGGCCATGATGAGATTCTCCTCGGCTCCGGTGGGCGACGAGCGGACGGACTCCACTGCCGACAACAACCGGCAGCCCTTCACCGGCACGAACCGTTCCGGACTTGCGACCCTCGGACCATCGAAGCCTCGCTCACGCTCAGGGCCACCGTTCCACACCGCGCTCCCGGTCTCGCCCTCACCCCGAAAGAACCCCTCCACGATACGGCGGCCGCCGCGCGGGGCACGCCCCGACATTTGGACAATCGTCAGGTGGCCGAAGGCTCGTCGATGGGGCGCCCGAGCCCCCGGCCGGATCGGTGCGACGTACGCGGCGGCGCTGGTCAGCAGGGCATGTGCCGACCCGACTCCCGCACGTTCGCCTGCAGTTCATTGCCCGGAGCTTCTGATTCGGTCAGGGCGGACATCGTGGTGACGGCGAAAATCTGCACGTCTTCGAACGGGGCCTTCCGGGTCGGCTTCGAGTCGTGACGGGCCCACCCTGATTCCGGCGCGCTCCGCAAGCACGGGCACGGTGACGGTGAAGCCTTCGCAGAGCGCGAGCCATACGGCGCTTTCGTGTCCCTCCAGTCGCAGGACGGCAAGCCGGTATCGGAGTACATGCGAGAGCTCACGGACGCCATGACGACGCTCGGCGAGGCGCTGATCGCTCCCCGCTGAGCGCCGGTCACGGCCCGGGCGACGGGTCAGGCGGGCTGCTCCGCGCGCCCGTCCGCGAGCGTGAGCGCGATGTCGACGATCATGTCCTCCTGACCGCCCACCAGGCGGCGGCGCCCGCACTCCATGAGGATGTCGCGGACATCGGCCCCGTACCTCGCGGAGGCGGCCTCGGCGTGGCGGAGGAACGACGAGTAGACGCCCGCGTAGCCGAGGGTCAGGGTCTCCCGGTCGACACGCACCGGACGGTCCTGGAGCGGCCTCACGATGTCGTCGGCGGCGTCCTGGAGCCGGAAGAGGTCGCAGCCGTGCTCGAAGTCCGACAGGTTCGCGACCGCGATGAACGCCTCCAGCGGGCAGTTGCCCGCCCCCGCGCCGTGACCGGCGAGCGAGGCGTCGACACGGCGGACACCGTTCTCGACCGCGACGACGGAGTTCGCGACCGACAGCGAGAGGTTCTCGTGGGCGTGGATGCCGATCTCGGTCCCGGCGTCCAGCACGTCCCGGTACGCGCGGACACGTGCGGCCACGTCGCCCATGGTGAGCCGGCCGCCGGAGTCGGTGACGTACACGCAGTGTGCCCCGTAGGACTCCATGAGCTTGGCCTGCCGGGCCAGCTCCTCGGGCGGCGCCATGTGGGAGAGCATCAGGAAGCCGGACACGTCCATGCCCAGCTCGCGCGCCGCCGCGATGTGCTGCGCGGAGATGTCCGCCTCGGTGCAGTGCGTGGCGACGCGGACGGAGCGGACCCCGAGGTCGTACGCGTGCTTCAGTTCGTCCACGGTGCCGACGCCGGGCAGCAGCAGGGTGGTGAGCCGGGCGCGCTTCAGCACCGAGGCCGCGGCCTCGATCCACTCCCAGTCGGTGTGCGAGCCGGGACCGTAGTTGACGGAGCCGCCGGCGAGGCCGTCGCCGTGCGCGACCTCGATCGCGTCGACGCCCGCCTCGTCGAGCGCGGTGACGATGCGCTTGACGTCCTCCGGGGTGATCCGGTGACGTACGGCGTGCATACCGTCGCGCAGCGTGACGTCCTGGACGAAGATCGGGGTGCCCATCAGCTGTCTGCCTTCCCTGCTGCGATGCGCTCCGCGACCTGCAGGGCGGCGGAGGTCATGATGTCGAGGTTCCCGGCGTAGGCCGGGAGGTAGTGCGCGGCGCCCTCGACCTCCAGGAACACCGACACCTGGTGGGTGGGCCGGGTGCCGCCGTCGGCGAGGAGCGTGCCGACCGGCTGGTCCTCGGGTATCTCGGTGATCTGCACCTGCTGCTTGAGCCGGTATCCGGGCACGTACGCGGCGACGTCCGCGGCCATCTTCGTGACGGACCGGCGGATCTCCTCCTGGGCCGCCGGGTCCGGGGCGGTGACGAGGCAGAAGACCGTGTCCCGCATCATCAGCGGCGGCTCCGCGGGGTTGAGGATGATGATCGCCTTGCCGCGGCGCGCCCCGCCGACCCGCTCGATGGCGGCCGAGGTGGTCTCGGTGAACTCGTCGATGTTGGCGCGGGTGCCGGGGCCGGCCGACTTCGAGGCGATCGACGCGACGATCTCCGCGTACTCCACGGGCACGACGCGGCTGACCGCGGCGACGACCGGGATGGTGGCCTGGCCGCCGCAGGTGACCATGTTGACGTTCGGTGCGCCCAGGTGCTCGTCGAGGTTGACGGCGGGCACGACGTAGGGGCCGATGGCGGCCGGGGTGAGGTCGATCAGGCGCTTTCCGAACGGGGCAAGCTTGGCGGCGTTCGCCTCGTGCGCCTTGGCCGAGGTCGCGTCGAAGACGATGTCGATCTCGTCGAAGCCGGGCATCGCGATCAGTCCGTCCACGCCCTCGTGCGTGACCGGGACGCCGAGCCGCGCGGCGCGGGCCAGGCCGTCGGAATCGGGGTCGATGCCGACCATGGCGCCCATCTCCAGGTGGTTCGCCCCGCGCAGCACCTTGATCATCAGGTCGGTGCCGATGTTGCCCGACCCGATGATCGCGACCTTCGTCCTGCTCATGAAGCCTCTCCCTCACTGAAGCGGACCGTCACGGCACCGAAGCCGGACAGCGTGGCGGTGACGGTGTCGCCGGGGGACACCGGCCGCATCGGACCGAGCGCGCCGGACAGCACGACCTGTCCCGCGCGCAGCGGGTCGCCGAGCTCGCGGGCCGTACGGGCCAGCCAGACGACTGCCTCGACCGGGTCGCCGAGGCAGGCGGCGCCGGTTCCCGTGGAGACCTCCGTGCCGTTGACGCTCATCGACATCACGACGTCCACCGGTTCGGTCTCGTCGAGGGTGCGCCGGTCCGTCCCGAGCACATAGGCGCCCGCGGACGCGTTGTCCGCCACCGTGTCGCCGAGGCTGATGTCCCAGCCGTCGATCCGGCTGCCGCAGATCTCCAGCGCGGCGACGCCGTAGTCGATCGCCTCCCGGACCTGCGCGGCGTCGAGCGGCCCGTCGGCCAGGTCGGCACGGAGGACGAAGGCGATCTCCGCCTCCACCCGGGGCTGGAGGATCCGCCCGGCCGGGACGGCGCCGCCGTCCTCGTGGGCCATGTCGTCGAAGAGGACGCCGAAGTCGGGCTGGTCGACGCCTAGCTGCTGCTGCACCGCCTCGGAGGTCAGGCCGATCTTGCGGCCGGTGATCCGGGCGCCGTCGGCGAGGCGGCGTTCGGTCAGCGCGGCCTGTACGGCGTACGCGGCGGCCAGGTCGTCCCGGCCGATCAGGTCCCGCACGGGAGCGCAGGGCACACCGGAGGCGGAGGCCTCGGCGAGCCGCGCGGCCGCTGCGGCGATGTCGGACTTGCTCGCGGAGGCGAGCCCTTGGTTCTCGGTCACGGCTTCACTGTGTGCCCGGGTCGCACGCTCGAACCAGCACTTCGTCTCGCTCAGCGATACGCTGCGTCCATGATGGAATCAGCGTCGAGCGGTCTCGACACGGTGCTCGGCAAGGCCGTGACGATCCTGCGGGCGTTCCGGCCCGACGACCGGGCGGTCAGCCTCGCCGAGCTCGTCCGGCGCACGGGTCTCCACAAGGCGACCGTGCACCGGTTGTCCGGTGCCCTGGTCGACAACCGCCTGCTCGACCGGGTCGACGGGGGCTACCGCCCCAGCGGCGGCCTCTTCGAGCTCGGCATGCTCGCGGCGCCCGAGCGGAGCCTGCTGGAGGTGGCGATGCCGTTCCTCCAGGACTTGTACGAACGCACGCACGAGACGGTCCACCTCGGGGTGCGCGAGGGACACGATGTCGTGTACGTCGCCAAGATCGGCGGTCACCGCCAGGCCAGGGCACCTTCGCGCACCGGTGGGCGGATGCCGCTGCACTGCACCGCCATCGGCAAGGCGCTGCTCGCGCACGCCGACGACGAGCTGCGGCGGGAGGTGCTGTCCGGGCCGCTGGAGCGGCGCACCCCGCGCACGATCGTGGCCCCGGGTGCTCTGCGCCGCCAACTGCGGGACGTCACCGAGACCGGTGTCGCGTTCGAGCGGGAGGAGTCGACCACCGGGCTCATGTGCGTCGCGGCGCCGGTGCTGGGGCGCGACAACGAGGCGCTCGCCGCGATCAGCGTGGCCGGCCCCACCGGCAGGTTCCGGCCCGAGCGGTTCGTGACGCAGGTGCGAGCGGCGGCCGCCGGGCTCGGCAGCACACTGATCCGGCGCAACCCGCTGAGCTGATCCTCCGCCGCTCGCACCGGCCGCCCAGGGCGCGATCACGGGCCAGGGGAACGGGCAGAGGGCGGGGCCGGGGTCGGCGGCTCCGTCCCCTGCCCGTGCGCGACCGACGGGAGAGCGTCGGCGCGGCGGGTGAGTACCGGTACTCACGCGTCCGTCGGGCCCCCGAGCCACGATGGGGTGAACGGATCGACCCTCGAAAGGCCCCGTCCCCATGCTCAGCCGCCTCGCCGCCGCCCTGGTACCCGCCGCCGTCGGCCTGAACGTCACCACCGATGTCGGCGCTCGTCTCGCACCGGGCAGCATCATCGCCTCCAACCACACCTCACTGGCGGATCCGGCCGTCGTCCTCGCGGCGCTCCGCCGGCTCGGTGTCGAGCCGGTCGTCATGGCCGCCGCGGGTCTGTGGCGCGTCCCGGTGCTCGGCCGTGCGCTCGCCCGGGAAGGGCACATCCCGGTGCACCGCGGAGACCGGCGGGCCGTCGAGGCCCTGCACACCGCGGCCGAGGCCCTGGCGCGGGGCCGTCTGGTCCTGATCTACGGCGAAGGAGGTCTGCCCCGGCGCAAGGACTCCGGCGAGGCCGGACCCCGGCCCTTCCGCAGCGGCCTCGCACGGCTCACCCGCAGCACCGGCGCACCCGTCGTCCCCCTGGGGCAGGCCGGAGCCCGGCGGATCGTCTCCGGCAGCCGCCCGAAGCAGTTCGCCGGACTGGTCACGGCGCCCCTGCGCCGCCCGGGCGTCCATGTCCACGTCGGCGCCCCCGTCGTGCTGACCGGCAGCCACGCCGACCGCACCGCACACGCCCACCGCGCGGTGACCGCGGCCTGGCGGACCGCGGTCGGGCGCCTCGGCGAGCCGGTCGTACTCACCTCCTGAGCGAAGCGGCGACGTACGACCGGGGCAGACGGACCAAGGGCGGGCGCACGGCACGTGCATGGCTGGTCAGGGCCGAGCGGCGCTCCGCGCGAGGTCCTCGCGTGGGTACGCGGCGGTGAGCGAGCCCTGGGCCCCGAATGCGGCGCAGGGCCGCCGGGAGAACACGCGGGCCGCGGCCGCGGTGCTCTCGCCCGGCGAACAGGCCCTGTTCACCGAAATGCGCCGGAAGGTCGTCGCGTCGGTCGACACCCTGCCGCGTTGACCGAGGACTCCCCCGAGACCTTCGCCCGCCGGGGACGGAATCACCGCCACGGCAGCGCGCCGGGCCCGGCGCGCTGCCGCACTGCGTCCGCATCAAACCGGGCTGTAACATATCAAAAGGCGACAAGTAGGATGCCTGTTTGTGGTGCCGGGCACGCCACCCGGCGGACCGCGCGACCGCGGAGGTTCGCACACGGGCGGACGGCCGGTGCCCGGCGCCGGAGTCCGCGGACGGCTTCGGCGGGGCCCGTCGACCGCTCGCCCGGCAGGGCATCGGTCCTCGCCGTGAAGGGAGGCAGTCATGGCGCGGGCAGTGGGCGTCGACCTGGGAACGACGAACTCCGTGGTGGCGGTGCTGGAGGCCGGCGAGCCGACCGTGATCACGAACACCGAGGGAGCGCGGACCACTCCGTCGGTGGTGGCGTTCGCCAAGAAGGGCGAGGTGCTGGTCGGCGAGGTCGCCAAGCGCCAGGCGGTGACCAACGTCGAGCGCACCGCGCGATCGGTCAAGCGGCACATGGGGGACGCCCACTGGCGATTCCCCGATTCCGGCGACATCGACGGCAAGCGGTACACGGCGCAGGAGATCTCCGCGCGGGTGCTGCAGAAGCTGAAGCGGGACGCCGAGGCGTACCTGGGGGACGACGTCCAGGACGCGGTGATCACCGTGCCCGCGTACTTCAACGACGCCCAGCGCACCGCGACGAAGGAGGCGGGGCAGATCGCGGGCCTGAACGTCCTGCGGATCATCAACGAGCCGACCGCCGCGGCCCTCGCCTACGGCCTGGACAAGGAGAACGACCAGACGATCCTGGTGTTCGACCTCGGTGGCGGCACCTTCGACGTGTCGCTGCTGGAGATCGGCGAGGGCCTGGTCGAGGTGAAGGCGACCAACGGTGACACGCACCTCGGTGGTGACGACTGGGACCAGCGCGTCGTCGACCACCTGGTCGAGCGCTTCAAGAACGGCTACGGCGTGGACCTGTCCAAGGACAAGATGGCACTTCAGCGTCTGCGCGAGGCCGCGGAGAAGGCGAAGATCGAGCTCTCGTCGGCAACCGAGACCACGATCAACCTGCCCTACATCTCGGCGTCCGCGGAGGGTCCGCTGCACCTGGACGAGAAGCTCACGCGCTCGCAGTTCGAGCAGTTGACGGCGGCTCTGCTGGAGCGTTGCAAGACGCCGTTCCACAACGCGGTCAAGGACGCCGGGGTCAAGGTGTCGGACATCGACCACGTGATCCTGGTGGGCGGTTCGACGAGGATGCCCGCGGTCACCGAACTGGTACGGGAACTGACCGGCAAGGACCCGCACAAGGGTGTGAACCCGGACGAGGTCGTCGCCATCGGCGCCTCGCTCCAGGCCGGTGTCCTCAAGGGCGAGGTCAAGGACGTCCTGCTGCTCGAC
>NZ_JBIARH010000035.1:0-79902 GCF_042889785.1 Streptomyces sp. NPDC002476 | reverse complement strand
ATCGGGTTGGGGCGTGCGGTCCGGGCCCGGCTCCGGGGCCGGACCCCGATCGGCTTGATCGACGGCGCGCGCCTTGATCGAATGCGGGTGGATCCGACGTGGACCGACGCGGGATCCGGGCGTTCCCGGTGTGGCGGCCGGTCCACGCGGCCATACTTCTGGCCGGGTACCAGCTCCCCGACCGACCGGGGGCCGGCCGGTCCACCGTCAGCGACCCAGGGGGAGGTCAAGTGACACACCCGCCGAACATGCGCACCGCCCCGGAGCACGCGCGGGCCCGGCCTTCCGCGCCCACGGCCGTACCCGCGCCCGTACCCGCGCCCCCGGCCGTGCGGCCGCATCCCGGTGTCCGGGCCGTCACCTCGCGTCGGCTGCGGGCCGCGGCGACGACCGAGCCGGGCCGGCTCCGGATCATCGGGGCCGTGCTGGCACTGTGCGTCGTCGCGTTCGGGGCCGTGACGGCGTTCGAGGTCGGCGACCGGGCGGCCGCCGCCGACGACGTGGTGCACCGCAGCCAGCCGCTGAGCGCGAGCGCGGCCGCCATCTACCGCTCGCTGGCCGATGCCGACACCTCGGCGGCCAGCGGCTTCCTGGCCGGTGCGCAGGAGCCGCGCGCGGTCCTCGACCGGTACGACAAGGACATCGAGGAGGCGTCCCGGCTGCTGGTCCGGGCCGCGGCCGGCACCGACCCGTCGTCGGAGTCCGGGCGCGAGATCACCACGCTCAACAAGGAACTCCCCCGCTACACGGGCCTGATCGAGCGGGCGCGCGCCAACAACCGGCAGGGGCTGCCGCTGGGCGGCGCCTACCTCCGGTACGCGAACCAGAAGATGACCGACGTCCTGCTGCCGGCCGCCGAGCGGCTGTACGCGGCGGAGACCGGCCGGCTCGGCCGGGACGGCGACGAGGCCAGGGCCTGGCCGTTCCTCTCGCTCGGGCTCGGTGTGGTGGCGGTGGCCGCGCTGTTCTGGGCGCAGCGGCGCAACTACCACCGGACGAACCGGGTCTTCAACCGAGGGCTGCTCGTCGCGACCGCCGCGTCGACCGTGGTGCTGCTGTGGCTGGCTGTGGGGCACACAGTGGCCCGCGCCGAGCTGCGCGGCGCCGACACGCACGGGCAGCAGTCCCTGGACGTGCTCAACCACGCGCGGATCAGCTCCCTGAAGGCGCGGGCCAACGAGAACCTCACCCTGGTCGCCAGGGGCGCCGTGCTCACCCCGGACGGCAGGAACGACAAGTACGAGACCGACTTCAACACGGGGATGAAGGCCCTCGGCGAGCAGTTGGCGAGGGCCCGGGAGCTCGCCGACGACGACCGGGGAAGCGAGCCGGTGGAGACCGCGATCGGCGCGGTCTCCGAGTGGCAGGACCGCCACCGGGCCGCCCGTACGACCGACGACAGCGGTGACTACGACGGCGCGCTGGAGCAGATCATCGGGCCGGAGAAGTCGACGGGCGAGTCGTTCGGCCGGGTGGACGACGCGCTGGCGCAGGCGCTCGCCCATGAACAGGACCAGTTCACCGCGGCCGCGAACGACGGTCTCGGGACGCTGGCCTGGCTGCCGGTCGGTGCCGCCGTGCTCGCCGTGCTGGGAGCGGTCGCCGCGATCGTCGGTGTCAACCGCAGGCTCTCGGAGTACCGGTGAGAGCGGAAGCGGGAGCGAGAGGGGGAGCGATGACCAGGAAGCGTACGGGAGCGAGGTCCGCCGCCGGCAGGCTGCGCGGCTGGGGCGGTGTGACGGGCATGGCCGTGGCCTGCGCGGTGACGGCCTCGCTGACGCTGCTGCCGCTCTCCCGCGCCGGTGCCGACGCGTTCGGCGGCTTCTCCGGTCCGGGTACGGCGCACGCGGCGCAGACCCGGGCCGAGAACTGCGCGGACCCGGAGGCGAGCCTGCCGCCGTCCGGTGCGGACGGCCCGAACATCGCGAGGATCAAGGCGCGCGGGAAGCTGATCGCGGGCGTCGACCAGAACAGCTTCCGCTGGGGGTACCGCAACCCGGAGAACCGCCGGCTCGAAGGCTTCGACATCGATCTGGTGCGGGCCGTCGCCGAGAACATCCTGGGCGACCCCGACGCCGTGGTCTTCCGGGCCATCCCCACCAACCAGCGGGTCGCCGTCCTTGAGAACGGCAAGGTCGACGTCGTCGTCCGGACGATGACGATCAACTGCGAGCGGGCCCGTCAGGTCTCGTTCTCCACCGCCTACTTCCAGACCGGGCAGCAGGTCCTCGCGCCGAAGAAGTCGACGATCACCGGGTACGACACGTCCCTGTCCGGCAAGCGGGTCTGCACCGCCGAGGGCTCCACCGCCTACGACGCGCTGAAGAAGCAGTCGTTCGGGGCGGTCTTCGAGGACGAGCACGACGGCACCGGCGCGGACGAGGACCGGCTGACCGTCCCCAACCAGCTCGACTGCCTGGTGCGGCTGCAACTGGGCGAGGTGGACGCGGTGGTCACGGACAACGCGCTGGCGGCCGGGCAGGCGGCCCAGGACCCGGCGGTCGAGCTCAAGGGCGACAAGCCGTTCACCATCGAGTACTACGGAGTGGCGACGAAGCGGGGCGCGGACGACCTGGTGGCCCGCGTCAACCAGGTGCTGGTCGGCTACCGCAGCGGTGGCGCGAACAGCCCCTGGATGCTGTCGTACCGGAAGTGGCTGGAGGCCGGTCTGCCGGGACTGACGGCGCCGCCGGCGCCCAAGTACCGGAGCCGTTAGGGCGTGTCTGGAGTGCCGAGCGGGGCGCTGATGCCGGACGTGGCACCGGTGCCGGGAGAGGCACTGGTGTGGTGAGGGCCGTGGGGGGCATTGTGTGCCGGGAGGGACATCGGTGACGGGGGCACCGGTGACAGCAGTGGCAGACGAGACAGTGGCAGGCGAGGAAGCGGCACTGATCCCGGCGGGTCCGTCCCGGCGGGAGGAGCGGAGAGGTGATCGATGAGCGTCGCGGGCCCCTTCCCCGGCTACGCGGAACGGCCCCCCGGACCGGTCATGGACCGGGACGAGGCGGACCGTGCGCTGGACCGGCTGGGCGCGGAGCACGAGGCGATCGAGACCTCGCTCCTCGCCCTCCAGGACCACGCGGGCCGTCGGCTCCTGGAGGGCGCCGACCTGACAGGCATCACCAAGGAGCGCTGGGCCGCGACCGAGGACTCGATCGCGCTGCTGTGGCGGTACTTCGACGCGTACGCGGGCACGCTGGCGAGGGCCCGCGCGATACGGGCCCGCCGCCGCCACCCCAACCGGGACGATCTGGTGGCCCTCACCGATCTGATGCGTGGCCGGAGCGTCACCGTGGCGCACGCCGCGGGTCACCCCGGTCCGTGGGCCGGCGGTCCGGCCAGGCTCTCCGAGCGGTTCTCGCTGGAGGAGCTGGTCGCCCGGATGAACGAGCTGTACGCCCGCTCGCTGGACATGGTGGTCGCCTCCGACTCCGTGTGGTCCGCGCTGCCCGCCCGGATCGACCTGCTCTCCGCCGAACTGCACCGCACCCGTTCGCTGGCGCGTTCGGTGGGCGTCCGGCCCGGTGAGCATCCGGCGGGCGACGAGCTGGAGGCGATCACCCAGGAACTGGCCACGCTGCGGGTGCAGGTGATCTCCGATCCGCTCGCCTTCTGGCTGTCGGGTCCCGGCAGTGCCGCGCCCGGCGGCGGACGCCCCGACACGACGCGCTACGACCGTGCGGCTCGCGCCCTGGAGGACGTACGCCGCGAGATCGAGGCGGTCCTCGCGGTCCGGCAGGACGCCGAACAGCGGCTGGGGCGGCTGCGCGACGTCCTCTCCCGCGCGGACCGGACCCTGACCGAGGCCAGGGCGGCCCGCGGTGAGGTGCTGGCGAAGATCGCCGCCTCCGAGGTGCCCGCCGTGAGCGGCCCGGCGACCGCGCTCCAGGAGCGGCTGGTGGCGGCCTCGGAATACCGCAGGCACGCCCAGTGGCACCGGCTGTCACCGCTCCTGGAGTCGCTGGAGCGGGAGGCCGAGGAGGAGCTGCTGCGCGCCCGCGAGTCGTTGACCGCCGTCACCGCGCCGCTGGCCGTACGGGCGGAGCTGCGCGGCAGACTGGACGCGTACCGGGCGAAGGTGGCCCGGCACGGTCTGGCCGAGGACCCGATGCTGATCGAGCGGTACGACGTGGCGCGCCGGATGCTGTGGAGCGCGCCGTGCGATCTGCGGGTCGCCGCCCAGGCGGTGCGGCGCTACCAGGAGACGGCGGCCGAGCTGCTGTCCCAGAGCCGGGCCCCCGAACCGGAGGACGGGCGGTGAGCACGAACACGCGTGAGACGGAACGGACCGCACGGACCGTGAGCACGTACACGCGCGGAAGGGAACGGCCGCCGCGGCTGCGGGGCGGACAGGGGGACGGAAGATGAGTACGCAGTGCCAGCGCCCCACGTGCGGGGGCGGCTACGAGGACGTGGGCGGCGGTGAGCTGTACTGCGACACCTGCGGTCTGGCTCCGGTCGTCTCCCCGACGGGCATGGTGAGTTCGCCGCCCACCGGGCTCGCGGGCGGCGGCGCGAACGGCCCGGGAAGCTCCGGCAGCCGGGGAAGCCACGGCAGCGGCGGCTCACGGGCGGCGGCCCGCACCTCGTCGCGTTCCTCCTCGCGGTCCTCGTCCCGTTCGTCGACGTCCCGGCGGTCCGTCTCGGGCCGGCTCTCGCGTTCGCTGTCCGGGGCGGCCACCTCCCCTTCGGTGTCCGTGCGTTCCTCCGGTTCGGCCTCGGGCGGGTCCGGCCGGGACAGGCTGGGCGCGGGTCTGGTGCAGGTGCCGGACGTGCCGCGGCCCGACCCGCGCACGGCGGTGATGGCGAACCCGGAGGTTCCGGAACGGAAGCGCTTCTGTTCGCGTTCCGGCTGCGGGGCGCCGGTGGGCCGGGCCCGCGGCGAACGGCCGGGCCGTACGGAGGGGTTCTGCACCAAGTGCGGCCACCCGTACTCCTTCGTGCCCAAGCTCGGCGCAGGCGATGTGGTGCACGGCCAGTACGAGGTGGTGGGCTGCCTGGCGCACGGCGGGCTCGGCTGGGTCTATCTCGCGGTGGACCGCGCCGTGTCGGACCGCTGGGTGGTCCTCAAGGGCCTGCTCGACACCGGTGACCAGGACGCCATGGCCGCCGCGATCTCGGAACGCCGGTTCCTCGCCGAGATCGAGCACGCCAACATCGTCCGGATCTACAACTTCGTCGAACACCTCGACCAGCGCACCGGTTCGCTCGACGGCTACATAGTGATGGAGTACGTCGGCGGCAAGGCGCTCAAGGAGATCGCGAACGAGCGGCGCACCCCGGCCGGGAGGCGCGACCCGCTGCCGGTCGAGCAGGCGTGCGCGTACGGGATCGAGGCGCTGGAGGCGCTCGGGCACCTGCACAGCCGCAACCTGCTGTACTGCGACTTCAAGGTCGACAACGCCATCCAGACCGAGGGCCGGCTGAAGCTGATCGACATGGGCGCGGTGCGCCGGATGGACGACGAGGAGTCGGCCATCTACGGCACGGTCGGCTACCAGGCGCCGGAGGTCGCCGAGGTCGGCCCGTCGGTCGCGTCCGACCTCTACACGGTCGCGCGGACGCTCGCGGTGCTCACCTTCGACTTCCAGGGCTACACGAACGTCTTCGTGGACTCGCTGCCCGGCCCGGACAACATCGAGGTGTTCCGGACCTACGAGTCGTTCTACCGGCTGCTGGTGCGGGCCACCGACCCCGATCCGGGGCGGCGGTTCGCCTCGGCGGCAGAGATGGCGGAGCAGCTGACCGGGGTGCTGCGCGAGGTGGTGGCGCTGCAGACGGGACGGCCGCGGCCGGCGCTGTCGACGCTGTTCGGTACCGAAGTACGGGTCACGGACACGCAGTTGTTCGCGACGCCGACGGGCGAGGTGTCGCGGCTGGGCGCACGGGCCGCCGGACCGACGCCGTCCGGGCTCCTCGGAAGGCGCCGCCGGAACCGGGCGGGTGCGAGCGCGGGCGTCGGCGCGGGTACGGGCGCGGCGGGCACACCGGCAGTGGTGGGTGCGGGGGCCTCGGGCCCCGCGATCCCCGGGCCCCGGGTCCCGGCCGCCGTTCCGGGAGCGCCGTCGACGGCACCGGCGCCGTCGGCTGCGGCCTCGGCGCCGTACGTCCCGAACGTCCCCCGGCCCGCCGGGCTCGACGCACGGGCCGCCTCGCTCGCGCTGCCCGTGCCCCGGGTCGACGCGGGCGACCCCAACGCCGGTTTCCTGGCCGGGCTGATGGCCACCGCCCCGGCCGACCTGATCGCCGCGCTGGGCAACGTACCGGCGCCCTCCCTGGAGACCCGGCTGCGCGAGCTGCGGGCCCGTCTGGAGACCGGCGAACTCGACGCCGCCGGGCGGACCCTGACCGAACTGGAACGGGGGCACCCGGACGACTGGCGGGTCGTCTGGTACCGCGGTGTCACCTCGCTGGTGACCGGCGTGTACGAGAGCGCGGCGCTGTCCTTCGACGCGGTGTACGACGCGTTCCCCGGTGAACCGGCGACGAAGCTGGCGCTGGGGATCTGCGCGGAGGTGCTGGGGCAACTGGACAACGCCGCCGAGTACTACCGCCTGGTGTGGACGACCGATCCGGGCTTCGTCAGCGCGGCGTTCGGCCTGGCCCGGGTGCAGCTGGCGGCCGGGGACCGGGCCGGGGCGGTGGCTACGCTGGAGTCCGTGCCCGAGGCGTCGATCCACTTCACGGCGGCCAGGGTCGCCGCGGTGCGGGCGCGGCTGCGCGAACGAGCCCCGGACGAACCGCTGTTCGCCGACCTCCGGGCCGCCGCCGACCAGGTCTCGGCGCTGGCGGGATTCGGCCTGGACCCGGTGCGCCGCGAGGAGCTGTCGACGGAGGTGCTGGGGACCGCGCTCGACTGGGTGCTCTCCGGCAGCCCCATGGCCGGGGGCCCGGCAGCCTGGCCGAACGGCCCCGGTGCATCCGGCGGGCCCGGTGGGCCGACCGGACCGGACGGACCGGATGGGTCGGACGGGTCGGGGAAGCTGCTCGGCAGTGAGTGGGACGAGCGCGGCCTGCGGTTCGGGCTGGAGCGTTCGTACCGGATGCTCGCCCGGCTCGCGGAGCCCGGCGACGAGAGGATCGAACTGGTGGAGCGGGCCAACCGTTTCCGCCCCCGGACGTGGGTGTGAGGATGTCGCAGAAGCCCCAGGAGACGGCCCTGTCGAAGTGCGCGGGCTGCGAGGAACCGGCCGAGTCGGGCGACCGGTTCTGCGGTGCGTGCGGATACGACCTGTCGGCCGTGCCCGCGCCACCACGTGACCGCCCGACGGTCGCCCTGACCGTCCCGGCGGCGGAGAACCGGCCCGAAGGGGCGGGCGGATCGGGAGACTTCGAACTGGCCGCGCCCGCGACCGCGGACGCCCCAGGGTCCGACCGGCCAGGGGCCCGGGCACATACACAGCCCCCGACCCAGGCACAGCCCCGGGCACAGGCGGCGACGGCGCACGCCCCGGCCGCCGGAGCACCCGCACCGGCGGGCACCGGCGCCCCCTCCGCCGCGCCGCCCGTGCCCGACCCGCGCACCCGTACCGACGGGCCGTTCGCGACACCGCCGGCAGGCACCAAGCTGTGCGTGGCGTGCCGCGCCGGGCGCGTGGACACCGACGGCTACTGCGAGAACTGCGGTCACGCCCAGCCGCGCGAGCGCGACCACATGGAGCAGGAGCTCGGTTCGGTGGCCGCCGTCAGCGACCGGGGGCTGCGCCATCACCGCAACGAGGACTCGTTCGCCGTCTCGACCACCGCCCTGCCCGACGGTTCACCGGCCGTCGTCGCGATCGTGTGCGACGGCGTCTCCTCGGCCAGCCGCCCCGACGAGGCATCGGCCGCCGCCGCGAACGCCGCCAACGAGGCACTCCTGGAGTCGTTGCCGCGCGGCACCCATCCGCAGCAGGCGATGCACGACGCGATCGTCGCGGCCGCGAAGTCGGTCGACTCCCTGGCCGGGGAGACCGGACGGGCGACGGAGCACGCTCCGGGGCGGCACCAGAACGCGCCGGCGTGCACCCTGGTCGGGGCCATCACGGCGGGCGACCTGCTGGTGGTCGGCTGGGTCGGCGACAGCCGCGCCTACTGGGTGCCGGACGACCGTTCCGCACCGCCCGCCCGGCTCACCGAGGACGACTCGTGGGCCGCGCAGATGGTGGCGGCGGGCCTGATGAGCGAGGCCCAGGCGTACGCGGACGACCGTGCCCACGCGATCACGGGCTGGCTCGGCGCCGACGCGTACGAACTGGAGCCGCACACCGCGTCGTTCAAACCGGACCGGCCGGGTCTCGTGGTGGTGTGCACGGACGGTCTGTGGAACTACGCGGAGTCGGCCGCCGAGATGGCCGCGGTCGTACCGGCCGACGCACGGTCGCGACCGCTGCACGCCGCGCGGGCGCTGGTGGGTCACGCGCTCGACGGCGGGGGCCACGACAACGTAACAGTGGCGCTGGTGCCGTTCGCGGTGACGCCGCAGGGGGCAGGATCGGGCTGCGACACCCCATGAGTCCCGTTGCGTAACGCTTGATTCCGGTTCGTTTCCGGTTCGCTCCCGACGCGTTCCGGTTCCGGTTCGTTTCCGGTTCACTCCCGATGCGTTCCGGTTCCGTCCGCCCTCGTCCCGACTCCGACCTCTCCCTTCCGCGCCCCTTCCTTGTCTCGTCCCCCTCACAGCTGTCCTCATCCGACACCTGGAGTTCCCGAGGAGCCGATCAGATGGCCAACTTCTCCAAGTCGAACGTGCCGCAGTTCTCGGTCGAGGTGTACCAGAACGAGTTTCTCCCGCAGGGCGGTCGCGAGGTCAACGCCATCGTCACGGTCACCTCGACCGGGGGCGGCACCACCGGCGGGGTCCCGCTGTCCGGGGCGGCTTCGGCGGACATGTCCGGACCGGGCCGGGCAGCGGGCGCCGGCGTGGTGATCATGGTCGACTGCTCCGGGTCCATGGACTATCCGCCGACGAAGATGCGCAACGCCCGCGACGCGACGGCCGCGGCGATCGACACCCTGCGCGACGGCACCGCGTTCGCGGTGGTCGGCGGCACACATGTCGCCAAGGAGGTGTACCCGGGCAACGGAAGGCTCGCGGTGGCCGACGCGCGGACCAGGGCCCGGGCCAAGGAGGCGCTGCGTTCGCTCGCCGCCGGCGGCGGTACGGCGATCGGCACCTGGCTGCGGCTGGCCGACCGGCTGCTCGGCGCGGCCGACGTGGGGATCCGGCACGGGATCCTGCTGACCGACGGCCGCAACGAGCACGAGGCCCCGGAGGATCTGCGGGCCGCTCTCGAATCCTGCGCGAACCGCTTCACCTGTGACGCCCGGGGTGTCGGCACCGACTGGGAGGTGAAGGAGGTCACGGGCATCGCCTCCGCCCTGCTCGGTACGGCCGACATCGTCGCCGACCCTGCGGGCCTGTCCGCGGACTTCCGGCGGATGATGGAGAACGCGATGGGCAAGGAGGTCGCGGATGTCGCACTGCGGCTCTGGACGCCCGTCGGGGCCGAGATCATGTTCGTGAAACAGGTCGCGCCGACGGTCGTCGACCTGACCGGACGCCGCACCGGGGCGGGCCCCCGGGCCGGGGACTACCCGACGGGTTCGTGGGGCGACGAGTCGCGCGACTACCACGTGTGCGTACGGGTGCCGGAGGCCGGGATCGGCCAGGAGATGCTGGCGTCCCGGGTCTCGCTGGTCCTCCCCGACCCCGCGGGCGGGGCGCCCCGGACGCTCTCCCAGGGCCTGGTGCGGGCGGTGTGGACCGACGACATGGCGGCGTCCACCTCGATCAATCCGCAGGTCGCGCACTACACGGGCCAGGCGGAACTGGCGCAGGTCATCCAGCAGGGGCTGGACGCCCGGAAATCGGGCGACTTCGACAGCGCGACCGCGAAACTGGGCCGCGCGGTACAGCTGGCGTCGGCGTCCGGGAACGAGGACACTGCGAAACTGCTTTCGAAGGTGGTGGACGTCGTCGACGCGGCGACCGGTACTGTGCGACTGAAGGCGAAGGTCGCGGAGGCCGACTCGATGACGCTCGAAACGCGCTCCACCAAGACCGTCCGCGTCAAGAAATAACCGCACAGGACAACCGCACACCGAAGCGCCCGCACGACACGTGCCCACACGGACACGAGGGACGGCGCGGGGGCCGGGCGCGCAGACACGGCGCCGGGCGGGGCACAATCGCACAGTCGTACAGTCAGGCCGCCCGGCCGGAGCGAAATGGTCCGCCGGGCAGCGAAGAGCACGAGAAATGACGGCCCCGCGGGGCCGGACGAGGAGAGGGGGAAGCGCCGACATGCCGACCTGCCCGAACGGACACCAGTCGGGTTCCGAGGACTGGTGCGAGGTCTGCGGCCATCGCATGACCGGCGCGGGCGCTCCCGCGGGCTCGGTCCCTCCGCCGCCTCCCCCACCGCCCGCTCCCGGGTACGGCCACCCGCAGGGGGCTCCCGGCGCCGGCCCGGCCCAACAGGCCGAACTCTGCCCGCAGTGCCGCACGCCCCGCGAGGCGATGGCGCCGTTCTGCGAGGAGTGCCGCTGGAACTTCCTGACGAACACGGCGACGTCGTACACGCCGCTGGCCCCGCGCCCCAGCGCCGCCACCGGCCCTCCGCCCGGTCTGAACCTGCCGCCGGGCTTCCAGGCGCAGCAGCCGTCGGGGCCCCAGCGGATGCCCGATCCGTTCGAGTACCAGGGCTCGCGGCCCTCGCAGGTGAACCGCCCGGCCGAGCCGCTCTCCCCCGAGCAGGGGAGCCGCCCCGAGCCCTCGGTCCCGGCACCCGCGCCCGGACCAGTCCTCGCACCCGCACCCGCGCCCGGCCCGGCGTCCGCGTCCGGCCCGGGTCCGCAGGCACCGCAAGTACCGCAGGCACCTCAGGCGTCACAGCCCCCGCAGCACTTCCACCAGCAGGGGCCGCCTCCGCCGCCGTTCCAGCAGCAGTCCTCGTCGCCGTTCCAGCAGCAGTCCGCGCCGCCCTCGTTCGAACGGCCCGCTCCGCCCGCGCCCTCGGCTCCCCAGCCGCCCGCGCCCCAGCCGCCCGCGCCCCAGCCGCCCGCGCCGCAGCCGCCCCGGTCCGCCGACGACGACTGGATGCTGTCACCGCCGTCCCGGCCGCAGGACCCGCAGCCGTCGGCCCCGGCGCAGCAGCAACCGCCGTCGCCCGGCGGGAACCAGAACCAGCCGCCCGCGAGCTGGACCGCCGTCATCACCCCGGACCGCGAGTACTTCCTGGCGATGATGCAGCGCAGCGGTCCGGAGGCGACCGGCCTCAACCTGCCCGCGTACTCCCCGGAGCAGCGGGTGGCGCTGACGGGCAACCAGGTCACCGTCGGCCGCCGCAGGCACAGCACCGGCGAGTCCCCCGACATCGACCTGTCCGTGCCTCCGGAGGACCCTGGCGTCTCGCACCAGCACGCGGTGCTGGTGCGGCAGCCCGACGGCGGCTGGGCCGTGGTGGACCAGAACTCCACGAACGGCACCACGCTCAACGGCGCCGAGGACCCGATCCAGCCCTACGTCCCCGTCCCGCTCAAGGACGGCGACCGCGTGCATGTCGGGGCATGGACGACGATCACGGTCCGTCAGGACTGACGGGCCGCAGGAACCCCACCAGGACCGCCGGGGCACCGGGACCGGCCGGGGCAGGGGCTACCCCTCGGGCAGGGGCCAGGCGTACGGCCCTTCGGGGTCGTCCAGCCAGGCCCACTGCCGCCCGTCCCGGACGGTGATGCCGAACCTCTCCCTCCCGGGGCGCCCCTCGCGCTGCCAGAGGGAGAGGGCCTCGTGCGGGTCGAGACTGGATCCGGTCAGCTCCAGCAGGAACCGGAAGCGTTCGTCCTCGCTGAAGCGCCTGGGGAGCGCGCCGGTGTGCGGGCGCCGGGCGGGTCCCGTCGGGCTGCCCCGCAGCGGAACGAAATAGGCGGGCGTGCGCAGGAAGCGTCCCTCGGCGTACCTGCGGCGCGCGGTCACCCGCACCTGCAGCACGATCAGTCCGCTGGCGAGCGGTGCCAGTATCCGCGCGTCCGGAGCGCACTGGTCCAGCCAGGCCGGTGGGACGCACGACAGGGTGCAGGTGGCGATGATCCGGTCGTACGGGCCGCGCGGCGGCCAGCCCCGGGTCCCGTCGCCGGTGATCACCGCCGGGTGGTGACCGGCCGCCGCCAGGTGCCGACGGGCCGACTCGGTGATCTCCGGGTCGAGGTCGACGGTGGTCACGGCGTCGTCGCCGAGCCGGTGCGCGAGGAGGGCCGCGTTGTAGCCGCTGCCCGCGCCGATCTCCAGCACTCGTTGCCCGTCGCGCACGTCCAGTTCGTCGAGCATCCGGGCCATCAGCGACGGCTGGCTGCTCGACGAGATCAGCTCGCCGTCCCTGATCCGGGTGGCCAGTGCCTCGTCCGCGTACGCCCCGCGCAGCCACCGGGCCCGGCGGACCGGGTCCGGGTCCTCGCACCACAGACGGTCCGTTCCACCGGCCACGAAGTAGTACGGCACGAACAGATGGCGCGGCACCTCCTCGAACGCGGCCAGCCAGCGCGGGTCGCCCAGTCCCCCGCGGGCCACGATGCCCCGCACCATCGCCCACCGTTCACCGGTGGCGGCCTCGGCGAACCGGTCCGGATGTGTGTCGTCCATCTCTCCGTCTTCCCGTTCTCCCCGGTCTCCGGTCTCCACCTTCCTGCGCCCGGCCCCCGGTGGCCAGGACCCGGGCCGTGGCAGGCCGCGGTTCGAAGACAGGGCCTAGGCCTCAGGTACTCGGCCGGTGCGTCTGCGACGATGGACGGGTGACTGAGATTCCGCGCGACACGCTGCAGGAGCAGACCTTCTACGAGCAGGTCGGCGGCGAGGAGACCTTCCGGCGCCTGGTGCATCGTTTCTACCAGGGGGTCGCCGAGGACCCGCTGCTCAAGCCGATGTACCCGGAGGAGGATCTGGGCCCGGCCGAGGAACGGTTCAGGCTGTTCCTGATGCAGTACTGGGGTGGCCCCCGTACCTACACCGAGCGGCGCGGACACCCGCGGCTGCGGATGCGGCACGTCCCGTTCCGGGTGGACCGGGCGGCGCACGACGCGTGGCTGGGCCACATGCGGACCGCTCTGGACGAACTCGGGCTGGCGCCGGAGCACGAGCAGCGGCTGTGGGACTACCTCACGTACGCCGCGGCCTCGATGGTGAACGCCGAGGGCTGAGCCGCCACCGGGGCCGAGGCCGGGTCCTGTGCCCGGGGCCGAGGCCGGGTCCTGTGCCTGAAGCCGATCCGAAACCGACAGCCGAACCGGGCCCGGGGCCGTCCGGGGCCGGGGACGGAGCCGGCCCTCCTCGTCCCCGGCGTCCACCAGCGGCTCGACCGGGACCCCTGTTCTCCGCGACAGACGGAACTGCTCGCGGCGGGCGCCGGTGCACGCGGGTGGCCGTCCCCCTCGACCATTCCGGCCTGGCCTGCCGACGCACCGGGGCGGCCCGGTGAGCGGGCGCCCGGCCCTCGGCCCACGGGCGTCGGACCGGGCTCTCAGCCCACCGAGACCGCGAACCCGCCACCGAACCCGCTGTCGTGGCCGCTGTCGTGGCCGCTGTCGTGGCCGCGCAGGGCGATCGAGCCGAACGGGGTGCGCAGCCGCAGCCAGGCCCCGGCCGCGAGCAGGGCGACCGGGAAGTCCGGCGCCGGGCGCAGGAAGCCCAGGGACAGCGCGGCGTGGACGGCCCGCAGCGGGAGGACGGTGGTGCCGATCGTGCGCGACCAGATCTCGCGGCCGATCCGGTCGCGTTCGGTCCGGGTGCGGCGGGGCTCGGGCAGCGCCTCGTCGCGGGTGCGGAACTCCGCCACCGCGGCGGTGACGGCCTTGCGCAGGGAGACCGGGTCGGGCAGGCCCTGCAGTTCGTGCCAGCCGCCGCGCGGCGGGAGCACTCCCGTCCACGGCGGTCCGGTGACGGCGGCGGGCAGGGGGCCCGGATCGGCCCCGCCCTCGGTGCCGGAGGAGCCGAGGGACTCCAGGAGCTCCCCGGCGGACACCGTGATGTCGAATGCGTGGCGCCCGGTCAGCCGGGCCGTGCGGATCGCCAGCACCTCGAACGACGGCGGTCTGCCGAACACGGCCAGCGCGCTGCCGCCCGCCTGCATCCGCACCGCGGCGGCCCGGTCGTAGTGGAGGAGCCGCGCGAGGAAGGCCGCGAGATCCGCGGTCTCCCTCGCGTCGGCGAACTCCAGCGGCATCACGGGTACGGTCATGCCGCCGCGGGCTCCTCGGCCAGGTACTGCTGGAGGAAGAGCTTCTCCTCGGCGCTGATCCGCCGGGGCCGCTCCGCGGCCAGGTCGTACGGGACGACGACGGTCGTGGCCCGTACGTAGACCTGGTCCGGGTCCTTGATCTCGTACGAGATCGTCAGCGACGCGGCGCCGATCTTCGTGACCCACGACTCGATGGTCACCGGCTCGTGCCGGTGGACCAGCGGGCGCACGTAGTCGATCTCGTGCCGGGCCACCACGGAGCCGCCCGAGAAGGACGGCGAACCGTCACCCGGCGCCAGCCGGAACATGAAGTCGATGCGCGCCTCCTCCAGATAGCGGAGGAAGACGACGTTGTTGACGTGCCCGAAGGCGTCCATGTCCGACCAGCGCAGGGGGCACTGGTAGATGTGGCGTGCCAAGACGGATCAGCCTCGCGTCAGCTTCTTGTACGTGGCGCGGTGCGGACGGGCCGCGTCCGGACCGAGGCGCTCGACCTTGTTCTTCTCGTACGACTCGAAGTTGCCCTCGAACCAGTACCACTTGGAGTCGCCCTCGTACGCCAGGATGTGCGTGGCGACGCGGTCCAGGAACCAGCGGTCGTGGGAGATGACCACCGCGGCGCCCGGGAACTCCAGCAGGGCGTTCTCCAGCGAGGACAGGGTCTCGACGTCGAGGTCGTTGGTGGGCTCGTCGAGGAGCAGCAGGTTGCCGCCCTCCTTGAGGGTCAGCGCCAGGTTGAGGCGGTTGCGCTCACCACCGGACAGGACACCGGCAGGCTTCTGCTGGTCCGGGCCCTTGAAGCCGAACGCGGAGACGTACGCCCGCGACGGCATCTCGACCTGGCCGACGTTGATGTAGTCCAGCTCGTCCGAGACGACGGCCCAGAGGGTCTTCTTCGGGTCGATGTTGGCCCGGCCCTGGTCGACGTAGGAGACCTTGACCGTGTCGCCGATCTTGATGGAGCCCGAGTCGGGGGTCTCCAGGCCCTGGATCATCTTGAACAGCGTGGTCTTGCCCGCGCCGTTCGGACCGATGACGCCGACGATGCCGTTGCGCGGCAGCGTGAACGACAGGTCCTCGACGAGGACCTTGTCGCCGAAGGACTTCGAAAGGTTCTCGACCTCGACGACGACGGAACCGAGCCGCGGGCCCGGCGGGATCTGGATCTCCTCGAAGTCCAGCTTCCGCATCTTCTCGGCCTCGGCCGCCATCTCCTCGTAACGGGCGAGACGGGCCTTGGACTTGGTCTGCCGGCCCTTGGCGTTGGAGCGGACCCACTCCAGCTCTTCCTTGAGCCGCTTGGCGCGCTTCTCGTCCTTGCGTCCCTCGACCTTGAGGCGGGCGGCCTTCTTGTCGAGGTACGTGGAGTAGTTGCCCTCGTAAGGCAGGGCGCGACCGCGGTCGAGCTCCAGGATCCAGTCGGCGACGTTGTTCAGGAAGTAGCGGTCGTGGGTGACCGCGACGACGGCACCGGCGTACTTGGAGAGGTGCTGCTCCAGCCAGTTCACCGACTCGGCGTCGAGGTGGTTGGTGGGCTCGTCGAGGAGCAGCAGGTCGGGGGCCTCGATGAGCAGCTTGCAGAGCGCGACGCGGCGCTTCTCACCACCGGAGAGGTTGACGACCGGCCAGTCGCCGGGCGGGCAGCCCAGCGCGTCCATGGCCTGCTCCAGCTGAGCGTCCAGGTCCCAGGCGTCGGCGTGGTCCAGGTCCTCCTGGAGCTTGCCCATCTCCTCCATCAGCGCATCGGAGTAGTCGGTCGCCATGAGCTCGGCGACCTCGTTGAAGCGCTTGAGCTTGCCCATGACCTCGGCGGCGCCGTCCTGCACGTTCTCCAGGACCGTCTTCGACTCGTCGAGCTGCGGCTCCTGCATGAGGATGCCGACGCTGTAACCGGGCGAGAGGAAGGCGTCACCGTTGGACGGCTGCTCCAGGCCCGCCATGATCTTCAGCACCGTGGACTTACCGGCGCCGTTGGGACCCACGACACCGATCTTCGCGCCCGGCAGGAAGTTCAGGTTGACGTCATCGAGGATCACCTTGTCGCCGTGCGCTTTGCGCGTCTTGCGCATGGTGTAGATGTACTCAGCCAAGAGAAACCGTCCGGCTATCGATGTGTGGGCAGATACACCCCATCTTGCCTGACCGCCACCTCCAGACGAAAACCGGTACGTCGGGAGGCCCCGACCAGGGTCTGAGCCAAGCCAGGGTGTCCCGGAACTGGTCGGCGTTGGTCGTCATTGGTCACCGTTGGCCCCCTCGGACGGCCCACGGACGGCCCGGCGACCGGCCTGACACCGCCCCGTGACGCTGTCCGACACCCGAGGTCCGCCCTTCCTGGCACCCCGCCGGCCGATCGACGGTTCGCGGCCTGGCGCCGCCGCTCCGGAGAAGCGGGCGACGTGACCGTCACTCTCTGTCGGGGCGTCCGTCACGGCTGTGGGACCCCCACGCTCCCGGAGTGAGCCCGCCCCGAAGCGCTCATGTGGGGGGCTGGGGGGCAGTTTCGGGGCCGGTTTCTGTG
The DNA here is from genome assembly GCF_042889785.1 of Streptomyces sp. NPDC002476. Lineage (NCBI taxonomy): Bacteria > Bacillati > Actinomycetota > Actinomycetes > Kitasatosporales > Streptomycetaceae > Streptomyces > Streptomyces sp. NPDC002476. Next base: position 63,168 of record NZ_JBIARH010000035.1, on the reverse strand, counting down.
GGACCCCCACACCCACCACATGCAGGTCAGAGCCCCCCACAGAGCTGTGGGGGGCTGTGGGGGGCTGACCGCCTTCGGCGGACGACCTTCGGGCGCCCACGGTGAGAACTCCCACCACCTTTCTGGCGACTATCCACGGGTACGTTCCGCCGCACCTGAAGAGACCACCCGCGTCGGATGGCCGTGGTCTCCTGCCTCTCCGTGCCCGCACGGCTCATCGGCCTCCAAGGAGGCGGGGAGGCGTGTACGCCGACACCTCTGGAACCCCCTCCACAGGCCCTCTCAGCAGCCACCCCACCGCCGCGTCGAACAACGCCTTCGGGCCCTCCCCGGCCGTCCAGGCCCGCGCGTATCACCACCGGGCTCGGGCGAAGCGCCCGGGGCTACCGCTTCGGCTTCAGTCAAGGCGCGGTAGAGCGAAGCAACCTCTGCGGCCGGTGATCCCTCTTCTGTCCTGGCAGACCTCCCGGGCGAGGGGCCGTTCCGTGTACGGAACAGCCTCGCCGCCCCCTTTGAAACGAGGAAGCAATGCGAGCGAGAACAGGCGTGACCGGGCTCGTGGCCGCCGTGTGCGCGGCCGTGTTCATGGCGCCGGCCACGGCTGGCGCGGCACAGGCCCCCGAGAACCCCCGGGCCAAGGCCGGTCCCCACTGCGTCGCCGACGCCGTCACGCAGAAGACCACCTGCTACGACACCTTCCGCGAGAGCATTGCCGCGGCGACCGGCGGCCGCATCACCGACGCACCCGCCACACCCCAGAAGGCCGCCACGGACAAAAAGTTCCTGGCAAAGCTGAACGCGCCCGCCGAGACCGCCGCCAACACACCCGCCTCACGCACCACCGCAAGGTCCAGTCAGACCATCGCCGCCGTCCTCTACGAGCACGGCAACTACTACGGCCAGTCCCTGACCCTCACGACATACGTTCCGTGCGGCATCGGTAGCCGATTTGGTGTTCTCGACCTCGGCTCCGATTTTTACCGTTTTGACAACCTGACTTCCTCGTTGATCGCTTCGGGCGACTGCCAGATCGAGCTGTTCGAGAACCCCAATCTCACGGGCGCGAGTCAGAAGTACTCCGGCAGTGTGGGCTGGGTCGGCAACGCGATGAACGACCACGCCAGCTCCGTGGCGATTACGTAGAGCCGCAGGGCCCGAGCGCCGTGGCGCGCACGGGCAGGCGTGCGCGGCTCCCGGCGGGTTCCGCTTCGCCCGCGTACACCGCCGGACCGTCGGCGGCCCGCCGCATCCGGAGGCCGTCCTCGCGGGTGCGGAGGCGGTTGGCGAACTCCGCACCGCCGGAGCACATCCGAAGCTTTTGGTGAATTCCGGGCCTGGCTACTTCGCCCCGCCGCTTGCGACGGGGCGAAGTGCTGCGAAGAGCCCGGGCTGGGGGAGCGTCCAGAGTTCTTCGTGCAGCTTGCCCGCGACGAACTCGCGCAGCGGACCGTCCTGGGCAGGCTTGGGCTCCTTGGGGCGCGACCGGCTCTTGGCCCACGCCCGCTGTGCCCGGTGCGGCTGACAGACGCCATCGACGGAACGGGCATCGATCTCGCGCTTGACGGTGGAGGCCGGCCGGCCCAGCGCCCGCCCGATCGCCCGCAGCGACTGACCGAGGCGACGCATGTCGGCGATCAGCTCCCGCTCGGTCACCGTGAGGAACCGGGGATGCGGCTCGGCCTCGACCGCCGCAAGAGACGGCGCTGATGTGATGGCGACGGTGCTGGTCATGCCGGTTGTGTAGTCGATCCTGCGCCCATCGGGGTGCAGGCGCGTGTTGCCGATCTTCCGGATCCCGCGGTCCCAGTCCCGGGCAGTGCGCTCATGAACCCCGACCTGCGCCGCGGCATCCCGCCGCCGCACCCCCGAGGCGCGAAGCCGGTCGTACTCCCCCCGGCCCGGATGCCCGCTCGTCCGCTCGTACCGGGCTTCCCTCGACCACGGACACCGGCCTTCCGCGCCCACCCGGCCGCCGTGTGACGGTTCACCCCGACCGCCCGAGCAGCACCCGTGGCACTGCCGTTCTCCCGGTCCGACGCCTCGAAGAACCTCGCCTTCAACACCTCAAAATCCACGATCCCCGCAACTCCCTGAACTCCAAGGTGTTGCGGGGATCATCAGAACCCGCCCGTGCACGCACCGGGGCCGTCGCCGAGCGGGCGCGACGCCACGCTCACGGTTCGTCACTCCGCGATCACCGAATGACCGGGGTCACCAGGATCACCGGAATCACGGGATCGCGAGGATCACTCGAATCGTGGAGTCACGGGCTTGCCGCAATCACTGCGCGGAGGGCTGGGCCTTGCGCTTGCGGAGGAGGAAGACCGCGCCGCCGCCGACGACGACGAGGGCGATCGCGACACCGGCGATGACCGGGGTGGCGCTGGAGCCACCGGTCTCGGCGAGGTCACCCGCGGAACCGGTCGAGCCTCCGCCGGAGGTGGCAGGGGCCGGCTGGCCCTCGGTCTGGGTCTCGTGGCCGCCGTTGCCGCCGGCACCACCGGTGCCGCTGCTGCTGGTCTTGCAGTCCAGGACGCCCTTGAACGTCTTCGAGAAGCCCTCGGGGCCGGTGACCGTGATGTCGTACGCCTGGTCCTCGGCGACCGGGACGGTCACCGTCTCGGACTTGCCCGCCTCGACGGTGTGCTTCTTCCCGGCCAGCTCGAAGGTGAAGGCCTCGTCGCCCTTGTTGCTCGCGGTGATGTCCACGCCGCCCTTGGCGCAGTTCTTCTCCGCCGAGACGGCCGGGATCGCGCCCTGCTCGGCCCAGGTCGCGGTGGCGGTCGCGGAGACCGTGGAGTCGCTGGAACCGGCCAGGATCATGGTCTGGCTCTTGGTCGCGCTGGCGAAGGCCCGGCCCACCGGCACCGAGGTCGTGGCCTGGACGGTCAGCGAGGCGGAGCCGTCGGCGGCGCCCGCCGGAACGTCGAAGTACAGCTCGCCGCCGTTGACCGCGGAGGTGACGGGCTTGCCGCTCTTGTCGGTGACCTTGACGCCGCTGGCGGCGTCCACGGGCGGGGTCACCGTGGCCTGGCCCGCGTTGGTGTGGACGGTGATCGGGCCGAGGCGCTCGCCGGACTTGCCGGAGACCGCGGCCGGGTCCAGGACGAGGGACGCCTTGGGCTCGGCCTGGTCGGCGGCGCTCTTCTCCAGCCAGTCGGCCAGCTTCTCGGCCGCGGCGTCGGTGGCCTCGACGTCCACGTTGTCCGAGTAGCGCCAGATGGCGACCTGGGTGCCCGCAGCGGCGGTCTTCTCCGTGAGCGGGCCGGTGCCGGCTTCCTCGGCCAGTGCCGCGAGGTTGTCGACCTTCGGGTAGGAGTGCTCGAGAATCCAGCGGATCTTGCCGGCGTTCTTGTTGGCGCCGAGCGAGGTCTGGTCCCAGGGCGTCTCCAGGTACTTCGCCCGGTCCTGCGTGGGGTTGTGGATGTCGATGCAGTACGTCTTGAGCTTGCCGCCGCCGTCGACGGTCATCTCGAAGACCCCGGCGGGCAGCTGCTGGTTCCTGCCGCCCGCGTGGAGCACGGCACGGTCGTAGGTCTTCAGACCGTCCAGGACCGCGGCGGCGCCGCCTTGATGCTGCGGCGCCTCGTCGGCGACCGCGCTGCCGGCGCCGACGAAGGCACCTGCCATGACCAGACCGGATGCCACCACCGACGCGGCCAGTCGGGCCATGCCCCGCCGCCGCGCGGAATCAGGTGCCTTCAAGGAAGACGAAACGGTCGCTGAATCAGCAGAAAACACAGAATTCCCCTCCAGGCGGAACCCTCCGCGCCTGCTGCGCGTGTGGGGATTGTCCCGCCAGTCGACTCAAGTGCCCCGTGAGTACGGGGGAATCCTAAGGACGAAGCAATGAACAGTCCCCCGTCACAACGTCATATAACCATTCCGACTCGGAATCGTTATGGCCGGTGCGCCTCATTGACGCCCCGTCCGCCCCCGCACGCACCACGTGCGAGCCTGCCGCCACATCACCATACGAACCATTCACGTCACCAACACCAGCGTGTCACTGTCCTTTCGGCTTTCCGTCACACGCTTGCCCCGCTGCCGCACGGCACGCCCGCCACCCTCTCCGCGCACAGTACGCCGAGCCTGTCCGGTCCGTTCGGCCCGCTCATCCCCTTCGGTCCGTTCGGTCCGTTCGGCCCGCCTTTCCGGCCCGACCGGCCCTTCCCGGCCCTCCGCCGCTCCCGATACGGGCGCCTTGCCCGATGCGGATGTCTTGCCCGATGCGGCCGCCCGTCCCGGCCCGGGCGCCCCTCCCGATCGGGACCACTCTGCCAGCCCGGGGGCCGCCTCTGCCCCGAAGGCCGTTTCCGCCCCGGGCGCCGCTCCCTCCCTGAGCGCCGCTCCCGGCCAATCCGGTTCGTCCGTGCGCACCGAAACACCGCCCACGCCACCCGCACCGCCCGTATCGCCCGAACCGCCCGGCATCGCGCTCCCCGTGCGCGCGTCGATCCCCGGCCCACCCCTCATCACCCGCCGGAACGCCGACGTCCCCCGCATCAGATCGTGCCCCACGGCGACCGCCTCGACGTCCACGAACGTCCTGTGCCGGCCTTCCCGTTCCTCCTCGCGCACCTTCAACCTTCCATGCACGACGAGTGGTTCCCCCACGGCGACGGAACCGGACAGATTCGACGCCAACGCCCGCCAGGCCCACACGGTGTAGAAGCTGGTTCGCCCGTCCGTCCAGAGTTGCCTCTCACGATCCCAGCGGCGCGGTGTCACCGCGAACCGGAAACGTGCCATCCCGCCGGTGGCGGTCTCCCGGTACTCCACCGCCGTCGCCGCGTTGCCCACCAGCGTCACCAAGGTGTCGTTCATGACTCCGCCTCCCCTTCGATCCTCGGCCCTCTGTCCACGGAGCCGCGGTCGTCGACCACCGGTCGTGGGCCGTCGGCTCCGGCGACCGCGTCCGGGCGGTCACAGATCCCAGGTTGAAGGAGAGGCGGAAATCCCGCTGACGCCTGTGGACTACCGAACAGTTGTGGAAAACTCCGTCACCGCCACGTATCGCTCCCGCACCTCGCGGTACCGCACGAGCTCCGCCGCCACCGGGTCGAGCACCCTCGCCCGCCCGCAGGCCGCCGCCGCCTCCCGCAACCGCCGCTCGGCCTCCTGCCCGTACCGCCGCGCGGGTCCCCGCGCGGCGGCCGCGCACGACCACTCCACCAGCGGCCCCCCGACGACACCCGCCAGCGTCACCAGGGCGGGTGCGAGGAATCCCGGGTCGAGCACACCGGCGATCCGGCCCATCAGCCAGAGAACGCCGAAGACCTGCAACAGCGTCATGGACACCTGCGCCAGCACGGCGGCGGGCCACCATCCGGGCCGTGGCGGCCTAGGGCGTGTTTCGAAAGTCCCGTCCGCCCCCGCGCGACCACCGTGCCCGGCGCCGGACCCGCCGAGGACTCCGGCCGCCCTCGTCATCGCGGCTCTCAGCACCCCCGCCGAACCACCTGCACGCCCCGCACCGCCTGCACCATCCGTACTTCTCCCCTCACCCACACGGCCGCCCCCGCTCGCACCGTCCGACGGATCACCCGGACCAGCAGATTCAGCCGAACCACCTCCATCGCCGCCACCTCCATCGCCGCCACCCCCATCGACGCGGCCCGCACCGTCCGTACCATCCACCCCGGCCACGCCACCAGAGCCGCCCAGCCTCTCCTCCCCCGTGACGCTCGTAATGCTCGTAACGCCCGTGACACTCGCGACACTCGTGACCAGTTCGTCCAGCGCCTCCGGCAGACCCTGCGCGCCGGTCACCGCCGCCTCGCGTACCGCCTGTGCCCAGGGGGCCGGAAGCCCGCGGGCGGCCTCGTCCGCCAGGATCCGTACCGCCTGCTCGACACCCTGCCGGGCGGTGAACCGCTCCTCCGGCGGGACGGGCCCCTCCGGGCGCTCCGGACGTCCCGGCCGCCGCGTGGACTCGTACCGGCGCCACAGCCGCAGCCACGGCGTGCCGCATGCCCGCCCCGCGTTCCCGCGCCACTCCCGCTCGGCCGCCTGGCCCGCCGCTGCCGCCCCGACGGCCTCCGCGAGCCGGTCGGCGAACTCCTCCCGCGCGCGTTCCCCGAGACCGGTCCGTCCCTCGGCGACATACAGCGGACGGAGTCTGGCCGCGGCGGCGTCCAGGTCCGCGGAGAGGCGGAGCGCCGCCGCCCTGCGCTCCTGGACGAACCGGCCGAGCAGGTCACGCAGTTCGCCCACGCCCTCGCCGGTGAGCGCGGACAGGGGCATGACGGTGGCACCCGGTTCACCGTGTTCGCCCAGTGCCATGCCGTCCTCGTCCAGCAGCCGGCGCAGATCGTCGAGGACCTGATCGGCGGCGTCGCCGGGCAGCCGGTCGATCTGGTTGAGGACCACGAAGGTGACCTCGGCGTGCCCGGCGAGCGGCCGCAGATAGCGCTCGTGCAGGGCCGCGTCCGCGTACTTCTCCGGATCGACCACCCAGATCACCGCGTCGACCAGGGCAAGCACCCGGTCGGCCTGTTCGCGGTGCCCGGCCGCTGCGGAGTCGTGGTCGGGCAGGTCGACGAGGACGAGTCCCTGAAGCGACTCGTCCGCGCCCGCGGCGCCCTGTTGCGGGCGCCGCCTGAGCCGGCCGGGAATGGCGAGCCGGTCGAGCAGTCCGGCGGCCCCGTCGGTCCAGGAGCAGGCAAGGGGGGCGGAGGTGGTCGGCCTGCGCAGCCCGGTTTCGGAGATCTGGGCGCCCGCGAGCGCGTTGAACAGGGTCGACTTGCCGCTGCCACTCGCCCCCGCCACGGCGACGACCGTGTGCCGGGAGGAGAGCCGACGCCGGGCCGCCGCCTCGTCGAGCACCCGCCCCGCTTCGGCGAGGGCGTCCGCGTCGATCCGGGCCCTGGACAGGCCGACGAGTTCGCGCAGCGCGTCGAGCCGTGGCCGCAGCGTCCCGCCGGACGGTACGTACGCCTCGACCTGAGGTGCCCGCATGCCGTCGTCCGGGCCGGTGCCGAGCTCGTCGGACACCGTCCTGACGACCGCGCGCCGGGCGATGAGCCCGTCGTTCCAGCCCGCCGTCGCCTCCGGGGCGTCCACGCGCCCCTCGACCGGACGGCCCGGACTCGACCGGTCCTGGTCGCCGCCCGGCTGGTCCTGGTCGCCGTACGGGCGCTCCCGATCAGGATCCGCGTCATGAGAACGGTCGGGACGGGGACGGCCGGGACAAGAACGGTCAGGGTGAGAACGCTCGTGGTCGTCGGGAGACACGGTACCGGCGCCCCGGCTCGCCCCCTCGTCGATGACGGCAGTCAACGCTGCCACCTCTCCTTCTGCAGTACGGACAGCGCGGCGATGAGTTCGGCCTGTGGGTCCGGGGCGACATCGAGGGCATCGAGCGGCGCGAGCCGCCGGTCGCGTTCCCCGTCGAGCACCCGGCCGAGGCAGTCGGTGAGCAGTGCGCTGCCCCTGTCGCGCAGCCGCAGTGCGCCCTGGGCTCCGATCCGCTCGGCGAGCCGCTCCCCGGCGGCTCTGGTGCGCCGACCGCCGAGGAGGGCGGCGGCCAGGAGCACCGCCACCGTCTCGGCGTCGGGTGCGGTGCTGCGTTCGAGCCGGCGCACCTCCTCCTCCGCCAGTTCCTCCAGCACGCGCCACCACCGCCGTACGGCCACGGCGATCCGGCCCTCGACGTCCTCGGCCGGCCCCCACCCCCCGGCCGCCCGGTCGGCGTCCCCGTGGCCGAACGCCCCGGCCGCGGGTTCGCGCAGCCAGGCCGTGCGGATCTGTTCGTCGGCGGCGGCGACGGCGCACCGCAGAAGCGCGCCGAGGCTTTCCACCAGCGATTCGAGGAGTTCCTCGGAGGTGCTGTACAGGGGGTATCCGCGCCACCGGGTGCGGGCCTCCCCGGCGAGCACGCCGCCGTTGCGCAGCCGTCGTTCGACCCGGTCCGCCTCGGCGCGGTACGCGTCCTCGACGACCGCGGTCAGTCGTACCGCCGCCGCGTACTGTGCCGCGACGGCCCCGGCCAGCGCGGGCAGCCGTACGTCCAGCGAGGCGATGACCCCGGCCGCGGTACGCCCGACAGCCTGCCGGCGGGCCGCCGGGTCCTGGGCGCGGTGGCTGAGCCAGGCCCGGAGCGGGGCGACGGCGGTGGTGGGCAGCAGCCCGCTGCCGCCGCCCGCCGATTCGGGCAGTTCCGGGATGGTGAAGCGCGGCACCTCGCCGAGGCCCGCCCGGGTGAGCAGCGCCCCGTACTGCCGCGACACCTCGGCGATCACCTGGTGCGGCACCCGGTCGAGGACGGTGACGAGCGCGGCGTCGTACTCCTTGGCGGTCCGCAACAGATGCCAGGGCACCGCGTCCGCGTAGCGCGAGGCCGTGGTGACCATCACCCACACGTCCGCGGCGCAGAGCAACTCGGCGGCCAGCACCCTGTTCCGTACGACGAGCGAGTCGATGTCGGGCGCGTCGAGCAGCGCCAGCCCGCGCGGCAGCCCGGTGGCGGTCTCGACACGCAGCGTGGTCCCGTCCTCCTCGTCATCCTCGTCGTCGAACCCGTCGAGGTCGTCGGCCCCGCCGAGACCGCCGAGTCCGCCGAGACGTTCGCGTCCGCCGATGCTCCGCGCCTCCTGGGGCGGCAGCCAGACCCTGGTGAGCTGTGGCAGCACGCGGGTCCCCGCGAACCAGTGGTGATCGTCCGGGTGGCAGACGAGCACGGGCGTGCGCGTGGTCGGCCGCAGCACCCCGGCCTCGCTGACCAGCCGCCCCACCAGCGAATTGACCAAGGTCGACTTCCCGGCCCCGGTGGACCCTCCGATCACGGCGAGCAGGGGCGCTTCGGGATCCTTGAGCCGGGGCAGCAGATAGTCGTCGAGCTGGGCCAGCAACTCGCTCCGGGTCCGGCGGGCACGAGCGGCCCCCGGCAGCGGAAGCGGAAGACGCACGGCGGCGACACGGTCGCGCAGGGCGGAGAGTGCGTCGATGAGCTGAGGCCGTACGTCCAAGGTCACCACATGCGAAGAATGCCCAATTTTGGAGCCTTTTTGAAGCGTATAGCGACCCCTGCGCGCCGGTTCCTCCACAGAATTACAAGTCAGGGCAGAGGGGGCGAGTGGGGCGCAGGCATAACGAGTGCACAACACCCGGGGCGCGAGGCGTAAAAAGCGATGCGCAAATCCGGTCCACCTGCGATTATCGGTTCGCTTCACCGAACCTCCACATCGTGCCACGCAGGTGAAGCAACCGGTACGAGGCGATCGGGGCCCTATCCTTGTTCCGGCAGGTCACTGACCGGCCCGGCCCAGGGCTCCAGGCCACCGAGGCCACCACCGGCCCCCGTAGCTCAGTGGATAGAGCAGGTGCCTTCTAAGCACTTGGCCGCAGGTTCGAGTCCTGCCGGGGGCGCACAGCGCGAGACCCTCCTTCGGGGGGGTCTTTTTTTTGTCGGTCAGGAGCGATTTTCGGTCGGGGACGGGGCCGGCGGGGCACGAGCCACGGGTGGCTGAAAACATACGGCTGAAACCGGTTGTGGACGGCCCTGGCAGGCCCCGGCGACCATTCGGCCCGAAAGCGGCCCGGCGGTGATCCGCGCCGGGGCGTGATGCCGATGGCACGGCGGAAGGCGGCGAGGAAGGCGCTGGGGCGCATAGCCGACGGCATGGGCCACTTGGGCGGCCGATCGGCCGTCGGCGAGCGGCGGCAGGGCGGCGCACAGTCTCAGCAGGGTGCGCCAGTGGTCGAAGCTCATCCCGGTGTCCTGGACGAAGAGCCGGCTCAGAGTCCGGCGGCTGGTTCCGACCGCACGCGCGAGCGCGTCCAGCGTGCGTGAGTCGGCAGGATCGTCCAGCAGCAGTGCGGCTACCGTCCGCGCACGGTCGTCGACGGGTTCGGGGCCATGCAGCTCAAGTCCGGCGTGGTCAAGAAGGCCTGATCGTGGTCAAGAAGGCCTGATCTCGATACGTGACCGGTCCCGCCGAGGAGTGGCGGGACCGGTCGCATCCAGGGGACGGGGCCGGTCACGTCGACGGGCGGTCGGTCAGCGGTTGAACGACGAGCCGAGCCCCGCTTTCGTCGGGGTGGTGCCCAGCGTCCCGTGGCCGAAGGTGAACGACCCCTTGGCGGTCGGGCCGGAGGCCGTGGTCGGAAAGACCCAGAGGGAGCCCGCGTCGGCGTTCTCGCCGGGGGCGCCGACAAGCAGTTCCGCGCGGCCGTCGCGGTTGGCGTCGACCAGGGTCGCGGCGGCGCCGAAGCGGTCGTCCGGCTCGGCGACGCCGGGAACGTCCGCCGCGTCCTGGTTGAAGCCCACCGTGCCCTTGCCGGTGGGGCCGGACGCGGTGCCGGGGAGGACCAGGACCGAGCCCGCGTTCTTCGTCGTGCCCAGGTCCTCACCGGGTACGCCGACGGCGATGTCGCCGTAGCCGTCGCCGTTGGCGTCCCCGACGGAGACGGAGGCCCCGAATCCGTCGGACCGTTCGGCGGCGCCCGGGACGCCGGGGCTGTCCTGGTTGAGGACCTGGGCCCGGTCCCCCCGCGGGCCGGTGGGACCGCCCGGCACGTAGGTGATCATGCCGCCCTTGGCGAGCGGGAGGTCCACGTCGCTGTCGTGGCCGTCGACCGGGCGGCCCACGACGAGGTCGGCGTACGTATCGCCGTTCACTCGGCCCGCAGTGATGGTCTCGCCGCCCTGGAGACGGAAGCCGTCCGCGCGGTTGACGACGGTGTACTCCTCGCTCGGGCCGGTGGCACCGCCGCTGCGGATCAGGATGCGCCGGGCGTCGTATTCGTCGCCGTCGTGGACCACGGCGGCCAGGTCGTCGCGGCCGTCGCCGTCGAAGTCGCCCGCGGTGATGTCGAGGTAGCGCAGGTCGTCCATGTCGCGGATCACCCTGACGGGGGCCGCCGGACTGCCGTCGCGCCCGAACGGGCCGGACAGGACGTGCGTGTCGCCCTGTCCCCTTCCGAGAGTGACGACGTCGACGGCCCCGTCGCCGTCGAAGTCGCCCACGGCGGCCCTGGTGCCCATCCCCTGATACTGCTCGTCGCCGGTCAGCAGCGTGGCACCGCCGGACAGACCCCGCGCGCCGCCCCAGATCACGGTGAGCGAGCCGGCCTCCTTCGTGGTGCCGGCCGACTCCCCGGGCGTGCCGATCACGAGGTCGTCGTACCCGTCCCGGTCCAGGTCGGCGGAGACCAGCGAACTGCCGAACGCGTCACCGGCCTCGGCCCCGTCCGGGACGCCGGGCGAGTTCTGGGTGAGGACCTGCTTGGTGGAGGTCGTCGGACCGCTCGCGGATCCGTACACCACGCCCACGTAACCGGCCCCGGCCTTGCCGTCGACGGTGGCACCGGGCGCGGTGAACGCCACGTCCGGGTAGCCGTCCCCGTTGAAGTCGTTCCGCCCCGGCGGTTGGGCGGGGGCGGACCCGCCGGGCGCGGATGCGACGGGTGCGGCAGGTGCGGCGGTCGCGGTGGTCGCGGCTGCCGCAGCCGTGACGGCGAGGACGACGGTGGTTCCGAGAACGGCGGCGGTTCCGAGGACGCGGGATGTCACGTGAATTCCTTTGTTCGGCGTGAATATCGGATGTGAATACCGGCACTCCACCAACTCGGACGGGCGGTCGGACGCGTTGGTTGCCCGGCCCGCCGTGACCGTCACAGCTCCTCCACCCGTACGCAGCACCTCGCCCACAGAACGGCCGTCCGAAAAGGCGGAACGGCCATCGCGGACAGTAGGACGAACGCCGCGAGGGAGAGTGCGGTCCGGATGCGGTGGAGGCCTTTCCAGCAGGCCGCGAACGCCGCGCGGGCCGCCCCGTCGTCGCCGTCGCCCTCGGATTCCGCGAGCGCCTTGTTCAACGGGATGTTCCCGGCTCCCGATCCCGGCTTCCGATGCCGGGTTCCGGCTCCCGAACCCTGTTGCGGTACCGGCGAGGGCTCAGGACACCACGTCCTTGCGGCCGAACCCCCTGAACGCGAGCGCGAACAGGACCAGCGCGTAGGCCACCGAGACCGACGTCCCCTTCAGCATGCCGCCCCATTCCAGTTCGGGATGGAGCGCGTCCGCCCACGCGAATTGCCAGTGCGCGGGCAGGAATTCGCGCCAGGAACCGAGTGCGGTGACGGCGTCCAGCACATTGCCGACGATCGTCAGCCCGACCGCCCCGCCGACGGCGCCCAGCGGGGCGTCGGTCCTCGTCGAAAGCCAGAACGCCAGCCCGGCGGTGACCAGTTGGGACACGAAGACGAACGCGACGGCGAGCGTCAGCCGTGACATCGCCGTCGTGGCGTCGAGCGCGCCGCCGGTGGGGAGCTGGAGCGGCCCCCACCCGTACGCGACGGTTCCCGCGGCCAGCGCGACGAGCGGCAGCAGCACCATCGCGGCCAGGCTGAAGCCGAGGGCCACGACGAGCTTGCTCCACAGCAGCCTGGCCCGGGGCACGGGCGCCGCCAGCAGATAGCGCAGCGAGGACCAACTGGCCTCGGACGCCACCGTGTCGCCGCAGAACAGTGCCACCGGGATCACGAGCAGGAACCCCGCGGACACGAACAGACAGGTCGCGGCGAAATTCGCGCCGGACGCGGTCGCGGTGTCCATCAGGGTGATCCGTCCGCCACCGCCGTCCCGCGAGGACGGCGTGCCGCCGATCGCGAACGCGGCGATCAGGACGAACGGCAGCAGGGCCAGCACCGCGCCCATGAACAGCGTGCGGCGCCTGCGCAGTTGGCGCACCGCCTCGACGCGCAGCGGAAGGGTGCGCCGGGCGCGGTAGCCGGGCGCACCCGCCCCGCCCCCGGCACCCCGCGCACCGGACACACCGGATGCACCGGATGCACCGGATGCACCGGATGCACCGGATGTTTCGGACGCGTCCGGCACGTCGATCGTCGCGCCGGTCTCTGTGGCATCGCCTGTGGCACTCATGCGGAGCCTCCGGAAATCAGGGTCAGGAACGCGTCCTCCAGGCGGCGGTGCGGCCCGACACCGGTCAACGGCACGTCGAGCCGGACCAGTTCGGCGATCAGACCGGACGTCGTGGTGCTGGTCCCGTCGAGGCGTACCAGCAGTCCCCGCCCGTCGTCCGTACGCGTGGCCGAGCCGATCCCCGGCAGTGCGGCGACCTTCTCCACGAGGGAGTCCGGCAGTTCGCATGCGGCGGTGACCAGCAGCACATCGCCGGAGCCGGTGATCTCGGCGACCGGGCCCGCCTGGACGAGCCGGCCCCGGTCCATGACCACGAGATGGGTGCAGGACTGTTCGACCTCGGAGAGGAGATGGCTGGAGACGATGACGGTACGGCCCCCGGCCGCGTACCGGATCATCACATTGCGCATCTCGCGGATCTGGGGCGGGTCGAGCCCGTTCGTCGGTTCGTCGAGGATGAGCAGGTCGGGCATTCCGAGCATGGCCTGGGCGATGGCCAGCCGCTGCCGCATGCCCTGCGAGTACGTGCGGACGGCGCGGGCGATGGGGTCTCCCCTGTTCGAGCGAAGTCGAGAACGCGGGGAAGCGTCGCCGAGCCCGGCGATCTCCAGGGCCTCGTCGATGCGGGAGTCCTCGGCGGGGCGGCCGGTGGCCGCCCAGTACAGCTCCAGATTGGCGCGCCCGGACAGGTGCGGCAGGAATCCGGGTCCCTCGACGAACGCCCCGACGCGCGACAGCACGGGCGCGCCCGGCCGGACGGTCTGCCCGAACACGCGGATCTCGCCGTCGTCCGGTGTGATCAGGCCCATGAGCATGCGCAGGGTGGTGGTCTTGCCCGCGCCGTTGGGGCCGAGGAGTCCGAGCACCTGCCCCTTCTCGACCTGGAAGGACAGGTCCTCCACGGCGAATGGGGGCTCCCCTGCTCGAACGAAGTTGAGAGCTCGGGGAATGACGGGCGACTCGGCGTACCTCTTCGAGAGGCCGGTGATATGGAGGGGGACGGCGGCGAGCGCCGGGTCGGGCGCGGCGCCGGGCGCCGGGTGCGCGGTACGCCGGGCGCCTGAGCCAGAGGTGCGGCGGGCGGTGAGCAGCAGGGCGGCGATCACCGCGGCGGCTGCCGGGAGCCCCCAGGTCCACCGGGGCAGCGCGGCCGCCGTCGTCCTCAGGGCGGGGGTGGTGGGGACGGTGAGCGGTCCGGTGGTGGTCGCGGTGTACGTCGCCGGTTCGGCCGGTGAGGCGTAACCGAGGTCGGTCGCGGAGAGGACCAGCCGGAGCCGGTGCCCCGCGTCGAACCGGTGGTCGATGGCGGGCAGGGTCAGCTCCACGTCCCGGCCCTGCCGGTCCGGGGTGATCCGGAAGGGGGCGACGAGCTGCGCGGGCAGCACCTGCTGCCTGCCGTCCGGCGATACGTCGTACACCTTGCCGAACAGCACGGCGTCGCCGTGGTCCGCCCTCACGTTCATCCGCACGGTCGGGGAGCCGGTGACGCGCACGGGCCCGTCCAGCGGCGCGGAGTCGAAGCGCGCGTACTGTCCGGGGAAGTCCATGGAGAGGCCGACACCGAGCGAGGACAGCCGGGTCAGCCCGCCGCCGACGCCCGGTACGGCGGAGATGCCGGGCGGGTTGGCCCCGGCAGGGTTGCGGAACGTCTGCGTCCGTCGTCCGAGGCCGATCGTCCTCTCCCCGTCGCCGACCAGTCCCGGGTACGTGGCGCTGCTCGCCCCGCGCGTACGGGCGACGCCGTCGGTGGAGTCGACGCCTCCGGTCCGGGTGACGCGGAAGGCGGGCCCGGTGTCGGCGTTCGTGTCGTCCTTGAGGTAGCGGTCGAACCAGTCGGTGATCCGGCCGTGGATCCGGTCGGCCTCCAGGTCGCCGCCGTCGTGCCCGCCCGCGATCCAGTCGACGGCGACCGGTGCGCCGTTGGCGCGGATCGCACGGGCCATGGCGTCCGCCTGGCCGAGCGGGAAGAGGGAGTCGGACTGGCCCTGCACGATGAGCGCGGGCACTTCGATCCGGTCGGCGACGGCGCTCGGGGACCGTTCGGTGAGCAGTGCGCGCGCGGCGGCGTCGGGTTTCCCGGTGACGGCGACCCGTTCGTACATCGCGCAGATCCGCTTCTCGAACTTCTGGCAGCCGCCGCCCATGGTGACGAAGATCCCGGCCCACAGCTTCTTGAAGACCCCGTCGGGGAAGAGCGCGTCGGCCAGGTTCCAGTACGTGATCTGCGGAGCGACGGCGTCGACGCGCCGGTCGTACCCGGCGGCGAGCAGCGACACCGCACCGCCGTAGGAGGCGCCGGTGACACCGACACGCGGGTCGCCCTCGGCGTCCAGCCGCACCTCGGGCCGGTCCGCGAGCCAGTCGATCAGGCGGGAGACGTCCTCGACCTCACGGTCGGCGGCGTTGAGCGAGATCTCCCCGCCCGACTTCCCGAACCCCCGGGCGGACCAGGTCAGCACGGCGTACCCGGCACCGGCCAGCCGCTCGGCCTGCGCCCGTACGTCGTCCTTGCTGCCGCCGAACCCGTGCCCGATCAGTACGGCCGGGCGGCGTTCCGTGCCGCCGGTGGTGAAGTACGAGGTGTCGAGGGACACCCCGTCGACACGCATCGTCCGGTCCTGGCGGTGCACGGCGGGGGTGCCGTCGTCGGCCATGGCGTTCCACGTCCCGGCGGCGGCCAGTACGGCGAGCGCCGCGAGGCCCGCGGCCCACCGGCCGCGCACGCCCCCGCGCCCTCGCCGGCGGGCCCGGGACAGCGGAAGCCGCCAACGGGGCGTTCGCGCTTCAGGGGTCTCCATGCTTCCCGACCCTAACGACCTGGGGGCAATAGGGAGCGGGCTCCCGACGCCCTGGTCGCAAGAGGTCGCGCGCATGGGTGGGGCGATACGCGGTGCGTGCCGGGGATGCGCGGCAGGTGCCGGTGCGAGGAATCGAAGGGACGCCCGACACGGACGGGCGTCTCGCGGTGGCCTTCGCCAACTGGCACCCTGCCGACATGAATCAGGCGGAGGTATTGCTCATCGGCGGGCGCGCGGGCGTGGGAAAGTCGACCGTGGCCTGGGAGGTGTCGGCGCTGTTGCGGGCGGCGGAGGTGGCGCACGCGGTGCTGGAGGGCGATCTGATGGGGCAGGTCCATCCGGCTCCGCCCGGCGATCCGCATCGGGCGGGAATCACCGAGCGCAATCTGGCGGCGGTCTGGTCGAACTTCGCGGAACTCGGATACCGGCGGCTCATCTACACCAACACGGTGAGCGTGCTGCCGGAGTCGACGGCGATGTTCGAGCGCGCGATGGGCTCGCATGTACGGATCGTCCGCGTTCTGCTCACCGCCACCGACACCACGACGTACGGCCGGCTCCTGGGCAGGGAGATCGGCTCGGAACTGGACCGCGAGGTGGCGAACAGCGTGCGCAGGGCCCGATTCCTGGACGAACACGCACCGGCGGACACGGTGCGCGTGGCGACGGACGGCCGGAAGGTCACGGATCTCGCACACGAGGTGGTGGCCGTGACGGGGTGGGCCGACGCGGTGGCCCCCGAGGCGCCGTAGCACGGAGCCGGTGCCGGGGACCGTGGTCGGGCCCCGGCCCTCGCGCCCTGGGCCCGGCGTCGCGGTCGACGCGGTTGGCGCTGTTGATGTCGGCACCGCGTTTCCAGAGGTGGAGGGCGGCGGCGAGAAGGACGACACCGAAGAGCACCGCCGGTTCGCCGAAGACGATGTCGTTCTGCGGAAAGCCGCCCCTCCCCCGCACCGGCGAACGGCAGCACGGGACTCAAGTGGAACTCAAGAGGCCGTGCGGCCCGTCGCCCCGGGGTAGGGCAGTTCCCTCGGCAGCAGTTGCGTCGCCTCGTCGAGCCGCCCCGCCGTCACGTGTTCGTGGATGCGCCGGGCCAGCGGCGTGACGTCACGGATCGAGACGGTCCACTCGTCCGCGTACCGTCGCGACGCCTCGCCGGACAGGCCGAGTTGCAGCGAACGGTACGGGAGCCGGTCCAGGCGCAGATCGCGTTCCGGGTCCCACTGGACGCGGGCCGGGCTCCGGCGCAGGCTGTCCTGCCAGGCGGCACGGTCGGCGTGAACTCCGCGCACGTAGTGGGAGAGTTCGGAGTGGGCCAGCGCCCAGTCGAATCCCTCGCGGTCGATCTCGACGGCCAGAACGGTCTCCTGGCCCTCCTTCATGGCCCAGCCGCAGCGGTACATCATCCACAGGAAGCTCGGCTTGATCCATGTCATGCGGTCGCGCTTCCACACCTCCGGGAACCGCCCGTCGCGCGCCGCCGGTTGTCCGATGAACGGGGCGTACGCCTGGTAGACGGTGATCGTCGTGTCCGTGTAGAGGGCGCGGATCTCGTGCTGCGGCCTGACCGGAGCGGCCGTGGCCGGGGGGATCGGGGTGGCCGAAGCGGCCGGGGTGATCGGGGCGGTCATGACCCCATCACAGCATCGGCGGGACGCGCGCCGCGAGCGATTTGCACCGTGCCGACGGCGTCGGCACCGAAAGCCGGGGCAGGGGAGCCATGACGGCTCCCCTGCCCCGGTCGTTCTTCGGCCTCCCCGCTCAGTAGGCGGAGTTGACGTTGTCGATGGAGCCGTAGCGGTGGGCGGCGTAGTTCGCGGCGGCGGTGATGTTGGCCACCGGGTCGTAGACGTTCTTGACCGTCCCGCTGACGTGGTAGGCGTTGAACGTCGGGTCGATGACCTGCAGCAGCCCCTTGGACGGAATGCCCTTGGCCGCGTTGGAGTCCCAGTTGTTGATGGCGTTCGGGTTGCCGCCGGACTCACGCATCAGGTTGCGGTGGATTCCCTCGTACGAGCCCGGGATGCCCTTCGCCCGCATGACCTCCAGCGCCTGCTTGATCCAGGCGTCGACGCTGCCGCCGCTCGCCTGGGTGGGGGCGGCGGGAGCCTGGGCCGGCGTGGCGGCCGAGGCGGCCGGGGCTCCGGCGACGGTACCGGCGACAACCGCCGCACCGGCCGCGAGCACGCCCAGAGAAGCCTTCTTGGTGCGGGTCATACGAGCGAAATTCTTGGGCATCGCAGTGATCTGCATTCAGCAATTCCTCTTCGATCGGGGGTGATGCCAAAAATTGTTATGCGAGGAGGAAATGCAAGTCAACGACACCCTTTTACTAAAACGAATCGTACGTGGCAGAGGAAATGATCCGAGAATTCCGTGCGAAGCAGGTGAAATGCGGGCACGCGAATCCGGTACCTTCTACTACTCGGCCTCATAGTGACCGCCGCCACATGACCCACCCCACACGGCAAACGCCCCAAATCGGGACAAGAGTGGCACATATCACGTGGCCCGCGTCACACAAGAGGCCCCTTTTTCACTCGCCGTCACAAGAGAAATGCGCGGCGCATTGACGCACATGACCTCCGAGGTAATTGAGCGGGTGCCGCGTGCGTCCGTACCTTCCTCGTGCGGCACACGCCTTCGCCGAGGGCACGACACGACAGACCGCGTGACAACGACAGGAGGACCCAGTGATGGCGTACCGGAACGCGAGTACGGCCCCGGCACCGGGAACGAAGGACACGGCGGGCACGACGGGCGTCGCCCGCACCGACGGACTGCTCCGGACGGCCCTCATGGCGGACGTGGTCCTCACCGGCGCCAACGGCATCGGCTATCTCGCGCTCGCCGCGGTCCTGGACTCGTTCCTCGGTGTGCCGCGCCCGGTGGAGTACGCGGTGGGCGTGTTCCTCACGGTGTACGCGGCGTGGCTGCTGTCCGTCTCCCGCCGGGCCGAGCTCCACCGGGGCGCGGTCGCCTTCGTCATCGCCCTGAACACCGCCTGGGCCGTGGCGAGTGTCGTCACCGTGCTCGTGGACGCGCTGACGGCGACGGGGATCGGCAACGGCTGGATCGTGTTCCAGGGGCTGACCGTGGCAGGCATGGGGGCGCTCCAGTACCTGGGGCTGCGGCGCATGTGAGCCCCTGGGACGCCATGCGGTCCGCCCGGGGCCCGTGGTCCGCCCGACCGCGGAAGAGGACGACGGCCCGCCCGGGCACGGAACGCGGCGACGGCCCGCCCGGACACGGAGGGGGTGTGTCCGGGCGGGCCGTCGGGTCGGGGCGGTGGATCGGGGCCCGCGGGCGGGGCAGCGGGATCAGTGGTTGCGGGGGAAGCCCAGGTCCACACCGGCCGGTGCGTCGGCCGGGTCCGGCCAGCGGGTGGTGACGACCTTGCCGCGGGTGTAGAAGTGCACGCCGTCGTTGCCGTAGATGTGGTGGTCGCCGAAGAGGGAGTCCTTCCAGCCACCGAAGGAGTGGTAGCCCACCGGCACCGGGATCGGCACGTTGACGCCGACCATGCCGGCCTCGATCTCCAGCTGGAAGCGGCGGGCGGCGCCGCCGTCACGGGTGAAGATCGCGGTGCCGTTGCCGAACGGCGAGGCGTTCATGAGGGCCACGCCCTCCTCGTAGGTCTCCGCGCGCAGCACGCACAGCACCGGGCCGAAGATCTCGTCCTTGTACGCGTCCGAGTCGGTGGACACGTGGTCGAGGAGGGAGAGGCCGATCCAGTGGCCGTTCTCGAAGCCCTCGACGGTGAAGCCGGTGCCGTCCAGGACGACCTCGGCTCCCTGGGCCGCCGCGCCCGTGACGTAGGAGGCGACCTTGTCGCGGTGGGCGGCGGTGATCAGCGGGCCCATCTCGGAGGACGGGTCGTCGCCCGGGCCGATCTTGATCTTCTCGGCGCGCTCCTTGATCTTGGCGACGAGTTCGTCGCCGACGGAGCCGACCGCGACGACCGCGGAGATCGCCATGCAGCGCTCACCGGCGGAGCCGTACGCGGCGGAGACGGCGGCGTCGGCGGCGGCGTCGAGGTCCGCGTCCGGCAGCACCAGCATGTGGTTCTTCGCCCCGCCGAGCGCCTGGACGCGCTTGCCGTTGGCGGAGGCGGTGGCGTGGATGTAGCGGGCGATCGGGGTGGAGCCCACGAAGGAGACCGCGGCCACGTCCGGGTGGTTCAGCAGACCGTCGACGGCGACCTTGTCACCGTGCAGGACGTTCAGCACACCGTCCGGGAGACCGGCCTCGGCGGCCAGCTCGGCCAGCAGGTTGGCGGCCGACGGGTCCTTCTCGCTGGGCTTGAGCACGAACGTGTTGCCGCACGCGACGGCGAGCGGGAACATCCACATCGGCACCATGGCCGGGAAGTTGAACGGGGTGATTCCGGCGACGACGCCGAGCGACTGGCGGATCGCGGCGACGTCGACCCGGCTGGACACCTGGGTGGACAGCTCGCCCTTGAGCTGGGTCGTGATGCCGCAGGCCAGCTCGACGATCTCCAGACCGCGGGCCACCTCGCCCAGGGCGTCCGAGTGCACCTTGCCGTGCTCGGCGGTGATCAGGCGGGCGATGTCCCCGCGGTGGGCGTCGAGCAGCGCGCGGTAACGGAACAGGATCGCGGTGCGGGTCGCCAGCGAGGACGTGCCCCAGGTGGCGTAGGCCTCCTTCGCGGCGGCGACCGCGGCGTCCACCTCGTCGGGGGAGGCGAGCGCGACCCGGGTGGTGACCTCGCCCGTGGCCGGGTCGGTGACCGGGCCGTAGTTGCCCGACGCACCCTCGACGGTCTTGCCACCGATCCAGTGGTCGACGGTCTTCATGACAGAGCTCCTTCGATGGCGTTCGGTGGGGGTTCGATGGGGTTCGGTGGCGTCTTCGGCCGGCTGGACGGTGCCTGCGGGAAGGGCGGTCTCCGCGCACCGAGCGGCGGTCGTCGCTTCAGAGGTGATGGCGTCGGGCGGCGGCATTCCGGTCGTACGTCTCGCGGGCTTTCACGGCCGACGGCCGGGTGGCCGTCTCGGCCACGGGAACATCCCACCACGCCTGCGCCGGAGGGGGGCCCGACACTGTGTCTGCCGTTTCGGTCTCGACGTAGACACAAGTGGGAACGTCCGAGGCCCGCGCCTCGGCGAGGGCTTCGCGCAGGTCGCGCACGGTCCTGGCACGCAGCACCCGCATGCCGAGCGAGGCCGCGTTGGCCGCGAGGTCGACGGGCAGCGGCGGGCCGGTGAAGGTGCCGTCGGCGGCGCGGCGCCGGTAGGCGGTGCCGAAGCGCTCGGCGCCGACCGTCTCGGAGAGGCCCCCGATGGACGCGTAGCCGTGGTTCTGGAGCACGACGAGCTTCACGGGCAGCTCCTGCTGCACGGCGGTGACGATCTCGGTGGGGTTCATCAGGTACGTGCCGTCGCCGACGAGCGCCCAGACGGGGCGGTCGGGGGCGGCCAGCCGGACCCCGACCGCGGCCGGGATCTCGTAGCCCATGCAGGAGTAGCCGTACTCGACGTGGTACTGGTGCGGGGAACGGGCCCGCCAGAGCTTGTGCAGGTCACCGGGGAGCGAACCGGCCGCGTTGATCAGTACGTCGTCCTCGGTGACGAGCGCGTCGAGGAGGCCGAGGACCTGGGCCTGGGTGGGGCGGGCGTGCGGGTCGTCGGCGGTGAACGCGGCCGTCACCCGTCGTTCCCACTCCTCCTTGGCCTCGGTGTACTGGGTCTCGTAGGCCGGGTCGACGCGATGGTGATGCGCGGCGAGCTCCGCGTCGAGCGCCTTCAGCGCGGTACGGGCGTCGGCGACGAGCGTGAGGGCGCCGAGCTTGTGCGCGTCGAAGCCGGTGATGTTGACGTTGAGGAAGCGGACCGCCGGGTTCTGGAAGAGGGTGGCGGAGGCGGTGGTGAAGTCGGAGTAACGGGTTCCGACCCCGATCACCAGGTCCGCGTCCCGGGCCAGCGCGTCGGCGGTCGCGGTGCCGGTGTGGCCGATCCCGCCGACGTCGGCGGGGTGGTCGTGGCGCAGGGACCCCTTGCCCGCCTGGGTGGAGGCGACGGGGATGCGGGTGGCGGAGGCGAACGCGGCGAGTGCCTCCCCGGCCCCGCTGTGGCGCACCCCGCCGCCCGCCACGATCAACGGCCTGCGGGCACCGCGCACGGCCCGTACCGCCCGCTGAAGTTCGCACGGGTCGGGGGCGGGGCGGCGCACGTACCAGACGCGCTCGGCGAAGAACTCCTCCGGCCAGTCGTGCGCCTGGGCCTGCACGTCCTGCGGCAGCGCCAGCGTGACCGCGCCGGTCTCCGCCGGGTCGGCGAGGGTCCGCATGGCCTGGAGGGCGGCCGGGATCAGGGCCTCGGGGCGGGTGATCCGGTCGAAGTAGCGGGAGACGGGGCGCAGGCAGTCGTTGACGGAGACATCGCCCGCGTACGGGACTTCGAGCTGCTGGAGCACGGGGTCGGCGGGCCGGGTCGCGAAGATGTCGCCGGGCAGGAGCAGGACGGGGAGGTGGTTGATGGTGGCGAGGGCGGCTCCGGTGACGAGGTTGGTGGCGCCGGGGCCGATGGACGTGGTGACGGCGTGCGCGGAGAGCCGGTCGGACTGGCGGGCGTAACCGACGGCGGCGTGCACCATGGCCTGTTCGTTGCGGCCCTGGACGTACGGCATGGACCGGCCGGACTCGACGAGCGCCTGACCGATCCCGGCGACGTTGCCGTGGCCGAAGATGCCCCAGGTGGCGCTGATCAGCCGCTGCCGGCGGCCGTCGCGCTCGGTGTACTGCCGGGTCAGGAAGGTCACCAGGGCCTGGGCGGTGGTGAGCCGGCGGGTGGCTGACGCGCTCACGAGGCCGCCTCCGGTCCGTACAGCGGAAGTCTCGGGTCCACGGGTTGTGAGGACCAGGTGTCGCGGATCCACGCGTGGTCGGGGTGGTCGGTGATCAGCCACTCCCGCTCCCCCTGGCCCGCCATGACGTTGAGGTAGTACAGCGTGCGGCCGGGCGGGGCGATGGACGGGCCGTGCCAGCCGTCGGGGATCAGGACCGCGTCGCCGCTGCGGACCTCGGCGAGGACGTCCGTACCGCCGGGCCGGGACGGCGACACCCGGTGGTAGCCGATGCCGTCGCGCTCCACCTCGAAGTAGTAGATCTCCTCCAGCACGGACTCGGCGCCGGGGCGGTGCTCGTCGTGCTTGTGCGGCGGGTACGACGACCAGTTGCCGCCGGGCGTGAGGACCTCGACGGCGATCAGCCGGTCGCACTCGAACGTGTCGGCGGCGGCGAAGTTGTTGACCTGCCGGGAGCAGTTCCCGGAGCCGCGCAGCTCCACGGGGACCTCCGGCGCGGGGCCGTAGCGAGCGGGGAGTCGTCGCTCGCACTTCGCTCCTGCCAGGGCGAAGCGGCCTCCTGCGCCGGAGGCGATCTGTGCGTGGGCGTCGCGCGGTAGGTAGGCGAAGTCGGATACCTCACTGAACACGCTTTCCCGGCCCAGCAGTTCAAAGATCTCACCTGAGGTATGCACCGTACAGCCACCGGTCAATGGCAGGACGATCCACTCGCTCTCCCCGGTGACGAGCGTGTGGATTCCACCCGGCTCCAATGCGAGCACGCGCAGGCGGGACCGGTCCCAGCCGGCGCGTTCCGGGGAGATGTCGAGGGTGTAGGAGCCGCTCGCCGTGCTGCCCGCTCCGAGGTGGTGGCGAGGTTCGCCGTCGTCATCCGTCGTCATGTCTCTTCCCTGCTCTTCCCTGCTCTTGCCTGCTCGTCCCTGCCCGTCGCTCGCCGACGTGCGGCCCGGTGCTCGGGCCGGTGCGTGACCCGACGCACGGGGTGGTGCGTGACCGCGTCATGGTGCGGCTCCGGTGCGGTGGGCGGTGACGGCCCCCTCGGTCAGGACCGCCTCGACCTCGTGCGGGAACGGCATGGCGGACGAGCAGGAGAGCCGGGAGGCGACGATGGCCCCGGCCGCGTTGGCGTACCGCATGACGCGGGCGGCGTCCCAGCCCGCGAGCAGCCCGTGGCAGAGCGCCCCGCCGAACGCGTCGCCCGCGCCGAGGCCGTTGACGACCTCGACGGGCAGCGGGGGCACGTCGGTGACGGTGCCGTCGCGGTGGACGGCGAGCACGCCCGCGGGGCCCCGTTTGACGACGGCCAGTTCGACACCGGCGGCGATCAG
Source organism: Streptomyces sp. NPDC002476 (assembly GCF_042889785.1). NCBI lineage: Bacteria > Bacillati > Actinomycetota > Actinomycetes > Kitasatosporales > Streptomycetaceae > Streptomyces > Streptomyces sp. NPDC002476. The sequence continues at coordinate 39,328 of NZ_JBIARH010000035.1, read as the reverse complement.
GGCGCGGGCGGCGGCGTACGGTTCGCTTTCCCCGGTCGCGATCGCGCACTCGTCGGGGTTGCCGACGGCGACGGTGGCGAGTGCGAGGGCCTCGCGGTAGCGGATGGCGGCATCCGTCACCCGGCCGGAGGTGTCCGGCACCCGAGCGGAGACGCCCGGCACCTGGTCGGAGGCGTCCGACGGCCGACCGTGAGCGTCCGGCACCCGGCCGAATTCGTTCGGCCGGGCGGCCGCGTCCGGTGGAGTGGCCGCATCCGCCGCGGCGTCGCCCCAGAACATCGGGCGCCAGTCGAGATCGAACACGGTGATGCCGGACCGGCCGCGGGCGCGCAGCGCGGCGAGGGTCGAGGTGCGGCTCGGCTCGGCGCACAGGCCGGATCCCGTCGCCCAGAAGACCCGCGCGGACCGGATCGCGTCGAGATCCAGTTCCTCGGTCCGGATCTCCAGGTCCGGGGCCTTGGGGCGGCGGTAGAAGTAGAGCGGGAAGTCGTCGGGCGGGAAGACCTCGCAGAACGTGATCGGCGTCGGATACGCGTCGATGGGCGTCGCCCACCGGTCGTCCACCCCGAACTCCCTCAACCGGTGGCGCAGATAGTCCCCGAAGGCGTCCCGCCCGGTGCGCGTCACCACCGCGGTCCGCCGGCCGAGCCGCGCCGCCGCGACGGCGACGTTGGAGGGCGAGCCGCCGAGGAACTTGCCGAACGTCTCGACCCGGGCCAACGGCACACCGATCTGCAGGGGGTAGAGATCGACACCGATCCGGCCCATGGTGATCACGTCGTACGGCTCGGACTTCGGCTCGGGCATGGGCGTGCACATCCCTTCGACCGGCGGCGCTGACGGCTGTTCAAGGTCTAACGGCCCCCTGACCCCCCTGTCAACGCTATGTCCGGACATAAGGACGAATGATTGACAGGGGTTCCGGGGGCCGGAAGTCTGGACCGCATGGTCTCTCCCTCCCGAGCACCTGCTCCGTCGCGCATCCGCATCGGTTCGGCACCCGACTCGTGGGGGGTCTGGTTCCCCGACGATCCGCGGCAAGTGCCCTGGCAGCGCTTCCTCGACGAGGTCTCCGAAGCGGGTTACGAGTGGATCGAGCTGGGCCCGTACGGCTATCTCCCGACCGATCCGGCCCGGCTCGCCGACGAGACCGGCCGCCGGGGGCTCAGGGTGTCGGCCGGGACGGTCTTCACCGGATTGCACCACGGGCCGGGCGTCTGGGACCGGACCTGGGCGCATGTCGCCGGCATCGCGGCACTCACGCGGGCGATGGGCGCCGGGCATCTGGTGGTCATCCCGGCGTTCTGGCGCGACGACCGGACGGGCGAGGTCCTGGAGGACCGGGAGCTGACCGCGGGGCAGTGGCGCGATCTCACCAGCCAGACGGAGCGGCTGGCCCGGGAGGTACGGGACCGGTACGGGCTGCGCGTCGTCGTCCACCCGCACGCCGACACCCACATCGACGGGGCGGAGAACGTCGGCCGCTTCCTCGACGCCACCGATCCCGACCTGGTCTCCCTCTGTCTCGACACCGGTCATTACGCGTACTGCGGCGGCGACAGCGTCGAACTGATCGAGACCTACGGCGAGCGGATCGGCTATCTGCACCTCAAGCAGGTCGATCCGGAGGTCCTGGCCCGGGTGGTGGCGGACGAGGTGCCGTTCGGGCCCGCCGTGGCGCGGGGCGTGATGTGCGAACCGCCGGGCGGGGTGCCCGCGCTGGAACCCGTGCTCGCCGCGGCCCGCGCCCTGGACGTCGACCTCTTCGCCATCGTCGAGCAGGACATGTATCCGTGCCCGCCCGACAAGCCGTTTCCGATCGCCCGCCGTACCCGGGACTACCTCCGCTCCTGCGGCGGCCCGCCCCGCCTCGGCGCACCGACCGGCCCGCACGGGAGTGACGGACCGGTCGGCCCGCCCGGGAACGGCGTACCGGCCGGACCACGCCGGGCCGGCTGACACGCCGACCGGCTCCGGGGGCGGCTCTCCCACCGGTGACACTCGCCCAGCGCCGCGGAAACTCGCATTCATACCCCCTAGGGGTATAAAGTGGCGAGTGTCGGAGCCCACCGGACCCGCCGGGTTCCCGACGCCATGCCGTTTCGCGCTCGCCGCGACCGGAAAGCCGTGGCCGGAGCGTCGCGGCCGAGGAGTGGCAGTCGAAGAGTCGAAGAGGAGAACACCCATGACCGTCGAGACCCAGCTTCCCCAGGCCACCGGCTCCTGCTGCTCGCCGAGCGGCTCCTGCCACGACAGCGCCGGCGGCGACTCCGCGTCGGGCGCGGTGACCACCGTCTACCAGGTGTCCGGCATGACCTGCGGACACTGCGAGGGGGCGGTCTCCGAGGAGATCTCCGGCATCAAGGGCGTCACCTCGGTGAAGGCGGTGGCCTCCACCGGCCGGGTGACCGTCGTCTCCGACGCCCCGCTGTCCGAGGAGGACGTGCGCGCCGCGGTCGACGAGGCGGGCTACGAGCTCGTCGGCGCCACGGCCTGACCCACGAGCCCGGGACGAAGCCGCTCCCCGGGCCGACCCGCATCACCCGCGTTGTCGCCGGGCCGGACCTGCCAGCAGATACTGGTGGGGTACGGCCCGGTCTGCGTTTCAGGAGTTTCGGACATGCACAGCGCGACGGAAGCCGGGGCACCGGCGACCGAAATCTCCCGGGCCGAACTCGCTATCGGCGGGATGACCTGTGCCTCCTGCGCGGCCCGGGTCGAGAAGAAGCTCAACCGCATGGACGGCGTCACCGCCACGGTCAACTACGCGACCGAGAAGGCCCGGGTGTCGTTCGGTCCGGGCACCGGGATCGCCGATCTGATCGCCACGGTCGAGAAGACCGGTTACACGGCACAGCCCGCATCCGGCCCCGCACCGGCCCCCTCCTTCCCTGCCCCGGCACGGACCCCCGCACGACCTCCCACGCCCCTGGCCGGCACCGAAGCCGACCAGTCCGCCGACGTCACCGAGCAGCCCGCGGACGCCGCCGAACGGGAAGCCGACGCCGCGCTCGCCGCACTGCGGCGGCGCCTGACCGTGTCGGCGGTCCTCGCCGCCCCCGTCGTCCTGCTCTCGATGGTCCCTGCCTTCCAGTTCGACAACTGGCAGTGGCTCTCCCTCGCTCTCGCCGCGCCCGTCGTCGTCTGGGGCGGGCTGCCCTTCCACCGCGCCACCTGGACCAATCTGCGGCACGGCGTGGCCACCATGGACACCCTGGTCTCGGTCGGCACCCTTGCCGCCTTCGGATGGTCCTTGTGGGCCCTGTTCCTCGGTGACGCGGGCGTGACCGGGATGCGGCACGGCTTCGACCTCATCGCCTCGCGCCACGGGGCCTCCTCCACCATCTATCTGGAGGTCGCGGCGGGCGTCATCACCTTCATCCTGCTCGGCCGCTACCTGGAGGCCCGCTCCAAGCGGAGGGCCGGTTCCGCCCTGCGTGCGCTGATGCACCTGGGGGCGAAGGACGTCTCCGTCCTCCGCGACGGTACGGAGGTGCGCGTTCCCGTGAGCCGTCTCGTCGTCGGCGACCGCTTCGTCGTACGGCCCGGCGAGAAGATCGCCACCGACGGCACGGTCGTCGAGGGCACCTCGGCCGTGGACGCCTCCATGCTCACCGGGGAGTCCGCCCCGGCCGACGTGGGCGTCGGCGACTCCGTCACGGGGGCCACCGTGAACGCCTCCGGCCGGCTGGTCGTCGAGGCGACCCGGATCGGCGCCGACACGCAGCTGGCCCGGATGGCCAGGCTCGTCGAGGACGCGCAGAACGGCAAGGCGGCCGCACAGCGCCTCGCGGACCGGATCTCGGCCGTCTTCGTCCCGGCCGTCATCGCGCTCGCCCTGGCCACACTGGTCGCGTGGCTGCTCGTCACGGACGACGTGACGGCTGCGTTCACGGCCGCCGTGGCCGTACTGATCATCGCCTGCCCGTGCGCCCTGGGCCTGGCCACCCCGACCGCCCTCATGGTCGGCACCGGCCGCGGCGCCCAGCTCGGCATCCTGATCAAGGGCCCCGAAGTCCTGGAGACCACCCGCCGCGTCGACACCATCGTCCTGGACAAGACCGGCACCGTCACCACCGGCCGCATGACCCTCCTCGACCTCCACACCACCACCGGCACCACCCGGACCGAAGTCCTGCGCCTCGCCGGCGCCCTGGAACACTCCTCCGAACACCCCATCGCCCAGGCCGTCGCCACCGGCGCCACCGAACGCACCGGCAGCCCCCTCCCCACCCCCGAGGACTTCACCAACGTCCCCGGACTCGGCGTCCAGGGCATCGTCGACGGCCACGCCGTCCTCGTCGGCCGCGAACAACTGCTCGCGAAGGCGGGCATCGGGATCCCCGCCGAACTGGCGGGCGCCGTGGCGCACGCGGCGGGCCGGGGCCGTAGCGCGATCGTGGTCGCCTGGGACGGCGAGGCGCGCGCGGTCCTGGAGGTCGCCGACGCCGTCAAGAGCTCCAGCGCCAAGGCCGTCGCCGAACTGCGCGCGCTCGGTCTGCGTCCCGTTCTGCTGACGGGCGACAACCGGGCGGTGGCCGAGGCCGTCGCAGCCGAGGTCGGGATCGACACGGTGTACGCGGAGGTCATGCCCGAGGACAAGGTCGACGTCGTCAAGGAACTCCAGTCCCAGGGACGCTCCGTCGCCATGGTCGGCGACGGGGTGAACGACGCGGCCGCCCTGGCCACGGCCGATCTCGGGCTGGCCATGGGAACCGGCACGGACGCGGCGATCGAGGCGAGCGATCTCACGCTCGTTCGTGGAGATCTCAAGGTGGCGGCCGATGCGATCAGGCTCTCCCGACGCACCCTGACCACCATCAAGGGCAACCTTCTCTGGGCATTCGGTTATAACGTCGCCGCCCTGCCCCTTGCGGCATTTGGGCTGCTCAACCCTATGATTGCCGGAGCGGCGATGGCGCTCTCATCGGTCTTCGTCGTGACGAACAGCCTGCGATTGCGTGCCTTCACGTAACTTCCACAAAGAGACTTAGATCACATCGATTTGAGGGTAACCATCCGATGGGTTCGCGAGTCTAAGAGTGCGATGCCAAGGATGTCTTGGGGGACGTCCGGCGAAGCGTCTTGGGGGACGCTTCGGGCAAGCGTTGGCCGGGGCACGTGCACCGGGGAGCTATGAGCGGCCCTCCCGTGCGTACGTACCCCGGCAGATCGCACCGGAAGTACAAGTGAAGAACGCAGTCCGCAGTGGGCGAGAGTATGCCCAGGAGCCTCTGCTCCCGCAGACACCCGGCCGGATCCCGTGGGGGGAATCCGCTCCGGGATATGGGAAGCGCCTCGTTGTCGGCCCGTGGGGGGATCGACGGCGAGGCGCTTCTCCCTTGCCCGCCACCGTCCCCGCGCACCACCCCGGAACGCGTACCGCCCTCGCAGCGCCTACCGTCCACGGGCTTCCGCCTTCCCCGGAACGCGAATCGCCCCGTGCTCCGCGCTCTGTGCGACAGCGCGGTACACGGGGCGAAGACCCACCGGCCGACGGGCGGCCGGGATGGTGCGAGGCGCCACGAGCCTCAATGGCCCGGGCTCAGTCCGTCCGGGCTCGATCGGCTCGGGCTCGGTCCGCTCGGACTCAGCGGCTCTCGACCGGGACGAAGTCGCGCAGGACCTCGCCGGTGTAGATCTGGCGCGGGCGGCCGATGCGGGAACCCGGCTCCTTGATCATCTCGTGCCACTGGGCGATCCAGCCGGGGAGGCGGCCGAGCGCGAACAGCACGGTGAACATCTCGGTCGGGAAGCCCATGGCCCGGTAGATGAGACCGGTGTAGAAGTCCACGTTGGGGTAGAGGTTGCGCGCGACGAAGTACTCGTCGGAGAGCGCGTGCTCCTCCAGCTTCAGCGCGATGTCGAGCAGCTCGTCGGACTTGCCGAGCGCGGACAGCACGTCGTGGGCGGCGGCCTTGATGATCTTGGCGCGCGGGTCGAAGGACTTGTAGACGCGGTGCCCGAAGCCCATCAGCCGGACGCCGTCCTCCTTGTTCTTCACCTTGGTGATGAAGGAGTCGACATCGCCGCCGTTGGCCTGGATGCCCTCCAGCATCTCCAGCACCGACTGGTTGGCGCCGCCGTGCAGCGGGCCCCACAGCGCCGAGATGCCGGCGGAGATCGAAGCGAACATGTTCGCCTGCGAGGAGCCGACCAGACGCACGGTGGAGGTCGAACAGTTCTGCTCGTGGTCCGCGTGCAGGATGAGCAGCTTGTCGAGCGCGGAGACGACGACCGGGTCCAGCTCGTACTCCTGGGCAGGGACCGAGAAGGTCATGCGCAGGAAGTTCTCGACGTACCCGAGGTCGTTGCGCGGGTAGACGAAGGGGTGGCCGATCGACTTCTTGTACGCGTACGCGGCGATCGTCGGCAGCTTGGCCAGCAGCCGGATCGTCGAGAGGTGGCGCTGCTCCTCGTCGAACGGGTTGTGGCTGTCCTGGTAGAACGTGGACAGCGCGCTGACCACCGAGGACAGCATGGCCATCGGGTGGGCGTCGCGCGGGAATCCGTCGAAGAACCGCTTGACGTCCTCGTGCAGCAGCGTGTGCTGGGTGATCTCGTTCTTGAAGGCCGACAGCTCGTCGGCCTTGGGAAGCTCACCGTTGATGAGGGTGTACGCGACCTCGAGGAACGTCGAGCGCTCGGCGAGCTGCTCGATGGGGTAGCCGCGGTAGCGCAGAATGCCCTGCTCGCCATCGAGGTAGGTGATGGCGGATTTGTAGGCAGCGGTGTTGCCGTATCCGCTGTCCAGCGTCACCAGACCGGTGTTGGCGCGGAGCTTCCCGATGTCGAAGCCCTTGTCCCCGACGGTGCTCTCGATCACCGGGTAGGTGTACTCGCCGTCGCCGTACCGCAGTACTACAGCGTTGTTGGTGTGCTCGCTCACGTCATCCCTCACCGACGTAGTGCCTCTTCTTCGAGGTTCCCTGACTATCTCCACCCTCCCCCATTCGGCCCAGGAGAGTGCACTCGAGGTCGTCCATTGGACCTACTCGCGGCACTGAGTGCCGCGAGGCTACTCATCCTGCCCCGTCCGTTCCGGTTCCGGAAGGGCTGCGTGATGTTTCCCACCGCTTTGATCGATCATTTTTTCCGAGGACCCTCCGCCGGAGGGTCCCGCCAGCCGGAAATCCAGCGCCGTACAGCGTCTTCCCGCGGAAACCGTGCGGACCGCCTGGCCGATCGCCTGCCGTGAGCCGACCAGGACGACGAGCTTCTTGGCCCTGGTCACGGCGGTGTAGAGCAGGTTCCTCTGGAGCATCATCCAGGCGCTCTTCGTGACGGGGATGACGACGGCGGGGTACTCGCTGCCCTGGGAGCGATGGATCGTCATGGCATAGGCGTGGGCCAGCTCGTCCAGCTCGTCGAAGTCGTAGTCGATCTTCTCGTCCTCGTCGGTGAGGACCGTCAGCTTCTGTTCGTCCTGGTCGAGGGCGGTGACGACGCCGACCGTGCCGTTGAAGACGCCGTTCTCGCCCTTGTCGTAGTTGTTGCGGATCTGGGTGACCTTGTCGCCGACCCGGAAGACCCGGCCGCCGAAGCGCTTCTCCGGCAGGTCGGGCCGGCCCGGCGTGATGGCCTGCTGGAGCAGCCCGTTGAGCACGCCCGCGCCGGCCGGTCCCCGGTGCATCGGGGCGAGGACCTGCACATCGCGCCGCGCGTCCAGGCCGAACTTCGCCGGGATACGGCGGGCGGCCACGTCCACCGCGAGCCTGCCCGCGTCCTCGGTCTCGTCCTCCACGAAGAGGAAGAAGTCCTTGAGGCCCTGGGTGAGGGGCGGCACCCCGGAGTTGATCCGGTGCGCGTTGGTGACCACCCCGGACTGCTGGGCCTGGCGGAAGATCGTGGTCAGCCGGACCGCCGGAACGGGGCCGCCGCCGGCGAGGAGGTCGCGCAGCACCTCCCCGGCGCCGACCGACGGGAGCTGGTCGACGTCCCCGACGAGCAGCAGATGGGCACCGGGTGCCACCGCCTTCAGCAACTTGTTGGCGAGCAGCAGATCGAGCATCGACGCCTCGTCGACGACGACGAGATCGGCGTCCAGCGGCCGGTCCCGGTCGTACGCGGCGTCGCCGCCCGGCTTGAGCTCCAGGAGCCGGTGCACGGTCGACGCCTCGGCCCCGGTCAGCTCGGAGAGCCGTTTGGCCGCCCGCCCGGTGGGCGCGGCCAGCACCACCTTGGCCCGCTTGACCCGGGCCAGCTCCACGATGGACCGGACGGTGAACGACTTCCCGCAGCCGGGTCCGCCGGTCAGCACGGCGACCTTGCGGCTGAGCGCGAGCCGTACCGCTGCCTCCTGCTCCGGGGCGAGCGCCGCCCCCGTGCGCGTCGCGAGCCAGGCCAGGGCCTTGTCCCAGTCGACGTCCTGGAAGGCCGGCAACCGCTCCTCGGGCGTCCGCAGCAGCCGCCGCACCTGCGCGGCGAGCGAGACCTCGGCCCGGTGGAACGGCACGAGGTAGACGGCGGTGACCATCTCGCCGCCCTCGGGCGACGGCACCTTCTCCCGTACGACGCCCTCCGGGTCCTCGGCCAGTTCGGCGAGGCAGTCGATGACCAGTCCCGTGTCGACCTGGAGCAGCTTCACCCCGTCCGCGATCAGCCGTTCCTCGGGGAGGAAGCAGTGCCCCTGGTCGGTGGACTGCGACAGCGCGTACTGCAGTCCCGCCTTGACCCGCTCCGGGCTGTCGTGCGGGATGCCGACGGCCTGGGCGATCTTGTCGGCGGTGAGGAAGCCGATGCCCCAGACGTCGGCGGCCAGCCGGTAGGGCTGGTTCTTCACGACGGAGATCGAGGCGTCCTCGTACTTCTTGTAGATGCGCACGGCGATGGAGGTGGAGACGCCGACGCCCTGGAGGAAGACCATCACCTCCTTGATCGCCTTCTGCTCCTCCCAGGCCGCCGCGATCATCTTCGTCCGCTTCGGTCCGAGTCCGGGCACCTCGACCAGGCGCTTCGGCTCGTTCTCGATGATGTCGAGGGTGTCGACGCCGAAATGCGTGGTGATCCGGTCCGCCATGACCGGGCCGATGCCCTTGATCAGGCCGGAGCCGAGATAGCGGCGTATGCCCTGGATGGTGGCGGGCAGCACGGTCGTGTAGTTCTCGACCGTGAACTGCTTGCCGTACTGGGAGTGCGAGCTCCAGCGCCCCTCCATCCGCAGGGACTCACCGACCTGGGCGCCGAGCAGCGAGCCGACCACGGTCAGCAGATCACCCGCGCCGCGACCCGTGTCGACGCGGGCGACGGTGTACCCGTTCTCCTCGTTGGCGTACGTGATGCGCTCCAGCACACCTTCGAGGACGGCCATGTTGGACATGCTTCGACGGTATCGGGCGGCACCGACATCGCGGGACGGGGGCTTCGGCCGGCGCCCGGGGCCGGGATGGAGACCACCCTCCACGGCATCAAGACGCTCGCCGAGAAAGGCGGTCGGAGCGGCTGGGAAGCTGTTGCCCGGTGGCGCTTTGCCCCAGCCGGCCATGGCCTCATCTGTCGGTGATCCCGGAGAGCCAAGCCGTGTCCTCCGGGCCCGGCGCTCCGGGGCCGGGCGCGGGCAGCCGGCGGACCTCGCCCGTTCGCAGGGCGACCGTGGCCCGTGGCCGCATCGGCCCGTCACCCCTGCGTGAGAGCAGGACGAGTTCCCAGACCGTCGCCGCCATGGTGTCGAGCCGGGTGACACAGTCGGCGGTGACTCGCCGCGGATCCCGGGTCCGGCCCAGGGACAGATGTGGGGTGAAGTTCTTGGCGGGCCCACTGCAGCGCGGAAACCGCTGCTGCAGCAGGCGGTGCAGGTGGGCCCACGGCGCCTGGCCGGCTGCCGTCGGGTCGAGCCACACGGTGAAGTACGCCCTGTGCCGAAAGGTGCGCACCCCGTCCAGCCGGGCGGTGAAGACCGGCGTCTCTGCCGTCGCCGCGGCGAGCAGCGGGGCAGCCCGCTCGAAGTCGGACTCCGGCACGAAGCCGAAGAGCACATTGACGTGCGGCGGCCACCGGTGGATCTGCGGATCGTAATCCCGGCGGATATCCTGGATCGGCGGCCACAGCTCCGCAGGCGGGATCCAGGCCACCGCCGTGCGGGCTGTCGGGGGCACGTCGAGAACGGCCGACGTCGCGGACACGTCGAGGACGGCTGTCGGTGACACGTCGAGGATGCCGGCGGGCTCGCCGCTGTCGGAGTTCACGCCGAAGCTCAGGTCGGCTTGCGGGTCCCGCACCCGGCCGGCGTCCGACGCGTCGATGCGGTCCACGCCCGTGGCCCGGTCCCAGACCACCTCGCCGTCCGCCTCGATGAACACCACCCGGTGCCACGGGATGTCGCCCCCGGGCACGAACGAAGGCAGCGGAATGCGTGTGCAGGCATCCCCGCGCTGACTGATCCCCAGCACGAACCGGGCCGGGTCGAACCGCGGGTCCCACAGGACCCGGTGATAGATCTCGTCGCTGGTGCGCATCACGCCTCCTCGCCCACTCACGCCGCGACCGGCCGGACCGCCGCATCAGTGCCGACCGAACCGCCCGCCGCATCAGTGCCGGCCGGACCGCCGCTTCAGTGCGCCTTCACATACTCCACCTTCACCACGTCCGGCACGGCGTCAGAGATGCCGCCCGTTCCCCGCCGCCCCGCCTCTCGACCTCGTTGCGCTTCCCACACTCCACCCGGTAACACCGAGTGTTACCGTGGTGTCATGGCAACGGAGCGCTTCTCGATCAGCATGCCGGCAGAGGTCCGCGACCGGATCAAAAAGCACGCCGCAGACGCCGGACTCGACGTTTCGACGTTTCTCACGATCGCCGCCCAGGCACAAATGGACCAACAAGACCGGGTCAAGCGGATCTTCGAGCCCTTCGAGAGAGCCCGCGCGGAGGCCGAGGAACAGGCGGGCACCGGCATCTGGGCAGGTGACGAGGTCGAGCTGACCAGGGAGGAACAGGCAGAGGTGAACACGATCCTCGGACGCCCCTCACGCGACGAGGCCGCCGCGTGAACGTCGTCGTCTACGACACCGGAATGCTGATCGCCCTGATCGGCCAGGACCGCCGGGCACACGTTCTGCACAAGGGCTTCATCGCGGCCGGAGGTCACAAGCCGATCGTCCCCGGCCCCGCCCTCTTCCAGGCATGGCGCACGAGCTCAAAGACGGCCTATGCCTGGAATCGCCTTCTTGCCGACGTCTTCGTATTCCCTGCCGACAGATCCGCGCACCGCGAAGGGCTCTCGCCGCGATGCCTCCCCTGTGCGGGAGGGATGAAGATCGAGGACTGGAAGACGATCGGAGACATGATTGGCTCAGCCGCTCTCCCGCCCAAGAAGAGACCCGATCCCGTGGATGCCCTCGCCGTCCTCATCACGGCCTCCCACGGAGGCGGCAGCGTGCTCACCTCGGACCGCGCCGACATCGAGGCATACGCTGCCACGCTGCCCGGAGCAGGCGTCTCAGCAGTGGCCGTCTGACCCACGACCGCTATCGCCGTTCCGGTACGTGCGCCTCCGGCCCCTGCCCGGTCACCTGCGCCAGCCGGGCGCCCCGGCTCTCCGCGACCCGTTTGACGTCACGCAGGGACTCGGCCAACCGCGAGGCGAGGTAGTGCAGTTCGCCGCCGGTCACTCGCCGCTCCGCCAGCAGGTCGTCGGCGTGGCCGAGAAGATCGTCCGCCATGCCGAGCTGAATACTCTCGACGCGGTCGGCCATCCGCGACACATAGCCAGTGCCGTCACCGACGACGTAACACGGCCTGCCGTCCGGCCTGGCCCAGGGCAGCAGCCGCACGGTGCCGGAGCCGTCCGCCTTCCCCGTCCTCCCGGTCACGCGACGACCCCCGCCGCCCGGCGCACGTAACGCACCCCGCTGCCCGCACCACGTACGGCGACCCACAGCGTGCGTCGCCGACGCCGCGCCTCGGCCAACTGCCGCTCGTGCGCGATGACATACGGGCGGACCAACGGACTGTCCTCCCCGCGCACCGCACGCTCACCGGTACGGCGCACGGTGGGGCCGACCACGTAGGCGCAGGCATACGGCTGGACGACAGCAGGCACCGGACGCACCGGACGCACCAGCCGTGCCGGGCGGACCAGCCATACCGGGCGGACCAGCAACTCGGTGAACCGGCGGACGAGATCCTTCATGTCGACGTGCTCTCCCTCTGGCTTGCCTCGAAGACTTGCCTCATACGGATGCGTTCTGTGGCGAACTCATCACAGATTGCGGTCGCCCGTGGCTACGCTCCAGAGGTTCGGGCTTGACAGCCCGCTGGTCAGACGAGGGAGTTGGGCCGCATGGCAACGGACCGCAAGCCGCTCACGCCGAGGGAGAAGTACGGGGAGGAGCTGAGGCTGCGAAGGGTGACGGCAGGGCTGACCCAGGAAGCACTGGGCGAACAGGTGGTGTGCTCACCCACGCTGATCAGCCACTACGAGGCGGGGAGGCGGCTACCGAAGCCGGATGACGCGCAGCGGATCGACATCGCATTGGAGACGGATGGCTTCTTCGCCCGCTGGCTCAATGACCTGGACTCGAAGTTCGCCCAGTACTTCACGGCGGTGGCCGAGCTGGAGCGTGAGGCAACGGAGATTCGCCAGTACGGCGCTTCCCTGATTCCCGGTCTCCTCCAGACGGAGCCCTACGCCCGTGCCGTATTCCAGGCGTATCACCCCAACTACCGCCCGGAGAAGCTTGACGAATTCATCGTCAACCGCTTGGAACGGAGCCGGCTGCTCAGCGGGTCATCGACACCGGTTGCCTGGACGCTGCTCGACGAAGCGGCGCTCAGACGCCGCGTGGGCGGACCGCACGTCATGGCGGAGCAGTTGCGCAAAATCGCGGACATGGCGGAAGCTGGCCGGCTGCGCCTGCACGTGATGACCTTCGCCTCAGGAGCACACGCACTCCAGGAAAGCATGCTCTATCTGCTGAACTTCGCGAATGCCGCGCCGATCGCGTATGTCGAGGGCCTTCGCACGGGGCATCTCATGGACGATCCGGCGTTGGTAGCGGCGTGCCACACCTCCTACACTCTCGCCCTGGGCGACGCGGCCCCGCACAAAAGGTCAGTGGCCCTCATCAGAGCCATCGCTGAGGAGCATGAACATGCACTGCACTGAGCCCGTCATCGCCGACTCCGGAACGCTGACCGGGTGGCGCAAGTCCAGCCACAGCGGAGGCTCCAACGGCGAGTGCCTTGAGGTGGCCGTTGGCTACGCCACCGTCCCCGTCCGCGACAGCAAGACCCCGAACGGCCCGGCACTCGTCTTCTCCGCCGACGGCTGGTCGTCGTTCGTCGCGGCGGTCAAGGGCCACCGCATCAACATCTGAGACCGACTGTGCCTCGCAACTGGTCAGCAATAGCTGACGAGTTGCGAGGCATTGTCACGCGCGCAACAGAAATCTCTCACGCAGGTCCGGGTCGCGGAGCAGTTCGAAAGTCTCTTCCTCACCGCCAAAGAGCAAGGCCGCGACGACAAACCGCCACCACCAGCTTGAAAAAGGATCAGTTCGCGCCGAGAGAAATCCTCCGCGCCAGGACAGCTTCAATAAATTCCCGAGACGGCAGGTATTTGTGATCCTCGACATAGTGGTAAGCGAGATCCGGCGCGATTAGCAATTCTCCGTCTGCGGAGTAGACGCGCACTTCCGAGGCCCCCAGTGCAGTCCCGGCTCCATCCGCTTCGGCGTGATAGGGGTATGAGGGTTTACCGTTCTCGTGAGGCAACAGGCATGCCACCCTCGCGTCCTTGCGGAGGAATTGTCACGGGCAAGGAGAATGAAGGGGGGTCAAGAAAGCCTTCGAGCGTATCAGCCCTCGGGGAATCTTTGCCGCCTCCGAGCCATCCGATATTCAGCGCATTTGCGCCAGGCGGGATAGTTTCAGCCGCATAAGCGTAAGGGGATGGATCGCTATACGTGGTCGCATCGTCGCCTCATCCTCCAAGAATCACAGTTCGGCATGCCGCCCAGTGGGTATTCTCCATGTTGGGTTGGGTCTCAATAATTCAGAGAGGTTCACTGGGCATGTCACAGTAACATTCCTGGGTACCCTGAGAATCTTTAGCCCATCAGGCTTGAATGGGGTGCGGTTTGGGGCGTCACTTACCCCCAGGATCATTGATCCACTCGGCGAGGAGGTCTGTGAACTCCTCGTCCGAGATGACGCTTCCGCCGAAGTCGAACCCTTGCCAGGCGAGCGCCCGCTGAAGAACATCTATTGGAATTCCAAATGCGCTGTGGAAGGCTCCCACGAAAGAAACCGGACCGAACGCAGGGCCGAGGACCTCCCTCGCTAGCCTTCCAAGGTCCGTCGCACCCAATCCTTGATTATGTGCCGCCCGGAGATTGCCAGTGGCGCGCTGCATGAAATCGTTTCCCATGGATATGCCTTTCTTTTTTGGAATGATTAACGAGAAGGTGGTCTGAATATTACACCGACGTTGCTATAGTCTCCATGCGGTCCTCTCAGCTCCACTATTTCGACGTCGGTGAATCCATGACGCGCAGCCATCTTACCGGTAAAGGTGTTTCGTGCAGCATTCTCAAGGGCCCGCATGTCGCCGGGTGGTGCATTTCGGGCGGCGGAATTGAAAGAATCCAAATTGTCTCGTAGTGTCCCGCCATTCTGCCAGTAACCCTTGACGCCCTGCACGTCATTTCCGAAGCTTCTTATGGCGTTGTCGAACATCTCTGAACCACGTGGAGTGTCCGGGCCCTTCTCGATGACCAAGCTCATGATTCCCTTGGAGTCCAGATCGGCCACGATCCCCTTCCCGCTGGGATAGATGTCCATGTATGGGCAGGGCGCAAGTCCGAGAGGATCGGACCACGCATGTGGATTCTTGACGTACGTAATCGGATGAGGGCTGGGTGACAGGCCGAGAGGGTCGGATGAGAGATAGCGTGCGGTTTCCGGGTCGTAATATCGAAAAAGATTATAATGCAGACTCGTCTCTGCGTCGAAATACTGCCCTGGGAATCGCAGCGGTGTGTAAGTTGAACTTGCACTATTCCAGGTGGTCGTTCCCCATAGCGTGGCACGCGTCCACCACGCCAATTGCCCTGAGTCGTCGATAAGTTCCTTTGGGGTTCCGATGAAATCTGTGACGATGGAGAAGAAGCGTTCGTCTATGATTTGCTGAGGATCGTCGGGAGAAATTATCCGCTCAGTTTGTGTGAGTGGGTGAAGGTCGTTGTGTTCCCAGGTCAATGTGACTGCGTATGGCATGTTCTGGCTACGCGTCACTTGCTCGCAAAGGGTGCTGTCATCCCAGGCGAAGGTGACTTCCTCCCAAAGAAAGTTTCCGTCCGCGCCGACGCGCTGCTTGCAGATACGGCGTCCCAGAGGGTCGTACCTGTAGTGCCATTTTGTGCCATCTGGCGTGGTAACAGAGGTAAGGCGGTCTTCTGCATCCCATTCGTATCGCCAGGTGTCAGGTTTGCGGGAGAGGCGGGTCTTCTGGCGGAGGGTGATGCGGCCGAGCCCGTCGTGTTCGTAGCGGATGGTGCCGGCGCGGGTGATGGCTGTGCCGGAGTAAGTGCGGGTGCCGACGGCTTCTTGGCCCGGGTGTGATGTGGGCCAGGAGGCTTCGGTCTGGTTTCCGGCTGCGTCGTAGGCGTAGCGCTCCGTCCAATTCGCGGCGTGAACGGCGGTGACACGGCTGGCGGTGTCGAGGTCGAAGGTTTTGGGGCCGGAGAGTTGGTCAGTGAGGCCGGTGAGGTGGCCGTCGGCGCGGTAGGTGTAGTCGCGGCGTTGGAGGCTGCGGTTGTCCGGGCCGGTGATGCGCTGAGCGGTGAGGCGGCCTATGAGGTCGTACTGGTTGGCCAAGGTGAGGGTGTCGCCGATGTGACGGGCGGTTTCCTGGCCTGCTGCGTCGTGTTCGAAGGTGAGGTTGCGGCCGGAGGCGGTGAGGGAGGTGCGTCGGCCTGCGGCGTCGTAGGTCCAGGTGCTGTAGGCACCGCTGGGTGTTCTGCGGCTGGTACGTCGGCCGAGGGCGTCGTACTCGTACGACATGGTGCGGCCATCGACGGTTTCCGATTTGAGGCGGCCGTGCCGGTCGCGAAGGTAGGTGAGGGTCGTGTCCGGGCCGGTCGCCTCGGCGAGTTGGTCGAAGATGTCGTATTCGAAGGTGGTGACCGCGCCTGCGGCGTCTTTGGAGATGATGCGGTCGAGGTCGTCCCGCTGGTAGCGGATGGTCTGGCCGAGCGCGTCGGTGCGTGCGCTGAGACGGCCCGCCGCATCGCTTTGGTAGGTGATCGTGCGGTTGTCGAAGTCAGTCTCGGATATGAGATGGCCAGCCGCGTCGTAGGCGTATTGCCAGGTCAGACCTTGAGGGTTGAGGACCTGGGTGAGTCGGAGTTCGTGGTCGTGGGCGAACTCGTAGCGCACGCCGTCCGGCCCGGTGCGGGCGGTCATGAGATCGAAGTGGGTGTACTCAAAGTGGGAGACGGAACCCATGGCATCGGTGTGCGTGAGGCAGTTGCCCTCGCCGTCGTACGCCCATGACTGCGTGGTGCCGTCTGCGTCGGTACGGTGGGACAGTTTACCTTCGACCGTCCATTCGAGGCGGGTGGTCGCGCCGAGAGGGTCGGTGAGGATGGCGGGATGGCCGAGAGCGTCCCGGACGACACGGGTGGTGGCGCCCAGTGGGTCGGTGATCTCGAAGGGAAGACCGACCGCGTCACTGCTGATACGGGTGGAGTTGCCGAGTGCATCCGTCACGGATGTGAGGTGTCCGGCCTCGTCGTACGAATAGGTCGTTGTCGCACCCGAGGCATCGGTGATCGACGTACGGTTGCCCCGCTCGTCGTAGGTCTGCCGGGTGACCAGGCCGTCTGTTCCCCGCATTCGTACCGGTAGGCCGAGGGCGTTGTATTCGGCGGTCAGTTCCCGCCCGTCCGGGCGGATCACCGAGGTGAGGTGGCCGTGCTCGTTGTAGGTGGAGCGGGTGACGTGTCCGAGCGGGTCGGTGACGGACAGCAGCCGGTGGTAGCGGTCGTACTCGAAGCGGGTGACGGCGCCCAAGGCATCGATCTCGGCGATGACCTGGGAGCGGTCGTTGATCACGTATCGCGTGGTGTGGCCGAGGCCGTCGGTCATGGACGTCATGCGCAGGCCGGTGGCGGGGTCGGTGTCGTCCCAGGTGAAGTGGGCTTCGAGGTGGCCGTTGGTGCCGGCCTGGTGCACGCAGCGGTCGTGTTCGTCGTAGACGTACTCGTACCGGCTGCTGTTGGTGTCCGTCCATGAGGTGATGCGGCCCTGCTCGTCGTAGCCGAACCGTAGGGGCTTGCCGGAGGAGTTGGTGACTTCGGTGAGGTGGCCGTGGGTGTAGCCGTAGCGGAGGATTTCCTGGTCGGTGCCGTCGGGGGCTGCGCCTGCCAGGTGCAGGGCGGTGATCCTGCCGTCGTTCGTGGTGAGCTTCAGGTGGTAGCCGCCGTGGTGCACGATCGAGGCCGGGGCGCCTGTCTCGTCGTATTCGAAGGTGATCCAGCGTCCGTTGCGGTCGTCGATCTGGGCCAGGAGTGCCAGTTCCCCGTCGGGTTGGTCGACGAAGTGCCGGACCCGGCCGGTTTCCGGGTCGGTGATGGTGTAGCCGTCATCCACCCGGTCCAGGGGCCAGCGGCGTCCGTGCGTGGGCATGACGGGAACGCCGGGCGCGGGATGCGGGTAGGAGAGCAGGCTGCCTTCGTCGCAGCTGAAGACCACGCCTTCCGCGTCGATCTCCAAACGCTGGTCGACCGTGCTCGACCACCCGGTACCGAACCAGCGGCCGGCCCGGTACGAGGAGTCGAAGACTCGCTCGAACACGAGCGGCAGCGAGCCGGGCAGCGCGATGTCCGTCTGCGGGAGCAGCATGCGTCCGGTGGCGATGTCGACGGGGTCTCCGGCGCACTTGACCTCGCTGCACTTCTTGGCGCTGGAGTCGGGGTTCTTCTCGTGTCCGTGCCGGTTCTTGCCCGTGGGGTGTTTGAGGGCGTCCTTCGTGGCCGCCCGCAGGCCGCCCTTGACCAGGCCGCCGCCCTTGGTGCCGATCATTTCGGGAACGAGTCGGCCGATGAATTCGGAGGGGTCGCCCTTGGCCTCGTCCCAGGCGCCCTTCAGTGCCCGGTCGGGACGGGCGCCGGTGGAGACGAGCCCAGCGAGCGTCATGTGGACGCCCTTGAAGTACTCGGCCGGGTGGGTCAGGTTGTACGGGTCCGTCGGGGTGACCGACCGGACGAAGTTGACGAGCCCCGCGCCACCCTTGACGACTCCGCCACCGAAGTGGGCGAGCTCGATGCCCTGCCCGACCACGTGGTCGTAGACCTCGTTCTTGAGCCGGTTCAGGCCGGTGGGTTCCTTCGGTGCGTGTGCCATGGCGGTGGTTATCGCGCTCTTGGCCGCTTCGGCGGCCTCGTCGCGCGCCTGCCGGGCGTGTTCCAGGATCTCCTGCGCGTGCTGTCGCTTGGCCTGCCCTGGATCGGAGAACTCGCCCGGGTGCGGGAGCGGATGGTCGGTGTTGCGGGCGGTGTTGTACGCCTCGGCCTTTTCCTGGAACGCGGCGGCGGCCGTCTCGTAGTCCTGCTTGCCTTCCCTGTACAGGGCGATCGCCTCGCGGGCCTTGCCCTGCGCGCTGGTCACGCTCTGCGCGTACGTCTCCAACGCCCCGGCGGCGTCCTCGAACGCATCCGCCGCGCGCAGCCAGTCCGTCGGCAGGGTCTCGAACTTCCGCCGGAAGGCGTCGGCCGCCACGCCCTTCCAGTGGCCGGAATCGAGCCGTTTCATCCCGCTGCCGACCAGATCGAACGCGCGCTGGAAGTCGCGGAGGTTCTTCACCGTCGCGGTGATCTTCTCCGGCCTGCCGTGGATCAGCTCATCCGCTTCCTCGCTCTGCCCGAGCTGACGCTCCCCGACCTCCGCTCCCAGCGAGGACGCGGTCGAGTCCCCCCAGTCCTCGACCCCGTCCGCCCAGTCGTGCGCACCGACCTTGTCCAGTCCCGCGCCCACCACGTCGGTGCCGACGTCGATCGCCTTCCCGGCGAGTTCCTTGCCCTGGTCGACCACACGGCCGGCCCCGTCGATCAGCCCGTCGCCGAGCTTCCCCCAGTCCACGCCTCAGTCCCCCTGCCCCGACCCTCGCGGTGTCTGCGCGGTCGTCTCCGGCGACGTACCCGAGTGGCCCCTGAGCCGCTCGGCCGCCCGGTCCAGCACCTCCGAATCCATCACCCCGGAGTCCTCGGCGGGGTCCGGCGGTCCGATTCCCAGGTCACGGCCCGTGTCCCGCCAGGTCTGCTCCATGTCTCCATACGCCTTCAGGGCCGACTCGCGGCTGAAGTCCGGGTCGTCATACGCGGACTGTCTGCTGATCGTGTCCCAGCTCATGTTCTTGACCTCGTCCTCGGACAGGTGCGGATTCCCGTTCAGGGAGTTCACGCCGATCTTGAACGAGTCCTTGACGTACTGTTCCTGCTCCGCGAAAGCGCCGGCCGACAGCCCGACTCCCAGGGCGAAGTCGTTGCCCTTCCGCGTCAGGGCCCGCACGCCCCACTCCCAGCGGTCACAGAACGTCCGGAACTCCGACGCCAGCCCGCCATGTCCCAACTCCAGTCCAGACAAACCGAGATCCGAGAAGCCACGCCCCGTCGACGCCTCACCGACCATCCCGAGATCCTTCAACTCGGAATGCGCCAGATCGATCCCTTTGGCGATCGCGGCCAGCGCGTCGGGCGGCACATGCAGATCGGCTCCGTCCTCGCTCACACCGCACCTCCGAGATCCACCGCCACCGCATCCGGCACGATTCCCGCCACCGGCGGGAACAACATCCCGCCCTCACTGCCCGCGTCCAGCGCCACCCCCGCCGGTCCCGGCAGCATCGGCACCATCACGTCCAGCAACCGCGCCCCCAGGACGGTCCGATAGGTCCACTCCCGTTCGCCGTCGCCACGGGCGACGGCGAATCTGGCGAGTGCCTCCTCGTCCGAGAACGCGCAGATCCAGCGCACCCCGTTCTGTTCCGCGGACCACAGATCCCCGTCCGCGTCCAGTGGGACCAACACCGCCGTGCGTCGAAATTCGCCGAGCAACACAGCAAACTCGCGCCGAGCGACCGCCGCCGGATCGCCTTCGGACGTTGCTGCGGAAGGCGAGACGGACGCCTCGCGCGAAGTCGAAGTACCGTCATGCGGAGGACGTTCAGCCCACTCGGCGAGCTTCGAGCGGCGTACAGTCGGCTCTGACACATGATCCCCGTTTTCGAACACGCGTCGAATGCTGCCATGCCGCACTTCCCGGAAGCAACGAACAAAAGCAGCCAGCCGGACGGGCTTCGACGTCATTCCTCGCACCGCTCCGAGGAGAGCGAGCGAGGCCCCAGGAGGCCGTGGTGGGGGCGGGCAGCCGGATTCGCGTCGACTCGCGCCGGGTACCGGCGTGCTCGACGACCCGAGGGACTGTCAGTGGCCACCGCCGCCGTCGGGCCGGGGAGGTTCGGGGGCGCCGGGGAGGTTCCGGGGCGCCGGGGAGGTTCGGGGGAGGCTCCACGGACTCTGGGGAAGGGAGCCGCACAAACGAAACGGGGCCCGGTCGAAGTGACCGGACCCCCCTCGCTTTCCCCCTCCGTCAGGGCTTCCCGATCCCCCCAGATCCCCTCCCCGGAAGCGCCCGACGCCAGATACGACTCGGCGGTCCCCGAAACGGTTGCACGCCTTGACGATCTCTTTACCTTTGAGGCAAACGGAGCGTCAGAAGTGCTTCCCGGCAGGCGTGTTCGGCGTAGCGGTCGGCGACCTCCGCGAGAACTTCGGCGCCGTCGCGGGCCCAGAGGGCCTCGTTGAAGATCCCCACCTCGATCGGGCCATCGAAACCGGTGGCGTCGACGAGCGAGCGGAACGCGTGGAAGTCCACGGCTCCGTCGCCGATCCGGCCGCGACCGAGCAGGACACCGGCCGGGAGCGGGGTGATCCAGCCGGCCAACCGGAAGGAGTGGATGCGGCCGGTCGCGCCCGCGCGGTCGATCTGCGCGGGCGCCTGGTCGTCCCGCCAGATGTGGTACGTGTCGACGACCATGCCGACCTGGTCGGCGGGGAAGCGTTCCGCGATGTCCAGGGCCGGGGAGAGCGTGGAGACGACGCAGCGGTCCGAGACGAACATCGGGTGCAGGGGCTCGATCGCGACATCGGCGGCGACACAGCCGTGCAGCAAGCGCTTTCTACCTGGCATGACGCTAGCCTGCCGACAGCAGCCCGGACAAGAGGGGGCACGCTGACGGCTTCTTCCATCCCTCGCCTCTTGCCTCTCACCGTGTCGCACCTCGGAGGAAAGTGTTGACAGTCACCCTGGCGGACGTGGCGGCCCGCGCCCGGGTGTCCGCGGCCACCGTCTCCCGCGTGCTGAACGGCAACTACCCGGTGGCCGAGGCCACCCGGGAGCGGGTGCTGCGCGCGGTGGACGAACTGGACTACGTGCTCAACGGGCCCGCGAGTTCGCTGGCGGCGGCCACGTCGGACCTGGTCGGGATCCTGGTCGACGACATCGCCGACCCGTTCTTCGGGATCACGGCCGGCGCGGCACAGACAGAGATCGGCGAGCCGGGGGCGGGAGGCGACGCCGGGTGGGCGGGGGCCGGGAGCGGCTCCGGGCGGACGGGCCCCTCCGGGCGGGCGACCTCCTCCGGACGGACGGGCGCCTCCGGACGGACGGGCGCCTCCGGGCGGGCCGGGGGCGAGAAGCTCTCCGTCGTCTGCAACACCGGCGGCTCCCCCGAGCGCGAACTGACCTACCTCACGCTGCTCCAGCGTCAGCGCGCCGCGGCCGTGATCCTGACCGGGGGCGCCGTGGAGGACCCGGTCCATCAGGCGGCGATCTCCGCCAAGCTCACGAAGCTCGCGGACGCGGGGACCCGGGTGGTGCTGTGCGGGCGGCCCCCGCTGGCGGGCGGCGAGGCGGTCGTGGCCGCGCTGGCCTTCGACAACCGGGGCGGCGCGCGCCGCCTCACCGAGCACCTGCTCGCGCTCGGCCACACGCGGATCGGCTACGTCGCGGGCCCGGCGGAGCGCACGACGACCCGTCACCGGCTGGAGGGCCACCGGGACGCGATGCGGGCGGCCGGACTCGGTGGCGGACCAGGCGGCGGACTGGGCGGTGGTGAACGTGACGGTGACGGACTCGGCGGTACGCGGGGGGCGTGCGACGAGGAACGGCTGACCGTCCACGGCCTCTACGACCGCCGGTCCGGGTACGCCGCCACCCTCGAACTCCTGCGCCGCGAACCGGAGGTGACCGCGATCGTCGCCGCCAACGACACGGTGGCGCTGGGCGCCTGCGCGGCGATCCGGGAGCGCGGGCTGCGCATCCCCGAGGACGTGTCGGTGGCGGGCTTCGACGATCTGCCGTTCTCGGTGGACGCGGTCCCGGCGCTCACGACCGTGCGGCTGCCGCTGTACGAGGCGGGCGCGCGGGCGGGGCGGCTGGCCATGGGCAAGGAGACGCCCCCGCCGGGCGGCATCGCGACGATCGGGGCGGAACTGATGGTCCGGGGGTCGACCGCCCCGCCACGCGTCGACGCGGCGACGCCGGAACGGTGAGCCGCGAACGGTGAATCGCGAACGGTGAATCGCGAACGGTGACCGGGAACGGTGAGGCGCGAACGGGGCGGGCCGGAAGCGAGGTGGGCCGGAGGGCCGCATCGCGGGCTGTGCTCGTTCCCCTGCCCCGTGCTCGTGCTCCGTACCCGCGCCCCGCACCCGTCATCCGTGCCCGTGCAGTGCCTCGTCTCCCAGGCCCGTACCCGTGCGCTGCGTTCGTGCCTCGCACCCGTCATCCGTACCCCGCGTACGGCCGGGGCAGAAAGATGGGGGCGCTGCCCCCATGCCCGCCGGGCCTCGCGTCGGGAGTATGGACGCGGCGGACCGGTGACACCGGCGCCGGACCGAGGAGGTGCGATGACGGGTGACGAAGCGAGGGGCGGCGCACGGCTGTGCGTCTCCCCCATGACACGTCCGTCAGGTGCGGACCGGACCGGGGCTTCCGGGTCCGCCCCGCTGGACGGACCGTGGTGGCGGCCCGCGCTCACCGCCGGTGAACCGCATTCCGACCACACGCCGGACTGGGCGGTGTTCGTCCGGGAAGCGGTCCTCGCCGCTCCCGAGAAGGCGGTCGTCGACGACGGGGACGGCTTCCCGGGACTGCGCGGCTTCGCGTGCGCCCTCGCCCCGCTCACGGCCCGCGCGGCGGAACGCATGCTGGAGGGGCTGCCGCAGCGGCCGTACGCGTACGCCGAACTCGCCTCCGTGCGACGCGACTTCGAGCAGCATCTGGCCAGGCGGCTGGCCCGGCTCGCCGCCCGCACCCTGGTCCTGGAACTGCATCTGGCACGCAAGGACGGACGGCTGGCCGGAGAGAGCCCCGAGGACCGGTTCGCGGACTTCGTGCGGCTGACCGGCTCCCGGGACGGACTGGCCGCGCTGTTCGCCACGTACCCCGTACTCGCCCGCATCCTGGCGCGGGCCACGCTCGACGCCGCGGCGGCACTCACCGAGATGCTGGTCCGGTTCGCCGCCGACCGGCCGGTGCTGCCGGGCACGGCGGTCGATGACGGAGCGGCCGGCGGCGGAACGGACGGCAGCGGAACAGCCGATGACCGGGCGGCGGGTCCCGGGGCGGCCGACGACCGCCGGGGAGGGCGGCGCGGACTGCTGGTGGGGGTCGAGCCCGGTGCCGGGGACGGCCACCGGGGCGGGCGGACCGTGATGCTGCTCCGGTTCGAGGACGGCTCCCGGCTGGTCTACAAGCCCCGGCCGCTCGCCGCCCACCGGCACTTCAACGAACTCGTCCGCTGGTTCAACGCACTGCCCGGCACCCCCGGGCTCCGGGCGCTCGCCGTGCTGGACCGGGGGGACTACGGATGGGTGGAGTTCGTCGCGGAACGGCCCTGCCGCTCGGCCCGCCAGGTGGAGTCCTTCTACCGGCGCCAGGGCGCGCTGCTGGCACTGCTGCACATGCTGGACGGGACCGATCTGCACTACGAGAACCTGATCGCCGACGGGGAGCACCCGGTGCTCGTCGACATCGAGACACTGTTCCACCCGCCGCTGCCCGCCGCGGAGTCGGACGATCCGGCGGCCCGCGCCCTGCACGACTCGGTGCACCGGGTGGGGCTGCTGCCGCAACTGCTCGTCGGGGACGAGACGGCCCTCGACATGTCCGGCATCGGCGGCGGGCAGGCCGCCTCCTCCCCGGTCCGCACCGCCGACTGGGCCGATGCGGGGACGGACCGGATGCGGCTGGTACGGCGGCCGGGCCGCTTCGGCGAGTCGGCCAACCGGCCCCGGCTGACCGGGACTCCGGCCGATCCGTCCGCGTTCACCCGGTCGCTCTGCGCGGGATTCCGTGCCGGATACACCGCGATCAGCCGCTCCCGCTGCGAACTCCTGCACCCGGGCGGGCTGCTGGAACAGTTCGCGCAGGACGAGGTGCGGGTGGTGGTCCGGCCGACCTGGGTCTACTCGACGCTCCTCGACGAGTCCACGCACCCGGACCTGATGAAGGAGGCGGGCGAACGGCACGAGGTGCTGTCCCTGTTGGGCACCGACGTGCTCGGCCCCGCCGTGCTGCCCGGTCTGCTGGACGAGGAACTCACCCAGTTGTGGTCGGGGGACGTGCCCCTGTTCACCACCCGGCCGGAAGGCACCGGCCTGTGGAGCGCGACGGGACGGGCGCTGCCCGGAGTCCTCACCCGGACGGGTCTGGCCCGGGTCCGGGCGAAGCTGGCCGCCATGGACACGGTGGACCGTCAGGACCAGGAACGGATCATCCGGGCCGCGATGGTGACCACCTCGCGCGAGCCCGCCCACGGCTCCGGAGCCGGGCCGCGCAGGGTCCGTACGGCGGCGACCGCCCCGGAGCCGGAACACCTGCTCGCGGCGGCCCGGTCGATCGGCGACGGGCTGGTGTCCCAGGCGTACTCCGGGCCCACCCGGCTGAACTGGATCGGTCTGGAACTGCTCGGCGAACGCTACTGGCGGCTGGGGCCGATGGCCGCCGACCTGGCGGGCGGCTACACCGGTGCCGCGTACTTCCTCGCCCAGCTCGCCGCGCTCACCGGCGCGGACCGTTACGCCACGGCCGCCCGGGAGGCGCTGACGCCTCTCGCCGGGCTGCTGGACGCGCTGCACAACCGTCCGGACGACCTCGGCCCGGTGGGCTCGGGCGCGTTCGCCGGGCTCGGCGGCATCGCCTACGCGCTGGGACACGTCGCGGAGACGCTGGACGATCCGCGCCTACGCGAACTCGTCGTCCCCGCACTGCGGTTGACCCGTGCCGCGGCCGTCGCGGAGAGCGAGTACGGGGTGCGCGGCGGCACGGCCGGCGGACTGGTCAGCCTGATCGCCGGTTACCGGTCCACCGGCCGGGCCGATGTCTGGCGCGGCGCCGAACACTGCGCCGGACTGCTGCGCGAGGCACCGCTGCCGGACAGCGCGGGGTTCGCCGACGGGGCCGCCGGAATCGGCTGGGCGCTGCTGCGGTTCGCGGAGGCGGGCGGCGGTGAACCGTACCGCGCCTCGGGGCTCGCGGCGCTGCGGTCCGCGGCCGGCACCGTGGACTCCGGCGCCTCCTGGTGCCGGGGCCGGACGGGCGTCGCACTGGCGGTACTGGACAGCCCCGCCGCGCGGGCCGACCCACGGCTGGCGGCCTGGGCGGGCGAGGCGCTGGCGGACATCGCACACGCGGACCCGCCGCTCGACGACAGCCTGTGCCACGGCGAGCTGGGGGTGCTCGAACTCCTGCGGCTGGGCACGACGGCGGGCGCCCGTGCCCGCTGGGTGGAACGGGCGGGGGCCCTGCTGGCGGCGGCCGACCGGGCCGGGCCACGCTGTGGAACCCCCGGTCAGGCGCCGCACCCGGGGCTGCTGACCGGGCTCGCGGGGATCGGGCACGGACTGCTGCGGGCCGGCTTCCCCGACCGGGTGCCGTCACTGCTGCTGCTCGCCGAACCCGCCGCACCGACCTCCCCGGGGTGACTGCGTGTCACACCTGTGGCAGCGCGCTCGCGGCGATGCACCTGACACGGCGTACCTGTCGTGGGACTCGCCGTGTGCCGCCGGTCACGATCCATCGCTCCACGCACTCGCACTCGCACTCGCACTGGATCGGAACTGTTCCTGAACCGTCCGGGCACCACTTCGGAAACCACCTCGGAACCACTCACGAGAAGAGGCAGGAATCATGCAGACGAACGACGTGTCGGCCCTCCACACCATCGAACTCCTCAACGACGGCGCCGCCGAGCACCCCGCGGGCGGGATCGCGCTCGGCGGGCACGGTGGTCTCGGGCTGCGCAGCAGACTGCTCAGAGTCTCGGAGAGCGAGTCCGTCTACACCAACGACCTGCCGTTCACCACGATGACCATTATCTGATCAGACCCAAGTGCTCGGCGGATCAACATGTTTCACATACTCCCCCGGCGGATTCGGCTCAAGTAGCCTGCGTCCATGCGTGCCACTTCGTCGGTGATTGTCGGGAGAGTCGCAGAGACCTGCCTGTTGGGCAACGCCCTGGACGACGCGTCGCGACGTTCGGGGCGTGCGGTTTTTTTTGTCGGGGACGCGGGCATCGGCAAGTCCCGGCTGGTCGGTGAGTGCGCGTACCGGGCGTACGCGCGGGACATGCCGGTGCTGCGCGGCAGGGCCACGTCGACCGGGCTCGTCGTGCCGTTCCGGCCGTTGATCGAGGCGCTGTCCTCGCGGTTCCGGGCGGCCGGACCGCCCACCGACCCGGAGCTGGACCCGTACCGTCCGGCGCTGGCCCGGCTGGTGCCCGAGTGGCGCCAGGGCTCCTCGCCCGGCTACCCGGAGACGGTGGTCGAGCTGGCGGAGGCGCTGCTGCGGCTGCTGTCGGTGCTCGGGAAGGAGCACGGGTGCGTGATCCTGCTGGAGGATCTGCACGACTCCGACACCGAGACGATCGCGGTGGTCGAATACGTCATCGACAACGTGGCGGAGCTGCCGGTGCTGCTGCTGGGCACACTGCGCCCGGAGCCCGGCGCCGCCCTCGACCTGGTGCGTTCCGCCGAGCAGCGGCAGGTCGCCACCGTGCGGGAGCTGACACCGCTCGGTGAGGCGGAGGTGCTGGAGATGACCGCCTCGTGCCTGGAGACCACCCCGGAAGAGGTGCCGCAGGCCACGCACGAGCGGCTGGCCGGGCGGGCCGGTGGCAATCCGTATCTGGTCGAGGTGTTGCTGGCCGATCTGCTCGACTCCGGGCAGCTGCGGCGCTCCGGGGACCGGTGGCAGGCGCACTGCAGCCCGGACGCGGCGGTGCCGACCGGGGTGGTGCGCAGCTGGGCGCGGCGGCTGGACCGGTTCGACGCACCGGTGCGCGAAGTGCTGTTGTGCGCGGCCACACTGGGCAGTCAGTTCTCCGTCACCGTGCTCCAGACCGTCACGGGGCTGGACGACCGGACGCTCTTCAGCCATCTGCGCTCCGCCGTCGAGGCGAGCATCATCGCCCCCGACGGGGCGGACCCCGACCGCTACACCTTCCGGCATGCACTGACCGCCGAGGCGCTGGTGGCCTCCCTGGCCCCGGCCGAACGGGCCGCGATGGCCCGCCGCGCGGCGCACTCCCTGGAGGCGGTGGCGCAGCAACTCGGCGACGAACAGCTCCAGTTGATGGCCTCTCTCCAGATGGCCGGGGGCGACAGGCACGGCGCGGCCCGGCAGTTCGCCGCCGTCGGGCGGCGGATGCTCGCGGCGGGCGCGTCGGGTTCGGCCGTCATCCTGCTGGACCGGGCCCGTTCGCTGGCCCACACGTCCGACGTGCGGGCCGTCACGGAATCGCTGGCGGTCGCCCATGCCGAGGCGGGCGAGCTCGACACCGCCCTGGCGCTGGCCGGGGAGCTGCCCCCGGTGCCGGCGCGTTCGGAGGCCGCCGAGCAGCGCGGTGAGACCCATGTCCGGATCGCGTGGGCGGCCGTGATGGCGGAGCGTACGGAGGAGGCGGCCGGTCAGATCAGGGCCGCGCGGAGCCTGCTGGGCGCGACACCCCCGCCGGAGAAGGAAGCGGCGCTCGACGTGGTGGAGGGGCATCTGGCGCTGCTGCCCGGCCAGTCCCGACCCGAGCAGCCCCAACCCGGGGGAACCCACCTTGGGCAGTCCCACCCCGGCCAGGAGAGGGCGGCCCGGGAGGGGGAGGCGCGGCAGGCCGTACGAGACGCGGCGCGGCGGGCCGCCGCCGTGGCGGAGGAGCGGAACCTCCCCGTGGTCGCCTGCCAGGCATGGCAGTTGCTGGCGCTGCTGTCCCGGGAGCACGGCTTCGACGAGGCCGATTCCTGTCTGGAGCGGATGCTGTCCGTGGCCGAGCAGCACGCCCTCCCCGTGTGGCGGGTGGAAGCGCTGGTCCGGCTGGGAGCCAACACGTTCATGCGGACCGGTGACCCGGCCCGGCTGGAGACGGCCCGCACCGCCGCGGAGTCGCTCGGCGCGCTGGTGCCGACCCAGACCGTGGACGGGCTGCTCGCCATGAACGCGGTGATGCGAGGCGAGTGGGACGGGGCGCAGGAGATCATCGAACGGTCGGTGGCCGCCAGCGCCCGGACCCGCAACCTGGGGGCGCACCGCTACCTGCTGCTGGCCTCGGCGACGCTCGCGGCACACCGGGGCCGAAGACGGGACCTGGACCGGGCGTTGGTCCGGTTCCGCCGGGCGGGCGGTGAGGAGTCGCTGCTCGTCCCTCTGCAACTGGGGCTGTGCCGTGCTTTCGCCGCGCTGCTGGAGGAGGATCGCGGCCAGGCACTGGCCGATCTCGATGCCTCGCTGGCCTGGGAGAGCGAGCACCCCAGTTTCTTCTATCTGAGCGGGCGCCACGGGCTGCGCCCGCTGCTGCGGACCATCGAGGGGCTGGACGGACGGGCGGAACTCGCCACCGTACTGGGCAGTCCGGGCGCCGACCTGGCCTGGAACCAGCTCTTCCTGCGGCTGGCCGATGCCGTCCTGCGGGGCAGGGAGGGCGACACGGAACGGGCCGCGCGGATGGTCCGTTCGGCCGTCGCGGACGCGGCCGCGTTCCCCCTCGCCCGTCACCTGGGGCTGCGGCTGGCAGCCGGCGCGGCGCTCGCCGAGAAGTGGGGCGAGCCGGTCGCCTGGCTGCGTGCGGCGGAGGAGTACTTCTACGCGGCGGGAATCCAGCCGGTCGCCGCCGCCTGCCGTGCGGGACTGCGGCAGGCAGGGGTCAGCGTCGGGCAGCACCGGGGCGGCTGGGACCGCATACCGGCCCGGCTGCGGACGAGCGGGGTGACGCCGCGCGAGTACGAGGTCTTCGTGCTGCTGGCGGAACGGCCGGGGAACCAGCAGATCGCCCGGCGGCTGTCGATATCGCCGCGCACGGTGGAGAAACACATGGCGAGCCTGCTGAGCAAGACGGGGCGTTCGGACCGGGCGGCGCTCTGCGAGTTCTCCGCCGAGTGCGCGGCGGAACACGACTGACAGGTACGGCGTGCGAACGACTGACACGTACGGCGTGCGGACGCCTCGGGCACGTGCCGAGGCGTACCGGGCCACGCCCGTCGCGTACGGACGCACGCACGCACCTGCCCACCCACCTACGAATCACCCGCATGAAGGGCGGCTCATGGGGGTCCGGGTGTCCAACATGGGGGCACGGGGCGGGTTTGGTCGTGCTCCGGTACGGAACATGCGGGAACGGCACCGATGTGGTGGTGGTCACCCCCGGCGGACCATCCAGGTGTGTGACCGGCAGACAGCCGTCCGTCCCCCGGTTCTTCGGAGGCCCGTCCATGATCCCACCCCCCACCCGCACATCGCCGCCCGGCGCGCTCAGCCTCTCGCTCCTCGGCCCGCTCTCCGCAAGCGTGGGCGGGCGGCCGTTGCCGCTCGGCCCCCGTAAACAACGGCTCGTCCTGGCCATGCTGCTCAGCCGGCCCAACACCCCGGTGCCGGTGGACGTCCTGACCGACGCGGTGTGGCCGGACGCCCCGCCCCGTACGGCACGCAAGAACCTTCAGGTGTACGTCAGTTCGGCTCGGGCGCTGCTGGGCGGGCGATGTTCCGGAGGGGCGGACGGCGACGGCCGGGAACGGCTGGTGCACTCCTGCGGCGGGTATGTGCTGCGGGTCGGCGAGGAGGAGTTGGACACCCTGCGCTTCCGGTCGCTGGCCGCGGCGGGGCGGCGGGCGGCCGACGAGGGTGACCCGTCGGCCGCCGCCGGGCTGCTGCGTCAGGCACTGGATCTGTGGCTGGGGCCGCCGCTGCACGGGCTGTGCGACTCCCCGGAGGTCGCCGCCGAGGCGGAACGGCTGGAGGCCCGGTGTCTGACCGTGCACGAGGACTGGGCCGAGACGGAGATATCCCTGGGGCGGGCGTCCGCGGTGGTGGACGGGCTGCGGGACCTCGCCGAGCGGCATCCGCTGCGCGAGCGGATCCGTACCGCGTGGATGGACGCGCTGCACCGGACCGGGCGCCGGGCCGAGGCGCTGGCCGTGTACGACGACTACCGCCAGTTGCTGGCACGGGAGTTGGGGCTGGAGCCGGGGGCCGCCATCGCCGCCAGGCACCGCGCGATACTCACCGGACGGGGCGGCGGCGACCGCCCCCGGTCGGCGTCCGGCTCGCGGACGCCTGCGGCCTCGGGCCACGCCTCGACACCGATGCCGGTACCGATACCGGGGCAGGCGCATGCGCAGGGGCAGGGACCGGGGCAGGGAGTGACACCGGCACCGGTGTTCGCACCGGTGTCGCGGACCGCGCTGCCCGCCGTCGTGCCCGACTTCACCGGCCGGGGCGAGCAACTGCGCGAACTGCTGGACGTCCTGGACGGGGAGAGCGGTCAGGTGGTCGTGGTCACCGGGGCCGCGGGAACGGGGAAGACGGCTGTCGCGGTCCGGGCGGCGCGTCTGCTGGCGGAGCGCTATCCGGACGGTCTGATCCACATACGGGTGCGCGACGAACGGGGGACGGTCCGCCCGCCCTCGGAGCTGATCGGGGAACTGGTCCGGCGGACGACCGGTGTCGCGCGCCCGGCGGAGCCGGCGCCGGACGCGGAGCAGTGGCGGCACTGGTCGGCCGGGCATCGCTCGCTGGTCGTGTTCGACGACGTACCGGACGAGGGAACGGTGCGTGAGCTGCTGCCGGGCACCGGCCGCGGCGCGTTCGTGCTGACCGCGCGGGGCCAGCTGGCCGGACTGGCCCCGGTGCACCGGATGGCGCTGCCCCCACTGGCCCCGGCCGAGGCGCTGGAGCTGCTCGGCCGGCTGATCGGGCCGGGCCGCGTGGGCCTGGACCGGGCCGCGGCACTGCGGATCGCCGAGTCCTGCGGGTATCTGCCGCTGGCGGTGCGGGTGAGCGGGATGCGGCTGGCGGTGATGCGCCATCTTCCGCTCGCGGAGTACGCGGAACGGCTGGCCGATCCGGACGGGGCCCTGGACGAGCTGGTGGCCGGTGACGTCTCGGTGCGGGGCCGGCTGGCCGTCGGCTGGCAGGACCTGCCGCCCGGGAGCCGGCCGGCGCTGGCCCGGCTGGCCCGCGCGGTCCGCGAGGGGCCGTTCACGCTGCCGGAGGCGACGGCGGCGTTCGGCTGCGACGAGCGCCGGGCACTGCGGACGGTGGAGTCGCTGATCGCCGCCGGGGCGGTGACGTGTCCCAGCGGCGAGGTCACCGCGCACGCGGTGCTGTACGAACTGCCGCGCCTGACCGCGCTGTACGCCCGCGAGCAGTCGTCCGCCCCGGTCGGGGCCGAAGCCCCCGACGTGCTCGGAGTGCCCCACGTACCCGAGGTCCCCGGTGTGCCCGAGGGTTTCGAGTTGCCCGGAGTTGCCGGGGGTTCCGGGGTCCCCGGGATCAGCGACCCGGCGGTCACGGTCCCCCGTACCGCGCTGCCGGTGGGTTGAGTCCGCGTCAGTACGACGCGGCGGGCCGCCCCGTACCTCCCGGGGCGGCCCGCCGCGTCGCTGCTCACCCCAGCGTCAGCACGTCCAGCAGGTCGGGCCGCTCGTCGGGGGCGGCGAACATCGTGTGCAGGGCGAGCAGCACCCCCGCCGCGCCGGTCGCGAGGTCGGCGGAGAACCTGCGCAGTCGCGCTCCCGGCACCAGCAGCCGGTCCTGTTCGGCGACCAGATGCCAGGAGAGGTTCCGCACCGACTCCAGCAGTTCGGGGCGCCACGCATCGACGCCGCCGTTCCCCTGGCGTGCCGGCCGGTGGCCGGGACGTGCCAGCTGATGGGCGGTGGCCGCCAGTCCGCTGCGGCCGGTGACGAGCCCCGGTTCGCGGACGAACTCCAGGACGCACCCCTCCTCGATGCCGGGCAGCAGCGCGGCGAGCGCCGGGTCCTCCCGGTGGGCCAGGTAGCGCTGGGCGACCAGCGCGATGCCGCCGCTGCCCTGGTCCAGGTAGAGGAGATGGCGCTTGCCGTCCTTCACCTGCACGCTGCCGCCGGGCATGTCCACGCAGTGCCCGGCCTCCCGGGTGAGGGCCGCCCCGGCGGCCCGCAGCAGCCAGTCCTCGCCGGTGAGCGCGTACAGCTCCAGCTGGAGCAGCGCGGCTCCGGAAAGCCCGCGCAGCAGGCCCGCCGAGGGCGGTGCGGGCGGGCCGTCGGTGGCCTCGCCACGGACCAGCGAATCGAGTTCCCAGGCGGTCCGCAGGGCCCGGTCGAGGAGTTTCGCGTCGAGGAGTTCCGCGTCGGGCGCGGCGAGCCGCAGGGCGGCCAGCGCCGTCCCCGCCGTGCCGGTGCGCAGATCGGCGGAGGTGGCGGCGGGTGCCCGCAGGGCCCGGTCGAGCAGTTCGCGGCCCTCCTCGCGGCGGCCGAGCCGGGCCAGCACCACGGCGATGCCGGGCAGTCCGTCGTACAGCCCGCCCGGGGCGTCCGGGTCGCGCCGCAGGGCCGCCCGCGCCAGCCAGTCGACGTGCTCGTCGGGAACCGGGGCGCCGACGCGGTGCAGCGCGTACAGCACCCCGGCGGCACCATGGGCGGCGCAGGCACCACCGGTGGCGAAGCCCGCCAGGTCGCCGGGGTAGAGCCGGTCGGTGCGCTCGGGGGTGGCCCCGGCGCGGATGCCGGCGAGCAGCCGTTCACGGATGCCGGGCCAGTCGGGTACCGGACCGCGCAGCAACGCGTCCACCGTCGTCTCGCCGCTGTCCGCCGGCAGGCCGTGGGCGAGGGCGGCCGGTCGCGGCGGCCCCGCGTCGGGCCCCAGCCGGTACCGGGCACGGGCCCAGCGTTCGATGGTGAGGGCCTTGCCCCGGTCGTGGTCGGTCACCTCCATCAGCGGCATCAGGGTGTGCAGCCAGATCGCCCAGAGCGCGTAGGCGTCCGCCTCGGCTCCCCTCTTGACGCCGAGCGGCGCCTGGAGTCCGGGGGCGCCGGCGAGCGGCGTGTCCCGGTCGTCGAGATCGGTGGCGTACTCGAAGTCGATCAGGACGACCCGGCCGTCGGGGCGGAGGATGACGTTGGCGGGGTGCACGTCCGCGAACCGCAGCCCTCGGGCGTGGATCCGGTCGAGGGCCTCGGCGAGCCCGGTCGTCACGGATTCGGCCCAGCGGGAGTAGGCGTCGAGTTCGGCGGGGGTGCGTTCGCCGCGTACCAGCGGGAAACGCTCGACGATCTCGTCGAACAGGGTGGTTCCCTCGATGTACTCCTCGATCAGGAAGTGGTGTTCCCAGACCGTGCGGACGCCGTACACCTCGGGCACGCAGTCGAGTCCGGCGAGCCGGGTCAGGGCCCGGTGCTCACGGTGCAGCCGGGTGACGGCGTCGTCCCCGGCGGGGTCGAGACCGCAGTGCGGCCGGGCCTCGCGCAGCACCACCTGCTGCCCGGTGGTGCGGTGCTCGGCCAGGTAGATGCCGCCCGCGTTGGAGAACTGGAGTGCCTTGGTGACCTTGTACGGGAAGTCGTCGTCGCGGGCCGCCGCACGGGCGGCGAGATGGGGGCGCAGCGGCTCGGGGACGGTCACCCACTCCGGTATCCGGAAGACCACGCCCCGGGTGTCGGGGACGAGTTCGCCGGACGGGTGGCGCATCGCGCGGACCCGGTTCCCGTCGGCGTCCCGGCACCAGTGCTCGACGAACGCGCCGTAGCGGACGTGGACGGGAGAGTTCCCGATCCGCAGATCGCTGAGGATGTACGGCCCGCTGCGCCCGTCCAGGGCCCGGGTCAGGGCGTCCAGCACCCGCAGGAACGCGGCTTCGCCGTCGGGGTAGAGGGTGAGGAACTTACCGGCGCCGGACCGGTTCATATACTTGGCCGACATCAGCCGCAGGGCGCGTGCGCTGCGCAGGAACTTGAACGGCACCCCCTGTTCCAGGCAGATCCGGGCGGTGTCGGCGAGAGTGCGTTCGGCCTCGTCGGGGAGGGTGGAGATGTGGATCTTCCAGCCCTGCTCGGGCAGTTGGGCGGAGGCGGGGTGCAGCGCGGTCCACAGGCCGGTGGTGCCGCGCCGCCAGCCCTCGGGCGGTTCGGCACGGTCGAGCGGGTAGCGGGTGTCCTCGTCGGGCAGCCGGGCCGGGGTCTCGTAGTAGCGGCGGTCGGCGAGGCAGTACAGCTGGGTCTCCTGGATGCCGGGCACGGCATACCTCCTGGGCTGGTCTCCTGTGACGCGTGGTCAGGGGCGGGGGCTGCCGGCCCCGGTGCGGTCCGCGCGGATCTCGTGCGCGACGGCTCCGTTCGCGGGGGTCCGGTTCGCGGGGGTTCCGTCGCCGGCGATCGCGTCCGCGCGGGTCTCCTCCTCGTACGGCGCGGAGGGTGCCGGGCTCCCGTCCTCGGCCGGGACGGCGGAACCGGCCGACCCGGAAGGCTCGGCCGGGACGGAGGACTTGGCCGTTCCGGAGGGTTCGGTGGCCCTGGAGGCTTTCGTGGCCCCGGAAGGCTCGGCCGGTCCGGAGGACTCGGTGGACCCGGAGGACTCGGTGGACCCGGAGGACTCGGTGGACCCCGGAGAGGCGCCCGACCTGGAAGAGGCGGCCGCCGCGACCACCGCCGGGCCCGGCCGGGCGGACGGGGCGAACGTGACGACGGCGGCGGACACGGCGAGGACTGTGGCGATCGCCCCGAACGTCGCCCGGCTGCCGAAGGCGGTGAGAAGCGCGCCCCCGGCCAGCGGCCCGAACGGCTGGACCAGTGAGGAGAGGAACCCGGCGGCGCTCTGCACCCTGCCCACCCGGTCACCGGGGGTGACGGCCAGCAGGGTGGAGAGGAAGCCGATGCTGGCCACGGTGGACAGGCACATGCAGGCGGCACAGAGCAGACCGGCGAACAGCGGGACCCGGACCCAGGCCATGGCGAGGGCGCTCGCCACGCAGAACCAGCAGGTGGCGGCGATCAGCGCCCAGGTATGACGTTCGGGGCGCAGCCGAGGGGCGAGGAGCGCACCGGTGAGCGCCCCGACCGAGATGAAGGTGACGACGGTGCCGCCGCCGAGCCCGGACCTCCCGCCGCCCGAGAAGACGGTCAGCGCGGTGAACGTCAGGGCGCCGAAGGCGAAGTTCATGCCGAGCCCGAAGACGAGGAGCACGGTCCGCAGATAGGGCAGCCGCCACAGGAACGAGAGCCCGGCCGTCAACTCGGCCTTGCTGAACGCCGATCCGGCCTTGGTCTCGGACCTGGACCGGGTGCGTACCAGGGCCACGCAGATCGTGGACAGCAGCAGCCCGATGGCCTCGGCGAGGAACGGCAGGACCGGGTGCAGTCCGAACAGGGCGCCCCCGACCATCGGCCCCACCAGCCGCGCGGTGGCGGTACGGGCCTGGAGGCGGGCGGTCGCGGTCCCCATGTCCTCGGGGGGTACGACGCTCCGCATCAGCCCGAAGGCGGCGGGCCCGTAGAGGCTGCCGATGACGGCGCCCGCGCCCGCCACCAGCAGCACCAGCGGCAGCGGGACGTGCCCGGTCCACACGGCCACGACGAGGGCGCCGACGACACAGAAACTGCCCAGGTCGCACAGGCGCATCAGCCTGCGGCGCTCCACCCGGTCGGCCATCACCCCGCCGGGAAGCATGGTGATCAGGACCGCGGTGACGGACACCGTGCTGATCGCACCGGCCTGCACGGCCGATCCGGTCTCGCGGAGCACGAGGAGAGGCAGGGCCAGAGCGCTCATCTGGGTGCCGAGAACGGCGAACAGGCCGCTCATCCACAGCAGTCGGAAATCCCGGTTGGTTCGTAACGTGGCGGCCATCGTCGGCTCCCGGTCGGTGATTCGGGGACAGGGCTCGGCCGGTGGCCCGGCGAAGGCGACGGCCTGGCAAGGGGGCGGGGACCCGGTGAACGGGCGGCCGGCCCGGGAAATCGAGGCGGGGCGGTCTCCGTGACACGGAGCCGCCCCGTTTCGGCCGGCCGGGCGCCACTGGGGGAAGACGTTCCTTCCCCGGGTGGCGCCGCGGCCCGGTCATCAGCCCTTACTGCTCCGACAGAACGAGGCTCACGGTGCTGACGCAGCTGCCGTCGATCTCGCGCTCGTGGTTGACGGCGGTCTCCTGGAGGTCCAGCACGGAGTGCGCCTCGACCTCGGGGGTCTCGTTGTTGTCGTCGGCGACGGGCTTGGTGTTCTCGGACATGGTGGTCTCCGTCCACTCGTCTATCGCGGTCATCTCCGGTCGTCCCGGGCGAGGCCCGGTCCTTCCGGTGCGGCCGGCGGGTGCCTGCCGCTGACCAGAAAGTTAGGAGCCCCGGCCTGGCAAACGGCTCGACGCCGGTATGGGGGCGGTATCGCGGCTGCTCACCGGGGATGGACGGACGACGGACGGGGGCGGGCAGCGGTACGGGGGCGCCCACCGGGCCGGGCGGCGGCCCGCCGGACGGCGTCCGGCCTGCGGCCATACCGGTTCCGGGCCGGTTCCGGACCGGTGCCGAACCGTCCGGCCGGAGGCTGTGTACGCGCACGGTCACCGCGCGCCGCACGTCCAGTACCTCTCGCACGTTCCGCGCGTCCCGTGCCTCCCGCATCTCGCGTGGTTCCCGCATGTTCCGCACGTCCCGTACCTCGCACATGTCCAGTAGCTCCCGCACGTACCTCCCGTACCTCCCGCACGACGCGCGCACGGAGACGCCCTCTACACCCGAAGGAGACGGCCGGATGGAACTCGCCGAACTCATCGGACTGCGGCCGGTCCCGGCCGGCGGAGTGCTGGTCACCCTGACCCGGCGCTGCCCGTTGCGCTGCGCCCACTGCTCCACCGGCTCCGCGCCGGAGGTACGGGAGGAACCGGGGGCGGAGGCACTGGAGCGGTTCGTCTCCTCGTTCACCGCCGCGGACCGGCCCGAGGTGATGATGCTGACCGGCGGTGAACCGCTGCTCCGGCCGCGCCTGGTGGCCGCGCTCGCCCGTTCCGCACGGGCCGTCGGCACCCGGACCGCGCTGCTCAGCGGGATGTTCTTCGCCCGGTCGGGCGGGCTCCCGGAACCGGTGCGGCGGGCGGTGCGCACGCTCGACCACTTCTCCGCCAGCCTCGACCTGCACCACGAGCGGGAGGTGCCGCGGGCCGCGGTGTTCCGGGCGGTGCGCGAGGTCCGCGGGCTGGGGGTCGCGGTCAGTTTCCACCTCACCGGGACCGGCGAGGACGACCCCTATCTCGCGGACGTGACCGCGGACATAGAGCGGACGTTCGGCGGTACGGTGCCGTCCCTGGTCAACGAGGTGCGGCCGTTCGGCCGTGCGGCGTCCTGGGCCCGCCCGGCGCGTACCGCTCCCGCCGCCCGTGACGAGCCGGGCGGCGGGGGCGCGCTGCCGTGTGCGATGGCCGCCTGGCCGGTGGTCGCCTTCGACGGGACGGTCCTGGCCTGCTGCAACCAGGACACCGTGGACCGACGCCCCGCCCCGCCCCATCTGCGGCTCGGTCATGTCGCGGAGGACGACTGGGCCTCCGTACGGGCGCGGACGCTGCGGTCCCCGCTGCTGCGGCTCGTCCGCACGGTCGGCCCTGCCCACCTGCGACAGCGGTGGGCGCCGGGCGCCCCGGCCGGTTCCTACTGCGGGGACTGCCGGGCGCTGGGCGAGCGGTCGGAGGTGGTCGCGGCGGCCGGCGCCCTGGCATCGGGCGCCGCGGGCGCGCTGCTGGACCTGACCGCGGCCCGGCAGCAGCACGCCCAGGGGCCGGTGGCCCTGGTACGGCGCCACGGCTGCGCGGCGTACGCCGACCTGGTGGCGGCCCCGGGCGGCGGTGAGCAGACCCCCGGCCGGACTCCGCCCCCGGCCCCGTCGCCGAGTCCGTCACCGAGTCCGTCATCGGCCGCTTACCCGGCTCCGCACCAGGTGACGGGAGGCACCCGGACATGAGTGCCGTCGAACCGACCGCGCCGTCCGTCTCCGAGCGGCCTTCCGCCTCCGAGGGCCCATCGGCGGCCCACCGGCTGTCGGCCTCCGAGCGGCTACGCGTCAAACTGTCCCTCGCCGAACCGGTGTTGCGGACGGCCCTGGCCGGACTGTGGCGTGCCGAAGGCCTGTTGCCCCGCTACCGGGCGTACCTGGGCACGATGCACGCGTTGATCCGCGCCTCCGTACCACTGATGGAACGGGCCGCCGAACGGGCCGCGCTGCTGGGGCGGTACGGCGATCCGCTGAGCGCCTCGCTCGTCCCCTATCTGGACGGTCACATCCGGGAGGAGGCGGACCACGACGCCTGGCTGCTGGAGGACCTGGCCGCGGCGGGCGGCGACCCCCGGGACGCGGTGGACCGAGTGCCCGATCCGCTCGTCGCCTCACTGGCGGGTGCCCAGTACTACTGGATCGAGCACCACCACCCGGTGGCGCTGCTCGGTTACATCGCCGTTCTGGAGGGCCACGCCCCGGCCGCCGGACTCGCGCCCCGGCTGGCCCGGCTGACCGGGCTGCCCGCCCCCGCCTTCCGTACCGTGCACGAGCACGCACGCCTCGACGACGGCCACTCCGCCGAACTGCACGCGCTGCTCGACCGACTGCCGCTGTCGCGGGGGCAGGAGACCGCGGTCACCGTCAGCGCCCTGCACACCACCGACGCGCTCACCCAGTTGTTCGTCCGGCTCGGGCGCGCCGTACCGGACCGTCCGGTGCGGGGGGCCGGACGGTCCGTCTCTATGGGAGGCCCGTCATGACCGAACCACCGGACCGGCTCGCCGTGCTGTACGGCGCCGGGTTCGCCGTCGATCTGCTCACCGATGAACAGCGCCGGGTACTGAACGACCTCGCGCCGGAGGAACTCACCGTGCTGCTCGACATCAAGTCCCGGCTGGACGCCGTCGGACCCGAAGTGGAGGCGCACGGCGAGATCGCGGGCGGCGCGCTGTTCTAGTGCCGCGGCAGGCAACGTTTGCCCGTCAAGGAGCGGCGTGGGGTGCGTGCTCTCGGTGTGCCGGCCGGAAGTCCTTGTACTGGACGTACT